>JANQQW010000079.1 GCA_028284885.1 Planctomycetaceae bacterium
TTCGGGTTCCCCTCGCCGCCGAGTTCCGCGAACTGGAACAGCCCGGCCACGCCGACGAACAGCCCGGCCAGCGAGTAGACGGCGATGCGGGTCCACAGAATGCTGATGCCGCACAGTCGGGCGGCCTGCTCGTTCGCCCCGACGGCGACGAGGTGCCTGCCGAACACGGTGAACCGCAGGAGCGCCCAGACCGCGATCGCCAGCACGATCATCAGCCACACGCCCGAGCTGACCTGCAGCCAACTCGGGATCGGGTAGGGGACCTGCAGGTTCACGATCCAGCGGGGGACGATGTAGACCCGCTCCAACTCGACGACGGAGGCGATCGCCTCGCCCTGCTCGTTCAACAGGAACTCGCCGGTGAAGCTGGCGACGTACCGCTTTCCCTGAACCTTGATCGACGAGTTGCCGCCCAGGATCAGGCCCAGCCCGTTGAAGGCCGTCATGGTGCCCAGCGTCGCGATGAACGGGACGACGCCGAACGTGCTGATCACGGCTCCGTTCAACAGGCCGCACGTCACGCCCGTCAGCAGGCCGAGCAGGATGCTGAAGCCGGGCGAGAAGCCGTGGAAGAAGGCGTACGCGGTGACCGTGGCCGAGAGGGCTGTCGCGGCCCCGGCGGAGAGGTCGATGCCGCCGGCGATGATGATCAGCGTCATCCCGAGCGCGGCGACGCCGACGAGCGACGCGTCCTTCAGCACCTTCTGCACCGTCGCCGGAGTGGCGAACCTTGCCTCGCGGCCGGTCTGCCGGGCCTTGACCGTGTCCGCCCCCCAGAAGATCGCGAACACGACGATCAGACCGAGGAACGGGCCGACGACCTTGCCGAGGAGATCGACGGCCGCCTGGGAGGGGGCGGGTTCACTGACCACGCGACTCGTCTCCTCTCGTGCACCGTGAGCCGGTCGGGGACGTCACTCGACCTCGTCGTGCCCGGCCCGCTTCGGCGTGAGGAGGGACGCGATCTTCTCGTCCTCCATGTTCTCGGGCGTGGCGAGGTGAACGCCGGTGTCGATCTTCTTCTCGACCGTCTCGCCGTCGAGGTGGGCGACCATCGTCTTCACGGCGAGGTAGCCCATGTTGACCGGGTCCTGCAGGACGACGCCGTGCACGGAGCCGTTCTTGAGCCCCTCGATCATCCGCGGGCCGGAGTCGAAGGCGACGAACTTGACCTTCCCGGCCTTCCCCTCGTTCTCGAGGGCCTGGAGCATGCCCTTGTTGTTCGGCTCACAGACGGTGAAGACGCCGTCGACCTCGGTGTGCTCGCGGAGCAGGGACTCGCTGATCTTGAGGGCCTCCGAGGCGTCCGAGTTGACGCGCTGGTTCTCGGAGAGAATCCGGATGTCGTACTCGGGGTTCGCGATCGCCTGCATGAAGTGGTCCTCGCGTTGCTCGGTGCTCTGGCTGCCGGCCTGGTAGCGGAGCAGGATCACGTCCCCCCCCTTGCCGACGACCTTGGCGAGGTGGTTGCCGGCGAGCTCGCCCCCCTTCTCGTTGTCCGTCGCGACGTAGCTGACGATGGTCGAGTCGTCCTGCAGGCCGCTGTCGAAGACGACGACCGGGATGCCCCGACCGTCCGCCCGCTCGACCGGTGGGACGAGCGCCTCGCTGTCGATCGGGGCGAGGCAGATGCCGTCGATGCCGGCCCCGATGAACGTGTCGACCAGTTGAATCTGCTCGGCCTTCTTCGTCTCGTCGTCGGTCCCCTGCCACTCGATCTCGATCGTGCGGCCGTCGACGCTGAGTTCCTTGGCGGCCTTCTCGGCCCCGTACTGCACCGACAGCCAGAAGTCGTGCGACGTTCCCTTGGGGATGACGGCGATGCGGTACGACTTCTTCTCGCCGTTGCCGCCACCTTCACCGGAACCGGTGCCGCCGCCGCCGTCCGAGCTGCCACCGCAGCCGACCAGGAGCAGGGGAACGAGCAGCAGGGCGAGTCGGCGAGTCATGGTCACGGGTCCGGATTCTGAGCGGTGTCGATTCACGTCGGACCGTGAATCGTAACGCGGCTCGGAGGTCGTCGAAAGCCAGCCGCAGCACCGCGGACGTTCGCCGCACCAAGGACTACGACCGTCGGCGCTGTCGTCGGCGCGGCTGCTCCGGGTCGGACGGCGGTCCCTCGCGGCGGCGTTTCTTCTTCTTGCCGCTCCGCTTGTGCTCGCCGGACTCGTCGGACCGCCGAGCGGACTTTCGGGCCGCGACACGCGGATCGGAGCGGGCCGCCGGGTCCGCCACGGCGGGGGCCTCGGCCTCCCACTTCAGCAACTTCCGGAACGCCGCCTCGATGTCGCTCTCCTCGATGCCGGCCGTGTCGGCCGCCTCGAGCTCGCCGGAGGGGGGGACCGGGACGGAACCGCTCGAGCGAGTACCACTCGGCCGCTTCGGCTGCCGCGGCTGCGCGACCGGATCGGGCGTGGGGACGGTCGCCGACGAGGGCGGCTTGGGAATCCGAATCTCCTCGACCGGTTCCTCCTCCTCGGGCTCTTCCTCGTCGACGTCCCAGATCGGCCGGTACGACGAGTCCGACTCCTCGGTGCTCGCCGGGGCCGGTTCGGAAGGCGACTCGACGGCAATGGGGAGGTCGTCTTGGTCCGCGACCGTCTCGGTGGCCGCGGCCGACGCGTCGGTGCCGTCCTGCGGTTGGGAGGCGACGAAGTCCCGGATCAACTGCCAGTCCTCACCGTCCCCGACCGCCACGAGGTCGTACTCGGAGATCAGCCCGCTCTCGAGCCACTCGGCGAGCCCGTCGGCGTCGGTGCTGCCGAGAACCTTGTCGCCGCGTCGGATTCGCAGTTTGGACATCTCGTCTCACCCCGGCCCTGCTGGTGAGAAGGGCGGTTCCACTCTGGAAGTTTCGTACACTCGAACGATGATACAACGGGAACGCGGTCGCACGGACCCCGAGCCGTCCGGAATTCGCATTCGTGCCCCGCTCGCCCCCTTGGAACCCCTGAGTTGGAGTTCCGTTCCCGGAACTTTCCGACTGGACGGAGGAATCGATGAAACACGCCACGTTCGGCGGCGGCTGCTTCTGGTGCACTGAGGCCGTCTTCGCCCGCGTCGCGGGTGTCGACAAGATCGTGCCCGGCTACACCGGAGGCCACCTGGAAAACCCGACCTACGAGCAGGTCTGCGCGAAGAACACCGGCCACGCCGAGGTGATCGACGTCGCCTACGACCCCGAGACGGTCGACTACGCCGACCTGCTCGAGATCTTCTTCCGGACCCACGACCCCACCACGAAGGACCGCCAGGGAAACGACGTCGGTCCCCAGTACCGTTCGGCGGTCTTCTACCACGACGACGAGCAGCGCGAGCAGGCCGAGGATGCCATCCGCCGCCTCGACGCCTCCGACGTCTTCCCGGCCCCGATCGTCACCGAGGTCACCCCGGCCGACACCTTCTACCCCGCCGAGACCTACCACCACGACTTCTTCGCCAAGAACCCGGCCAACCCGTACTGCAACGCGGTCGTCGGTCCGAAGCTGGAGAAGCTGCGGACGTTGTTCGCGGACAAGCTCCGGTGACCACGGGCACGAACTGCCGACCCTCTCGCTGCCTGCCACCGCACGACCCACGGATCGCGACCGCACCGACATGATCGACGTGACGGCCACCTTCATCACGTTCTTCTCGGTGATCGACCCGATCGGGACCGTGCCCGTCTTCATCGCGGTCACGAGTCACTTCGACCGGGCGGCGAAGGGGCGGATCGCGTTGTCGGCCACGTTGGCGGCCGCCGGCATCCTGCTGTTCTTCGTGGTGGCGGGCGAACTGATCCTGACCGCCATGTCGATCCCGCTCTCGGCGTTCCAGATCGCTGGCGGCATTGTGCTGTTCCTGTTCGCGCTGACGATGATCTTCGGCGAGAGCAAGCCGGACGAGGAGCTCCGGCTGGCGGAGGACCATCACGAGACGGCGATCTACCCGTTGGCCGTTCCGTCCATCGCGAGTCCGGGCGCCATGCTGGCCGCCGTCCTGCTGACCGAGAACTCGCGGTTCAGCCCGTGGGAGCAGGCACAGACTTACTTCGTGCTGCTCGCCGTCCTGGTGATCGCCTACTTGCTCATGCTGGTGTCCGGCTGGATCAACGACCGGATTGGCAAGAGCGGGGCCAGCGTTATCAGCCGGGTGATGGGCCTGATCCTCGCCTCGGTCGCGATGGCCAACCTGTTGTCCGGCGTGAAGTCCTACTTCAAGCTGCCGTAGCCGCGTTCCAGACGACGGGGCCACGGTTCGAACTGTGACGCCATGACGCGGGCGTCGAGGGACCGCGAGGGGCGCTAGCGTCCCTGCAGATACTCCAGCAGGTCCTCCAGTTCGCGGGCCGGGAGCTTCGTGTCGTTCGGGTGGCCGTGCTTCTCGAAGACCTCGCGTAGCGACTTCGCGCGGCCGTCGTGGAGGAAGCGGTCCCGTTGGCTGACGCCGCGGAGGGAGGGGGGGTTGAACTCGGTCGTGCCGCTCTCGTCGGTGAGGCCGACGTCGTGGAGCGTCGGCGTCGTGAGCCGTTCGCCGGCGTGACACTCGACGCAGCCACGGGTCTCGAAGACGTGGCGGCCGCGGGCTGCGGCGGCCCGGTCGGCGTCACCGCGGGCCTCGGCGAGCGACGGTGGTGGGGTGAGCGACTGCATGTAGGCGACGATGGCGGCGACGTCCTCCTCGCGGGCGGCGTCGCCCCGCATCGTCTTCAGGATCGACTTCTTCACCTGCTGCTCCAGCGTCTTCGACGAGCCGTTCCAGGCCCAGGGCTGCGTGTCGTGCACGCCGAGCAGCGTGGGGGTGAGCTTCGGGTCGCCGAAGTAGCCGTCGCCCAGGTTGTCGACGTGCTGGCCGCTGGTGTGTCCGTTCGTGTGACAGCTGTGGCAGCTGTACCATCCGTCGAGCGAGACGCGGGCGTCGTGGAACAGCGACTCGCCCCGTTCGACGAGAGACGGCTCCGGCGACGGCCCAAGCGAGATCGAACCAGCCTGTTCGAGCTTTCCGAGGTCCAGCACCGTCAGCGAGTCGTCGAACGTGTTGCAGACGTACGCGGTCCGTTCGTCCGCGGAGATGCCGATGCCCGCGGGGCGGCGACCGGTGGTGAACGACTCGAACGCCGACTTCGGCCCGTCGCGGAAGTGCAGCGTGTCGGTCCCGGCGATCGAGACGAGCGTGCGGCCCGACGGGGTGACGAGCACGTCGGCCGGGTCGCCCGCGGCGTCGCTGGGGAAGCCGAGGAAGTCGATCCGCGGCGGGGCGTCGGTCGATGGCTTGCCGGCGAGCAGGTCGAGCGGGATCGTCTGCAGCACGTTCTTGAGCACCCCGCCCCAGAAGACGTTCTCATACGTCGTCGAGGTCTCCCCCTTCAGCACCTGCTGGGTGACGAGCAGTTCGTTTCGTTTCGTGTCGTAGAACAGCCCGCCGACGTTGTGGCCGGGGAGGTCGATCGTGCGGACGAGTCTCGGCGGGCTGCCGGCGACGACGCCGAGCCGCCCGGTGCCCGCTGCGGCGACGACGAACCCGGTGGGCGTCGTTGCGACCCGGCCGCCGAGGAACGGAAGATCGACGGTCTCCACGGACTTCGGATCGCCGAGGTCGAGCAGCGTGAGACGGCGGGACCAGTAGGACGAGACGGCGACCTTCTCACCGTCGACGGCGACGGACCGCGGATGCCTGGCCACGTCGTGTCGGCCGGTGACCGACCAGTCGCCGTCCGACTCGGTCAGTTCGACGAGTTGGTGACGCGACCCGTCGACGACGAGCAGCCTCTGGGGATCGGCGAGGGCGACCACGTCGGTCAGCCGGCCGCCGACCTCGATTTCCTCGACCACGGCCCCGTCGCGGAGGACGGAGATCGACCCGGTCCGGTTCAGCACGAAGAACGTGTCGTCGATGCGGACGACGTCGACCGGGCGGCGGGCTCGCTCGACGGGCTCGGCGGCGTTGGCGTCGGCGACGGTCGACCCGAGGAGGAGCAGCAGCAGGATCCGAAGCGACATGGGCACTCTCGCGAGAATCGACCAACTCGCCATCGATTCTAGCAGCCCTCCGGGAACGGTTCACCGTCTGCTCGGCACGAGGTACGATCCGCGCCGACCGACGAATCACCGAATGGAACGGCTACGGCGAACGCTCATGGGCCTCTGGGACAAGCTGAAATCGGCCGTCAAGAAGACGACCGAGGTGCTGCGGACCGACGTCCGCGACCTCTTCAAGTCCGGCGAGATTCTCGACGAGGAGAAACTCGAGGACTTCGAGGCGCGGCTGCTGAAGACCGACATGGGCGTGGCGGCGACCGACCGGATCGTGACGCAGCTACGCGAGAAGCACCTCGGTCGGACGATCGTCATCGACGAGATCTGGGGGACGGTGAAGACCGAACTGGTCGATCTGCTCCGTGGCGAGGACGACGTGCGGTACGACGTCGAGAACCCGCTCTCGCCGCTGAACCTCGCCGAGACGAAGCCGACGGTGATCCTGGTGACGGGGGTGAACGGCGTCGGCAAGACGACTTCGATCGCCAAGCTCGCCAACTTCCTGATCAAGCAGGGGAAGACCGTCGTGCTGGCGGCGGGGGACACGTTCCGGGCGGCCGCCGTGGAGCAACTCGCCATGTGGGCCGGGCGGCTCGGCTGCGAGATCGTCCGCAAGGAGAGCGGGACCGACCCCGCGAGCGTCGCCTACGCCGGCTGCGACCGGGCCGCCGAGATCGGGGCGGACGTCGTCATCGTCGACACGGCCGGCCGGCTGCAGACCCACAAGAACCTGATGGAGGAACTCGGCAAGATTCACCGGGTCATCGGGAAGCGGATCGAGGGGGCCCCGCACGAGGTGCTGCTGGTCCTCGACGCGACGACCGGCCAGAACGGCGTGCGGCAGGCCGAGAGCTTCTCCGAGGCGGCCCAGTGCACGGGCATCGTCCTCGCCAAGCTCGACGGGACCGCCAAGGGGGGCGTTGTCGTCGCCATCCGGCAGTCGATGGGCATCCCGGTCAAGTACGTCGGCGTCGGCGAGCAGATCGACGACCTCCAGCTGTTCGACCCCGACGGCTTCGTGGACGCGCTGTTCGACCAGTGACGCGCCGGGTCGAGAGCGAGACGGACATCACGTCCCGGGCCGTTCCTGTCGCTTGACTCTCGACGCCGGACTCTCGACGCTCCCGCCATGTCGAACGACACGCTCAACATCGTCTACCTCGTCGCGGCGGCCCTGTTCATCGTCGGGCTGAAGGGGCTCACGTCGCCGCGGACGGCCGTGCGGGGGAACCTGCTCGGCGCGCTGGCGATGCTGATCGCCGCGGTCGCGACCGTGATCGCCCAGGGGGTCGAGCTGCCGTGGGTGTTGACGGGCCTCGTCGTCGGCGCGGCGATCGGCGTGGGGCTCGCGCTCTGGTTCACGACCGACTCGATGCCGGAGCTCGTCGCGTTGTTCAACGGGTTCGGCGGCGGGGCGTCGCTGTTCGTGGCGGGAGCGTACCTCATCCAGGAGGGGGCGAGTCTCGGCGTGCAGGGGCTCGTCGCGACGGCCGCGTCGGGGCTCATCGGCGGCGTCACGCTGTCGGGCAGCCTGGTCGCGTTCGGCAAGCTGCAGGAGTGGAAGTTCCTCAAGAACGTCCGCTTCCCCGGCCAGCAGGCTCTCAATGCCGGGCTGTTCGTCGCCGCGGTCGGGCTGTGCGTCGGGCTCGTCACGGACGTCGCCCACGGGAGCCTGTGGTACTGGTCGATGGCGACCGTCGCCCTCGCGCTCGGGGTGTTCCTCGTCGTCTCGATCGGCGGGGCCGACATGCCGGTGGTGATCGCCCTGCTGAACTCGTACTCCGGCCTCGCCGCGTCGGCCACCGGGTTCGTGCTGGACAACACGGTTCTCATCGTCTCCGGCTCGCTCGTGGGAGCGTCCGGACTGATCCTGACGAAGATCATGTGCGACGCGATGAACCGGTCGCTGCCGGCCGTGCTGTTCGGCACGCTGCAGGCCGGGTCGAGTGCCTTCTCCGACGAGGAGGTGTACGCGAACGTGAAGACGACGACGCCGGAGGACGTGGCGCTCATGACGGCCTACGCCGAGCGGGTCGTCATCGTGCCGGGCTACGGCATGGCGGTCGCGCAGGCCCAGCACGCCGTCCGGGACCTGACGAACCTGCTCGTGGAGAAGGGGGTGACGGTCGAGTTCGGCATTCATCCCGTGGCGGGCCGCATGCCGGGGCACATGAACGTGCTGCTGGCGGAAGCGGACATCGAGTACGAACGGCTGCGGGAGATGGAGTCGGTCAACCCGTCGATGGAGCAGGTCGACGTGGCGATCGTGCTGGGGGCGAACGACGTGGTGAACCCGCTGGCCCGGACCGACCCGAACAGCCCGATCGCCGGCATGCCGATCATCGACGTGGACAAGGCCCGTCGCGTGGTCGTCGTGAAGCGGTCGCTCAGCCCCGGATTCGCCGGCATCCCGAATCCGCTGTTCGCTCTGGAGAACTCGCGGATGCTGTTCGCCGACGGCAAACAGGCGATGATCGACGTGGTGGCCGCGCTGGAGGAGACGTAGCGGCCCGCGAACGAAGAACGGCCACCCGGCGCGGCCGGGTGGCCGTCGTCTTCGATCGTCGACGTTCGTCGGTTCTCAGCGTCCGCCGAAGACCTTGGCGGTCTGGCCGCTGGAGGTGTCCTGCGACTTGGACTTGCGGCCGCTCTCGTAGAGCTTGGAGGTCTGGCCGGCCGCCTCGAAGTTGTAGGGGGTCTCGTTGACGCCCGTGCCGCGGGCTCCGCCGCGGATGTTGTAGCCTCCCTCGCCCGGCCGGAAGAGACGCCGCTGCGGGCGGTAGCCGGACCATTCGAGGAACAGGTCGAGGCTGACGACGCGAACACCGAGGAGGCGGGCCTGGTTGGTCAGCTCCGTGTGAGCCTCGCTGATACGGCGGGCCTTTTCCTGCTTGTCGGGATCGATCTCGAGCGTGGAGTCGGGAATGTCGCCGATGACGAGGAACTTGTGGTGCACGGTGAGCCCGTCGCCGCTGATGCGTCCGTCGTCGTCGACCTCGACGTCGAGGGTGCCGCCGGCTGCCTCGACGATCTCGCGGAACTGGTCACGGTCGCTGTCATTCCCCAGCTGCGCCCGTCGACGAATGTCGGCAATCTCATCCTGGCGGTCACTAATCTGTTGCTGCAGAGCAGAGACCTTCGAGCCAAGCAGCTCCCGTGAAAAGGCGTCACTGGCCAGCCGGATCTTCTGTTCGAGCGTGCGGACTTCGTCCTTCGCCGCGGCGATCGAGGCTTCCGCCTCGCGGAGTCGGCGTAGGTCGTTCATTCCGTTGAAGTAGATCAATCCGACGACAGCGAAACGGTGCTTGCGGCCGGGACTCCAAACGGGCGTGTAGACCGGATCGCCGTCCGTCATCGGCTGCGAGTAGTCCTCTTCGAGGATGCGTGCCTCGGCGAGGTGCTCGCCGATGATGCGGGTCACTTCGATGGCCCCCTTGATGTCCTGCTCGCCCCGGCCGACGCCGTGGTGGGCCTGCTTGTAGACGCTGAAGCTGGTCCGCGGCGCGAGGTCGTCGCCGCTGCCGAGGTTGATCCAGACGAGGCCGGTCGTGTGGTCGACCTTGCGGATGAAGCCGTCCGGCGTCTCGAACGAGGGATTCGTCCGCTTCTCGAGCTCGCCGGTCACCCTGTTGTTGATCTGCCGCAGGAGGTCCAGTTCACGGAGCAGCTCCTTCCGCTGGTCCTCGAAGTCCTGCAGCAGGTTGTCGTTCTGCACCCGCAGTTCGTTGACCTCGGCCGCGTACTGGGCGACGAGCTGCTGGCTCGCCTTGATCTTCTCGTCGAAGTCGGTGACGGCGTCGTTCTTGGCCTGGTTGGCCCGCTGCGTGTCCGCCTTGGCGACGGAGACCGGCTGAGAGTACTTGTCCTGCAGCGTGGCGAGGATCTCCTGCTGCAGCCGGGTGACGTTGTCGTTCGACTGGACGAGGTCGGCCTCGAGGTCGTCGATCCGCTTGCGAAGGGCCCGGACGACGGCCGCGTAGGTGCTGCCCATGTCCGGTCCGCCGACGTTCCGCAGATCGGCCTCGATGTTGCCGATGACGGTCGTCTGGTCCGGGTTCGCGGCTCCCGGCTCGCCGATCTCGTTCATCTCGTGACCGATCAGCTTCTTCAGCTTGTCGATCTCGTCGAAGTACTGCCGGGCCTGCTTCTCCTTCGCCTCCAGGTCCTGCTTGGCCTTCGCCTCGGTCTTCACGGCGTCACGCCACTCGCCGTACGCCATGTACCAGGCGACGCCGAACCCCAGCGTGGTGATGACGAAGAACATCAGGGTGAAGTGGACGGCTCCGACGGAACTCTTCGACGCCATTTCTCTCTCCTGGATGGGAACGAGGCCCACTGCGGGTGAGGGGCCGAGCGACCCGGAGCCGGAAGGGCACGCAGGACCGCTGCGGAACGGACTTGGTCGGCAGTGGCCCGCGTGACCGAGTTGCGGGAGGCGGAAGACGATCCGCCCCGCCACGTTTTTCCTAAGTCACACTACCGTCCGAGTCTACAGGGGGGCCAAGGAGTGTCAAGAAGCATCTCGCCGGTGCTGCCGGCAGGCACCATGTCGTCGAGGGCGAACGATCGAATCGGAGTGCCGAGCGAGAGTGGACGAACCGGAGGAACCGGCACCATTCCTCCATCCGGGCGGGGCTCCGCGGTCGATGTCATCCGCCCCCACCTTCATCGGCCGCCGGCGTCCGGCCGCCCCAACGACTGGTGGAGTCCGTCGGGCCACGCGGGGCAGGGGATTTCCGGTCAAGTCGTCGGGCCGGGGCGAACGCGGAAGTCCCGGTTCGTACAGCGTTTTTCGTTGACAGTCGAAATCGCGTGCGACACCATGAGCCTGCACGCCACCGATTCCTCTCATCTCCCGTGCGAACGGATCGCACACGACGGTGGGGCAACGGATTGCGGGTTCCCACCCCTCCAATCTGAACGAAGTCTCGAGTTCCTCCGTGAACACCTCGGACGTCAGCGTACCCGTCATCGGGCTCCTCGGTGGAGTCGGTGCCGGGAAGAGCTCCGTGGCCCGCGCCGCCGCGGCAGATCGCCGTGCGCTCGTCGTCGACGCGGACCGGATCGGCCACGAACTGCTGGACGCCCCGGAGGTTCGGGCACTCGTCGTCGACCGATTCGGATCGGACGTTCTCGCCGAGGACGGTTCGATTCGACGACCCGCGCTCGCCCAACTGGTGTTCGGATCCGACGACCCCGGTGCGAAAGCCGACTTGGAACGGATTCTCCATCCACGGATCGGACGCGAGGTGGAACGTCGCATCGGCGAGGCCGTCCGTTCTTCCGAGCCGCCGGAGTTCGTCCTGCTCGACGCCGCCCTGATGCTCGAGGCCGGTTGGGCCGAACGGTGCGACCTGCTGGTCTTCGTCGACACGCCCCGTGCTCGCCGAGTGCGGCACGTCGTCGAGGGGCGCGGGTGGACGGAGGCCGAACTCGACCGCCGCGAGGCGGCCCAGATGCCCGTCGACGAGAAGCGTCGCCGGGCCGACCTCGTCCTGGACAACGACGGCCCACTCGAGGCCGTCGCCGAACGATTCCTGCAACTCGTCGACGAACGACTCGCGTGCGTCTCCGGCCCGAGCTGACGTCTCCGAAACCGACTCCCGGCGGCCCGGCCGCCGTTCATCTCCAACACCAAGTCCCAATTTCCCCAAGACCGGGTCCTCAGACGGCCCCAACGTCTCCCACCCTCCACTCGGAACTCTCCGACTCGCCACGAGGCTCACGATGGCCAAGTCCGCTCGCACACGATCGACCGAATCCCGCACGAAGACCTCGACCGCCACGGCGCCCGAGACCCCCGACGACGTCGTCGAACCGGACGCCGACGGTGCGGCCGACGAACGCTACGAGGCGGTCAAGCAGGGTGACATCCACATCGCCGAGCTGCAGCGACTGACGATGCGGGAGCTGCTCGCCCTCGCCCGCGAGGAGCAGATCACCGAGTACAACGGGCTCAAGAAGCAGGATCTCATCTTCAAGATCCTGAAGGAGCGGACCACCAACAACGGACTGATGTTCGGCGAGGGGACGCTCGAGATCCTGCCGGACGGCTTCGGCTTCCTCCGCAGCCCGGACTACCACTACCTCCCCTGCCCGGACGACATCTACGTCAGCCCCAGCCAGATTCGGCGGTTCGGCCTGCGGACCGGGGCGACCGTCGCCGGGCAGATTCGCCCGCCGAAGGAGAACGAGCGGTACTTCGCCCTGCTGCGTGTCGAGGCGATCGGCGGGCAGGACCCGAACCTGCAGCACGAGAAGGTCTTCTTCGACGACCTCACGCCGCTGCACCCGAACCGCAAGCTGGAACTGCCGACCGGTCCGAAGGAACTCTCGACGCGCGTCGTCGACCTGGTCGCCCCGATCGGCATGGGACAGCGAGGCCTCATCGTCTCCCCGCCGCGGGCCGGCAAGACCATCCTGCTGCAGAAGCTCGCCAAGGCCGTCCTGGAGAACCATCCGGACGCCTACGTCATCATGCTGCTCATCGACGAACGGCCCGAAGAGGTCACCGAGATGGAGCGGCAGGTGAAGGGGCCGAACTGCGAGGTCGTCAGCAGCACGTTCGACGAACCCAGCAGCCGGCACATTCAGGTCTCGGAGATGGTCATCGAGAAGGCGAAGCGGCTCGTCGAGTACGGGCACGACGTCGTCATCTTCCTCGACTCGATCACCCGCCTCGCCCGGGCCTGGAACAGCGAGATTCCGCACTCCGGCAAGATTCTCTCCGGCGGCGTCGACGCGAACGCCCTGCAGCACCCCAAGCGGTTCTTCGGGGCCGCCCGCTGCGTCGAGGAGGGAGGCAGTCTGACCATCATCGCGACCGCCCTGGTCGACACCGGGAGCAAGATGGACGAGGTGATCTTCGAGGAGTTCAAGGGGACCGGCAACACGGAACTCCACCTCGACCGCCGCATGGTCGAGAAACGGGTCTGGCCGGCGATCGACGTCAACAAGTCCGGCACTCGCCGCGAGGAACTCCTGATGAGCGAGGAGGACCTCCGCCGCGTCTGGGTCCTCCGCCGCGTCCTCAACGACATGAATCCCGTCGAGGCGATGGAACTCCTCACCAACCGCATGGGCCGGACCAAGACGAACGACGAGTTCCTGGCGACGATGAACCTGAGTTAGGGCGGGCTCACGAACCCGTCAGGTCTCGCACGGCCGCGCCGATGTCGTCCGCTCGCATCAGCGACTCGCCGACGAGGATCGCTCGCACACCGGCGTCCTGCAGCCGTTGCACGTCGTCGTGCGTACGGATGCCGCTCTCGGCGACCAGCAGGGCCGAGTCGACGATCCGTGGGGCGAGGTCGATCGTGTGGGCGAGGTCGGTCGTGAAGGTCCGGAGGTCCCGGTTGTTGACCCCCACGAGGTCCGGCTCGAGAGCCAGCACGCGGTCGAGGTTCCCCGGCTCGTAGATCTCGATCAGCGACTGCATGCCGAGCTCGTCGGCGTAGAAGTACAGGTCACGAAGCGTGCAGTCGTCGAGGCACTCGGCGATGAGCAGCACGCAGTCGGCCCCGGCCGCCCGAGCCTCGAGGACCTGGTAGCGGTCGAGGACGAACTCCTTCCGCATGACGGGGATGGCGACGGCCCGGCGAATGTCGCGAAGGAAGTCGAGGTGCCCCTGGAAGTACTTCTCGTTCGTCAGCACGCTCAGGCAACTCGCCCCGGCGACGGCGTAGGTCTCGGCGATGCGGACCGGGTCGAAGTCCTCCCGGATGATCCCCGCCGACGGCGAGGCCTTCTTCACCTCGGCGATCAGGCCGACGCCCGTCGGCGCGCTCGCGAGCGCGGCCGTGAAGTCGCGGACGGGTGGTGCGCCGCCGAGTCGGGCCTCCAACTCCACGGCCGGCACGGTCGCCATCGCCTCGTCGACGACGGTCCGCTGGTGGGCGACGATCTCCTCGAGGACGTTCGGCATGGCGATGTGGGACGGATTTCCAATCCGTCCATCCCGTACGGAGTATCGACTTCGGACGGATCGAGAATCCGTCCCACCTCTACTTCCAAGGAAACTCGCGGCCGACGAGCAGCCGGTACGCCTCGACGTACTTCTCCCGCGTCCGCTCGACGATCTCGTCCGGCAGCCGCGGCGGCTCGCTGTTCTTGTCCCAATTCGTGCTGCTCAGCCAGTCGCGGACGAACTGCTTGTCGAACGACGGCTGCCCCCGGCCCAGCTCGTACTGGTCGGCCGGCCAGAATCGTGAACTGTCCGGCGTCAGGGCCTCGTCGACCAGCAGCAGCTCGTCGCCGATCAGCCCGAACTCGAACTTCGTGTCGGCGAGGATCAACCCCTTCGACTCGGCGTACGCGGCTCCCTGTTCGTAGAGCCGGATGCTGACGTCTCGCAGCTGCTCGGCGAGTTCGAGTCCGACGATCTCGACGACAAAATCGAACGAGATGGCCTCGTCGTGCCCCTCGGTCGCCTTGGTGGAGGGCGTGAAGATCGGCTGCGGCAACCGTTCGCTCTCACGAAGCCCGGCCGGCAGAGCGACGCCGGAGACCGACTGCGACTGCTGGTAGTCCTTCCAGCCCGACCCGCTGAGGTAGCCGCGGACCACGCACTCGACCGGGACGACCTCGGCCTTTCGAACGACCACGCTGCGACCGTCCAGCGTCTCGCGGTCGGCCGACGCGGGGAGATCGACGCCGTCGAGGTCGGTGGCGAGCAGGTGGTTCGGGAAGTCGAGCCGCGCGAACCAGTCGTTGCTGATGCCGGTGAGCACGCGGCCCTTGTCCGGAATGCCGTTCGGCAGAATCCAGTCGAACGCCGAGATGCGGTCCGTGGCGACGAACAGCAGGCGGTCGCCCAGGTCGTACACGTCGCGAACCTTCCCGCGGACGCAGGGCAGTTCGGGGAGGCTGGTCTCTCGCAGGGCGTTGCGTGTCACGAAGTCGCTGCGCGGGGCTTGGCGGTGTGGTTGCCACGGAAGTCTACAGCTGGCCGGGCTTCTTGAACAACGTCGGCGCTGGCCTTAGACTCGCCCGTTCACAACGACAGAGGCGTGCCGCCCGCACGAGACGTGCGAGAGCGGTTGAGCGGGCCGGCCAGGCGGACAGGGGTTCTCGGATGGGCGTGATGCGATTCCTCGTGCACCCGACCGGGATCCTCGATTCCTGGCCGGAGGCGACCGAGGCGTACGTCACCGGGATCGACGGACGCGTGTTCCCCACCCGGGTCGCGTTCGACGGCAACCTGATGGAGTGCCGCCGCAGCCTGCCGGACAGCGGGAGGCTGAACGTCGTGTGGCCGGTCCCCGGCTTCGGCCGGCCGACGGTGACCACCAGTTCGCTCCGCGAGCACGAGGAACCCTATCTGCTCGCCTTGGAGCTCGCCCGCGGCAAGATCAGCCGCATTCGCGACCAGGTCGGGGCGTGGGACGTGGCCGGCATGTCGGTCCCGGACGAGTTCCACGAGCCGATCCGGACGGCCCACCGACTCTTCGGCCAGGCGGTGGGCGAGAAGGCCGACCCGGAGAAGTGCTCCGAGACGGCGCTCGAGGCCCTTCGCATGGCGTTCGTCGCCGCCGAGATTCTCGTGCAGTCGTACACGGAACAACGGCTGACCGTTCGCAGGAAGCGGGCCAGCCGGCTTCCGGCGTCGCTCGGCTGCTACCTCGGAGTCGAGTCCCCACGGCCGGAGTGGGAGGAGTCGGTCGCCTCGGCGTTCAACGCGGCGGCCGTGCCGATCGAGTGGCGGAACGTCGAGTCCGACGAGGGCAGCTACGAGTGGGACGTGTTCGACGAGCAGGTGCAGTGGTGCCAGGAGCACAACCTGCTCACCTACGGCGGCCCGTTGCTCGACTTCTCGATGAACGGCCTGCCCGAGTGGCTCGACACCTGGCTCGGCGACCCGCTCAACCTGCAGAGCTTCGTCGCGGACTTCGTCGAGACCGCGGTCTCGCGGTACGTCGGCCGCATTCGGCACTGGGAGGTGTCCGCCTACGGCAACGTCGGGGACGGGCTGGCCCTTAGCGAGGAGCACCGGCTCTCACTCGTGGCGAAGTCGTTGGAGATCGCGCGGACGGTGGACGAGGAGATCCAGCTCACCATCCGCATCGACCGACCGTGGGGAGAGTACCAGTCGAACGGCCAGCACGGCCTCTCGCCGTTCCAGTTCGTCGACGCGCTCGCACGGTCCGGCGTGGGGCTCTCGGGTGTGAACCTCGAGATCGCGATCGGCTTCGACGAAGGGGGCAGCCCGACCCGCGACGTTCTCGACGTCTCGCAGCTCGTCGACCGTTGGAGCATGCTCGGGATCCCGTTGCACGTCACGCTCGGGTTTCCGTCGAACGTCGGCCGTGATCCGGCAGCGGACCGGGCGATCGGCGTGGCCGCCGACAGCTGGAAGGGTGCGCCCGACGCGGACCGGCAGGCCGAGTGGGCCTCGCAGTTCGTGCCACTTCTGATGGCCAAGCAGGCCGTGGTCGGAATCTTCTGGGCCCACCGTTCGGACGGCGTGGCGCACCGTCTGCCTCACGCCGGGCTGGTCGACGCCGACGGCCGGGCGAAACCGGCTCTCGACCGCATCCGAGCCTTCAAGGCCGAGTACTGGCAGAGTTGACGGCCGAGATGCTCAGGGGGCCGCAGTTTCGTCGGCCCACTCGATCGTCGCCTTCTCCCGCTCCTGCTCGATCAGCTTGGCGCGGACCTCGTCGGCCAGCGCGTCGAAGACCTCGTCGCGTACGTCCTCCAGGCTGTAGTCGCCGGGGACGACCTCGGTGACCTGCGCGAGGTGCACGCCGAACGGCGAGCGGAACGGCTCGGTCGTCTCACCGACCATCTTGCCGAACACGTGCTCGGTGAACGAGACCGGCATGCGACCGCGGAACGGGAACCGGCCCACGTCGCCGTTGTCCTTCGCCGACGGGGCCTCGGAGAGTTCTCGGGCCGCGGCACCGAAGTCCCGTTCGAGTCCCTCGACCTCCTTCTTCACCGCGGCCAGCTTCTCGAACGCGGACTGCACGGCCGGGTCGTCGTCAGCCGCGTCGCGGGGCACCTTCAACAGGATCTGCCGAGCCCGCAGTCGCGTGCCGTCGAAGCGCGAACGGTACTTCTCCCAGTAGGCTCGCACCTCGGCCGGCCGGACGACCGACTGCGAGTACTCGTCCCAGGCGACCGGGACGGCGAGCTTGGCCGCGAGCGACTCGTCGTCGAAGCCGAGCTCCTTCAGCACCTCGTCGACGTCGCGGTCGCCGGCGCTCAGCAGGGTGCGGATGCGGAGGACTCGCAGGGCGACGGCCTGCTCGCTCGCCTCCACCTTGCGGCTCCGCAGAAAGCGCTCCAGCAGCTTCGCCTCGACGAGCGCGTCGAGGTACCGCTTCCGGACCGTGTCCCGAGCCGCCTCGGGGACGCCCGCGATGAGCATCTCGAACGCGACGTCGTCCGACGTGATCTTCTCGCCGTCGACGGTCACGAGGACGTCCGCCGCTCGAGCCGGGACGGCGGCGGAGAGGAACATCAGCAGGACGAGCGCACGCATGGGACGAAGGCCGAGACGGGGACGGGTCGAGCGGAGTATAGCGCACCCCGTCGCCGGAGGGCACGTCAACGCGAACCGGCTGGAGTCGTCGAGACGACTCCAGCCGGTGGAGAGAGCAGTGGTCCGCAACCGGTGAGGGCCGCGGTCGGGCGATCACTCGCCGTAGAACTTGGTGATCTCCTCGTTGATGAGCGGCTCGGTGATCGAGTTGCTCGCGAGGCGGGCGCGGAACCGGTGGTTGCCGGCGACGTTGCCCTTGACGATCACGCGGTACAGGGCGGTCTTGCCCGGGGCGAGTGCCTCGATCGACTTGAAGACCACGATGCCGCCGTCGGCGACGTGCGGGGCAGGCCCGCGAGCCGTGACGAGCTGCACGCCGGCCGGCAGTTCGCAGGAGATGCCGACGTTCGTGGCGGCCTTGCTGCCGTCGTTGCGGACGCGAACCTCGTAGCCGGTCTCGACACCGACCTCGACCGGGTCGTCGAGGTCGACGATCTCGAGGACGAGCTCGGCGGCCGCGTCGACGAGCGTGACGGCGGACGCCTCGGCGGTCGCCCCCTGTTCGCTGACGGCCCCGGCCCGGTGGGTGAACTCACCCGTCTCGGTCGGCGAGAGGCTGCAGCCCAGTTTCACGATCTTGCCCGGCTCGAGCCGGCCGACGAACCAGTGAATCTGGCGGGTCGTCTTGTTGAACTTGCCGCCGTTGCTCGCGGCGACGAAGTCGAAGCCCTTGGGCACCTGGTGGATCACGCGGACGTTGTCGGTCGGGCCGGACCCGTCGTTGGTGACCGCGACGGCGTACTCGGCGGCACGGCCGAGGTAACGCAGCTTCGGTCCGGCGACCTTCACGTCCAGACTGGGGGCGATGACCGCGACGGTCGCCTGCGTCGCCTCGAGCAGCTCTCCGTCGGCCCGAGCGGCCACCTGGACGATCTGCTCACCACCGGTGACGGCGGCGAGGGCGAGGCGAATCTGCCGGCTCTCGCCGGGGTTCAGGGCCCCGATGTCGGTGACGAGCTTGCTGCCCCGCGGATGCTCGAGCCCCTCGGGCAGCCGAGCCTCGAGGACGACGTTCCGGGCGATGCCGGTCCCGGGGTTGGAGACGGTGACGATCTGCGACGCGGGGTCGCCGACGCGAACCTCGCCGGGTCCCTTGATGGCGACCTTCAGCAGCGGCTCCTCGACCTCGAACACGGTCGCGGCCGCACCCGTGAACCGGACGTGGGCCCGGGTCGCGAGATCACCCCGCTCGCTCGGCACGAACACGAGGCGAATCCGCTTGGTCTGCTCGGTGCCGAGCTTGGGGAAGGACCAGGAGAGCGTCTCGCGGTTCTCGGCGGCCTTGGGCTCCGTCGAGATCATGCGGATCGTGCGGGGGAAGTAGGCTTCGACGACGACCTCGTGGGCCGTGACCTGTCCGGTGTTCTTCACGACGAGGTCGACCGTGCACTCCTGGCCGACGTTGACGTCGCTCTCCTTGACCCACTCGAGCGTGAGGGCGGGGGACTGCGGGCCGACGGCAGCGGCCTGCGGGCCACCGACCACCGGCGAGATCGTCAGTCGGGACGGCAGCGGCTTGTCGGTCTCGAGGGCGGGGGCCGTCTCGGTGTCGGTGGCCGTCGTGCCGGAGACCTGCTGGATTCCGCCGTTCGCGGCCTCGCCTTCGCGAGCGGAGAACTCGGCGTTGACGACGTCGGTCGGCTTCGAGGCCGCGGCGTCCGCGGCGGGCTGCCGACGGCTGAAGCTGGCCGGGCTGACGGCCGCGTCGCGTCGCGGCGACGAGGCACGGTCGGTTCCGTTGCCGAACAGCTGTTCGTGGTAGTTCTTGATCCCGGGGACCGGCTTCGGACCGGACTCCGTGATGCCCGTCTGCGTGGCGGTGCCACCGCTACGGGAGAAGTACTGGACTCCCCGACGACTCGGGGTCGTGGCATCGGTCTGACCCCACGCGGTTACGGTCGCCAGGGCGACCCACAGTCCCGCAATGACTCGGATTCGGTGTCGCATCGGTTCCCTCCTCTGATCGCGACCGCCTTCGGGCGTGACGTCATCCTTGACCTCGGGCAGTCCACGAGGACACCCGAGCGCATTGGAACGACAGTTCCGGCGCTGCTGGTGGTATCGGTCGATCGACCGCACCCACTTCACCCGGTTGCGACAACTTTTCCGGTTGTGCCGAAACGCCGACCGGTCCGAACCGCCGAGGGGCGGGAGAGAAGCCTGGGCTCAGCCTTCCCAGCGAGCCTTCATGAACGCAAGCCCTTCCTTCGCCAGATGTTCCTCCGTCGGGAACATCCGCCGCCAGATGCGAGTCGCGGCGGCGAGATCGGGCAGGGCGAGCCCGAACGCCTCGATCATCAGCCAACCGTCGTACTCGACCTCCTTCAGGGCGGCGAAGGTCTCGTCCCAGTTCACCCCTCCCTCGCCGGGCGTGCTGCGGTCGTTCTCGGAGATGTGGACGTGCACCAGTTGGTCGGAGCAGGCCTTCACCGCCTCCGTGATGCTCTTTTCCTCGATGTTCGCGTGGAACGAGTCGTACATCGTCTTCAGGTGCGAGTGCCCCACCTCGCGACAGAACCGTCCGGCGTCCTCGGCACAGTTCAGGAAGTAGCACTCGAAGCGGTTCAGGTACTCGACGACCAGCGTCACGCCGTTCGCCTGGGCGTGGTCGGCCGCCTTCGACAGCGTCTCCTGCGCCCACTTCCACTCGTCCTCCGTTCTCCCGGTGCCGGTGAACTCGCCGAGGGCAGAGTGGATCGGGCCGCACAGGTGGGTGACACCCCCGGCGGCACAGCAGTCGACAGCCTTCTGCAGCCGGGCGAGACCGGCCGCGCGAACGGCGGCGTCCGGGGAGACCGGGTTCTCCTCGGGCGTGCAGACGGTGACGGCCGTCCGGCCGAGCCCCAGTTCGTCCAGCCTTCCTCCGACGGTTGCGTACTTGGCCGGTTCGAGGTCGAACACGGGCAACTCGACGCCGTCGTAGCCCCACGCCTTCAGGTTGTCGAGCACCGGAAACAGGTCCTCCGAGACGTCCGAGGTCCAGAGGAGGAGGTTCATGCCGTACTTCATGGTGCGGTTCCCGGGGGTGGCGGTGGAGCGAAACGTTCCGGCGGCAGCAGTCGCTCGAGGGCGTCGCGAACGACGTCGCGACCCGCCTCGACGACACGGCCCGTCTCGGGCGGAAGCGGCGTCAGTTTGACCCGCTGCAGGACTTGGTTCAAGCGAGTCAACAACCGCGCGGAATCCTGGTAGTCGTACAGGAACCGGGCCTCGCGGAATCGGACGAGGAAGGCCGCCAGCCGCTCGGTCCGTCGCGGCGCGAGTTCGTTCACACGTTGCTCGACCCGCGCCGGATCGACCGCGCCGACCGCGTCGTAGTAGGCGTCGAGCAGGTGCGGGTCCCGTTCCGTCAGGACCGCGTCGATCAGCATCTCGCAGCCGATGTGGCCGAGGAACCCGCAGCGGAACCCGTCCGTGCCGACCGACTCCCGGAACATCGACGTCAGGCGGCCGGTCACCTCGTGGAACCCGACGGTCCGGTGGAACCAGTCGTCGTCGACGAGATGCTGCCGAACGCCACGGGCGAGTTCGGCGTCCGGTTCGTCCTCGGTCGTCGAGTCACGTTCGAGGTGCGGAGCAAGATGCCGTTCCCGCAACCGCACCCGCCGGTCGGCGACGCTCAGCAGGTCGGGAACGGCCGTCCCGACGAGGAACCAAGGCCGATCGACGAATCGAATACCGTGGGCGAGGAAGTTCACGAACTGAGCATCGTGAACGGCGACTCCGACGACCAGCCGGAATCGTGACGGCTTCTCGGATGCGAGAAGATTTCGTGAAGGTCGGCGCACGGCGTTCGGTCCCTGCAACGGTCCGGCTAACCTCGCGTCGAGAGAAAGTGGCGACCGGAACCGCACGACTCGTGAAGAACCGCCGACGAATTTGGCTCGCCGCAGGCGTCGGCTCCTTCGTCGTCTCCAGTCTCGTGGGGGCGGCCGGCGGCGTCGGCACCTACACCTTCTACTACGCGAACGGCGCGTCGTACCTCTCGAACGACGCGGCAACGTGTGCGAACTGCCACGTCATGCAGTCGCACTTCGACGCGTGGCAGAAGTCGTCGCACCACGCCGTCGCCGTCTGCAACGACTGCCACGCCCCGCACGACTCCTTCGTCGGCAAGTGGTACTGCAAGGGGCGGAACGGCTTCTTCCACAGCCTCGCGTTCACCACCGGGGACTACCCGGACGAGATTCTGATGCACGACTACAACCGTCGCATCACCGAGGCGGCCTGCCGAGACTGCCACTCGTCGATCACCCACGCCATCGAGACGATCGGCGTCTCCGGCGGCGAACCACTCGACTGCATCCGTTGCCACCGCGACGTGGGCCATCCGCGGTAGCTCTCCCGAGTCATCTGAGGACCGATCCGTGACCGAGTCCGAGACGCCGACACCACAGCCGTCACCCGACGCCGCCGCTCCCTCGCGCGGATTCCCGTGGATCGCCGTGGTCGTCTCCGGCGTGGCCTGCTTCGGTCTGGCCGCGCTCCTCGTCAACGTCTTCGAGCGGAAGCAGGAGGGCCGCAACCCGTTCGTGCAGGTCGTCGAACTGGACGTGACGACGGACGACCCGGCCGAGTGGGGCAAGAACTTCCCGGACCACTTCGACGACTACCGGAAGTCGGTCGACATGACCCGGACGAAGTGGGGCGGGAGCGAGGCCGTCCTCCGCGACCCGACGGAGAACGACCCTCGCGAGTTCACCTCCCGCAGCAAGCTCGACTCGATCCCGCAGCTCAAGCGGATGTGGGCGGGCTACGCGTTCGCCGTCGATTTCCGCGAGGCTCGCGGCCACGCCTACGCCTTCGAGGACCAGCTCTTCACCAAGCGACAGGACGTCGGACAGCCGGGCACCTGCCTGCACTGCCACGCCTCGGTGTACAAGGGGATGTACGAACTCGGCGACGGCGACGTCCACGCCGGCTTCGAGAAGCTGAACGAGATGACGTACGACGAGGCCAAGCTGCACGCCGAACACACCATCGCCTGCATCGACTGCCACGACCCGAAGTCGATGGCGCTCCGCATCACTCGCCCCGCGTTCGCGGAGGGAATCGCCGCCGCCAAGGCGGCCGAGGGCATCCCCGACTACGACGTGAACACGATGGCGACCCGGCAGGAGATGCGGACGTACGTCTGCGCCCAGTGCCACGTCGAGTACTACTTCAAGGGTGACAAGAAGCGGTTGACGTTTCCCTGGAACAACGGCCTGAAGGCCGAGGACATGCTCGCGTACTTCGACGAGGCGGGCTTCAAGGACTGGACGCACGCCGAGACCGGCGCGCCCATGTTGAAGGCCCAGCACCCCGAGTACGAAATGTGGACTCAGGGGACGCACGCCCGCCGGGGCGTCTCCTGTGCCGACTGCCACATGCCGTACAAGCGTGTCGGCGCGACGAAGATCAGCGACCACCATGTCCGCAGCCCGCTGCTGAACGTGAACAACGCCTGCCAGACCTGTCACAAGGTCTCGGAGAACGAACTCGTCGCCCACGCGGAGGCCATCCAGGGGCGACACCAGAAACTGGTCGACGAGACGCTCGACGCGCTCGTCGATCTCATCGACGACCTGAAGGCCGCGAAGGAGGCCGGGGCGACCGACGAGCAGCTCGAGGCGGCTCGCTACCAACAGCGGAAGGCGAGCTTCTTCGTCGACTTCGTCGAGGCCGAGAACTCCTCCGGCTTCCACGCCAGTCAGGAGGCCGCCCGCATCCTCGCCGAGTCGATCGACGCCTCGCGAACAGGCCAGCTGAAGCTCCGTGAGATCGGGTTGCCGATCGAGACGTTTCAGCGGACGGACGAGGCGACCGCGGCCACGGAGTGACGGTCAGCTGGGACGGCGGGCCGGTCGTTGCGGGGCCGGGCAGCAGTCCATCGGGCAGACGTCGTGGTTCGGGCCGAAGCGTCCGACCGCCTCCCTCGGCACGTCGTCGGAGATCCGTTCCTGCACCAGCTTTCGCAGCATGGAGACGAACCTCGGGTGCGTGCCGGCCGTCTTGGCTCGGACCATGTTCATGCCGAGCTCCTCGCACTTCTCGGCCGCCTCTTCGTCGAGGTCGAACATCACCTCCATGTGATCGGAGAGGAAGCCGATCGGCATGATGACGACGTCCTTCGCGCCCCCGTTCTCCAGCGTCTCGATGTAGTCGCAGACGTCGGGATCCAGCCACGGCACCTGCGGCGGGCCGCTGCGGCTCTGGTAGACGAGGTCCCAGCGGTCCTCCGGTACGCCGACCGCCTCGGCGACGAGGCGGCTCGCCTCGGTCAACTGTTTCTCGTAGTCGCAGCCGGCCGCCATGCTGCTGGGGATGCTGTGGGCCGTGAACAGAAGTCTGGCCGCGTCGCGTCGCTCGGCTGGAATGGTGTCGAGTGCCTCACGGGTGTGCTCCGCGTTCACCGCGACGAAGTCCGGGTGGTTGTAGAAGACCCGAATCTTGTGCACTTCGAACCCGTCGGCCGCGACCTCGTCGCAGGCGGCGTAGACGTTCTCGCGGTACTGTCGGCAGCTGGAGTACGAACTGTACCCGGCCAGGACGAGTGCGAGAATTCGGCTCACGCCGTTCTCCCGCATCTCGCGGACGACGTCCGGCAGCAACGGATCCCAGTTGCGGTTGCCCCAGTAGACCGGCATGTCCACTCCGTTCTCGCGGAGCTCCGGCTCGAGTGCTGCGAGCAGTTCCCGCACCTGGTCGTTGAGCGGGCTGACGCCTCCGAAGTGCATGTAGTGCTCGGCCACCTCGAGCAGCCGCTCCCGCGGCACCCCGCGCCCACGGGTCACGTTCTCGAGAAACGGCATGACGTGGTCGGGGTGCTCGGGGCCACCGAACCCGACAACGAGGAGGGCGTCGTAGGACATGAAACGGGTGCTCTCGGAACTGGGTGTCGAGCCGAATTATTGGCCGATTCCTCGCAGCTGACCACTCACTCCCCGAGTTCATCGCTTGCGTCGGTCGGTCGTCGTTTCTCGTCCTCCGCGAGCGGCCTCGACCCCGTGAAGGGGCCCCACTGGACGCGCTTCTCGAACTCCTTCGCCTGCCGGTACACCGCTGGGTCGTAGTCGGGGTTCGGCTTGGGGATGCGGGCATCGACCTTCTTCAGGTAGGCCGTCAGCTCGCCGAGTAGCTTCGCGTGCCGTTCCGGGTGTTGCCCGGCGAGGTTGTGCACCTCGCCCTGATCCTTAGCGAGGTCGAACAGTATCGGCACGTCGGGCCGCTCGTAGAAGTGCAGCACCTTGTGCGACCCGGAGACGACGGCCGAGTGCGGCATCGTCGTGCGGTAGTGCGGGTAGTGGAAGTAGAGGCGGCGTTCGAGGAACGCGTCGTCGGGCTGCTTGCCGGCCAGGTACGGGGCGAGGCTGACGCCGTCGATCTCCTTCAGCGTCCTCGGGTCGCCGCCGGCCCACTCGACGAACGTGGGCAGGAAGTCGTAGTTCACGACGTTGCCCTCGAAGACGCTGCCCGCTTCGACGCCCGGTCCGCGGACGATCATCGGCACCCGGATGCCCCCCTGCCAGACCCACCACTTGCTCGCATGGTGCGGCTGCGTCAGCCCCGGCGTCAGTTCGAGTTCGTGGTGCCGGTACCCGTTGCCGGAGACGAGCACGACGTAGGTGTTGTCGGCGATGCCGAGCTCGTCGAGCCGGTCGAGCACCACCCCGATGCGGCCGTCGAGGTCCTCGCCCATCCCCAGCCAGACAGCCGGGTCGTCGCCGATGTTGACCGTCTCGGCCGTCTTCCCGTGTGCTTCGTAGTACGCCTGCACGAGCGGGTGCTTTGCGTACTTCTCGCGGGTCGCGGGCAGGCACTCGGAGCCGGCGTGCATCGCGTAGTGCGAAATCTGAACGTAGAACGGCTGCTCCGCCTTCGCCTGCTTCTCGATGAAGCCGACTGCCTTCTCGGTGACGCTGAACATCAACTTGGGATCGCTGAAGTCCCTCGGCAGCCGCTTTGGTTTCCTCTCACCCTCCTTCAACCCGGCCCTGAGTGTGTTGCCCGGGTTGTTGGTGGTGTCGCCGTCGTGCAACACGTACCCCTCGTCGCCCGGATCGCCTCGCATGTGCCACTTGCCGATGTGAGCGGAGACGTAGCCGAGCGGTTTCAGCGCCTCCGGGATGGTCACGGTGTCCGGATCGATCGTCATGTCCGAGACGCAGGGGACGACCGGGAAGCCCTTGTACGACTTTGCGTCGTAGTACTCCTGGCCCTTGTCGTTCATGAAGACCGTGAAGCCACTCCGGGCGTTCGACTGGCCAGTCTGAATGCAGACTCGGGCCGGCGAGCACTGCGGTGACGCGTACGCGTTCCGAAACCTCGTTCCCTCGCGGGCAAGCCGCTCGACGTTCGGCATCTGCAGCACCGGCATCCGCGAGTTCGGCATGCCGTCGTCCATCGCCACCGGCGACCCGTTCCACGCCCAGTCGTCGACGTAGAACAACACGATGTTCGGCTTCGCCTCGGCCGCGAGAACGCCGGTTCGGCCAATGGCCGTCAGCACGAAGAAGAACAGCAGTGACGATCGACCCGCGCGGCAAGGTTTCACGGCAGAATCCTCTCCGAACGTCTCGACCGAACGATCTTCGAACCTGTCGGGCGCATCAGCGATCCGCGTCGATCTTGGCGGTCGCATACACGAGTAGTCTCGGGCTGCGTGAAGCACTCGAGAACAGGTAGAGCGTGTCCCCCTCGCGATAGAACTCGGTGCCGCGGAGGCGGTCGTTCAGCGGTGGGCCGGCGGGTGGGTCGATCAACACGTGCCGTTTGCCGCCTGCACCCACCGCGTTCAGGTTCTCGTCGAGTTCGACGTACTTGAGGTTGCCGCCCCGCCAGGTGGTGTGGTCCTGGTAGACGAGGAAGTTCTTCCCCTCCCACTGCAGTAGTGAGGGGCCGTAGCAGTCGTTGTTCTCGCCCTCGACCGGCTCGACGAGCGGGGTCTTCAACTGCGTCCACTTGACGGCGTCCTTCGAGTGGGCCAGCCACACGCACCGGATGCCGCGGTCCTCGAGGAAGCCCGAGTAGACCATGACGTACTTGCTGCCGTACTTCTTCAACCGGTACTCGTACGTCCGCGAGTAGGTCGCGTTTCGCGTCCCGATGCCGGACGCCGTGACACTGACGCTGTGGTGCTCGAAGCGGATGCCGTCCTCGCTGGTCCACAGTTCGGTCTGCGAGTTCTTCCGGTGCCCCCACATGAAGTACTTGCCCTGCTCGGGAATCCAACGGATGTCCGGAGCGGACGGCCCCTGGACGACCGGGTTCTTCGGGTACTCGGTCCACGGCCCCTCCATGCTGTTGGAGTACGCCATGCTGATCGCCACGTGCTTGTGCGGCGCGTAGTACAGGTAGAACTTGCCGAGCGCGTCCTTCACTCGCCCCTCGGTTTTCACGATCGTCGGGTGAATCAGATCACCCGTCGGCGTGTACTCGAGGTCCTTCGGGTGGACGGCGACGCCTTGGAGTTCGAACTCCGGCAGTGGGCCTTCGTCCCCGGCGAGTACCGCGCTGGCGAGTGTCAACGCGGCGACAATGGAAGCGAGCGATTGTTTCGGCAAGTTCATGGAACCGCATCGGAAGGGGTCGATGTGTGGCCTTCGAGCGGAAGCAGGCGTCGAATGGCCGACCGTCGGTTCCGATGGCCGAAGCGGACGTTCTATTTCATTCCATTCGAACTTCGCCCGGACTCACTCGGCCTTCTGCCCGGTGAACCAGCCCATCGTCGTGGCGATCGCCTCGTTGAAGTCGGTCGGCGGTGCGTAGCCGAGTTCGCGTTTCGCCTTGTCGATACAGAAGTCGAGGTTGTTCCCGAGGAACTTGATGCGGGCCTTTGAGAGGAGCGGGGCCTCCTTCTTGCCGAGCATCTTGGCGGTTCCCTCCATCAGCGTGGCGAGGACCTTGGCAACGCCGAGCGGCACCTGGCCGGTCGGCTTCTCGTAGCCCGCGTGCTCGCAGATGGCGTTCATGAACTCCCGCTTGGAGACGAGGCGGGGGTCGCGGACGTTGAACACCTTGCCGAGGACGTCGTCCCGCTCGACGGCGAGGTCGACCGCGTGCACGAGATTGGCGACGTAGGTGTTGTTCATCAGCTTCGAGCCGTCGCCGAGGAACTTGAAGCTGCCGTCCTTCAGTCGGGCCATCAGGCGGGGGAAGACGGTGCGGTCGCGCGGGCCGTACACGAAGCCGGGGCGGAGGACGACGGCGGGCAGGTCCGTCTCGGCGACGTGTGCGAGCACGAGCTCTTCGGACTCGACCTTGGTGAGCGTGTAGCCGTCGATGCCGGACTTGTTCGGCGGTTCGCTCTCGTCGGTGCCGTGGTGGTCGCGGGAGGCGTAGACGCCGAGCGAGCTGACGTGAACGAACCGCTTGAGCACGCCCGTCGCCTCGACCGCTTCGAGGAGGTGGCGGAGTCCCTCGACGTTCACGGTGCGGTAGTCCTCGACTGGTCCCCAGTCGCCGACCTTGGCGGCACAGTGGACGACGACGGTCGCTCCCTCGGCCGCTCGGCGGAGGGACTCGACGTTCGTCATGTCGCCGACGACTTGTTCGACGCCCCACTCGTCGAGCAGCGACCGGTCGCTCGGCTCGCGGACGACCGCCCGCACGCGGTGGCCGGCCCTGGCGTACTTCTCGGCGACGTGGCTGCCCACGAGCCCCGTGGCACCGGTGACGAGAACGAGGTCTTCGGAGGTGATCTGCATCGGTCTTCCGTTCCGGATGCGGTGGTGGTGGATGGTCGTAGTCTGACGGATGCGACTCTCACGGCCAACGGACGCGTTCGATCACGTCGGCCACGCGAGCCGCCGCGTCCGGGCGGGCGAGTCGCCGGAGCCGGTCGCGACGAGACTCGCGTTCCTCGGTCGGTCCGTCGACGAGTCGTTCGAGCTCCCGGGCGAGTGTCCCCGCGGTCACGTCGGCGCTACTCGACTGCGCGACAACCGGCTGGTCGGCGTGGTCGCGATAGAACTCGGCGTTCCTCAGCTGGTGGTCGTGGATCGATCCCGGGTACGGGATCGTTATGAACGGCGTACCGACGCACGCCAGTTCCGCGAGGCTCGTCGCCCCCGCCCTCGTGATGCAACACGTCGCCGTCCGGTAGTGTGGCAGCAGGTCGTCGAAGAACGGTTCCACGACCGCGTTCACGCCGAGCGACGTGTACGCAGAACGGATGCGGTCGAGGTCGCGGTGGCCCGTCTGGTGGACGACCCGCCACCCGGCGAGCGGGGGAACCATCGGGAGGGTGGCCAGGACGGCATCGTTGACGGCCGTGGCCCCTTGGCTGCCGCCGAGCACGAGCAGCGTGGGCTCGCCGTGGTCCCGCCTCTCTGCGTTGGCCGGGCACTCGGCAATGTGTCGCCGAACCGGGTTGCCCGTGACCTCGACGGTGACGCCCTTCGGCAGGATTGCTTCCGTCTGGTCGAACGACGTGCAGACGACGCTCGCCCGTGAAGCGAGCCACCGCGTCGCACGGCCGGGGACGGTGTTCTGCTCGAGGAGCACGACGGGATGGCGGGACGACGCGGCTGTCCGGACGATCGGGACGCTGGCGAAGCCGCCGAGACCGACGACGACTCGTGGTGCGATCTCGTCGAGCAGACGACGGGCGTCGAGCGTGGAGAGCCAGTAGCGGTACAGGAACTTCAGCGGGTTGCTGCGGAGTGTCGTCGAAGGTTCGACCGGGAGCGGACGGTGCGCGTAGCCGTGGGACTCGAGAATGCGTCGCTCGACCTCGCGCTCCGACCCGCTGAAGACGATCCGGGCGTCCGGGTGGCGTCGCCGCACTTCCTCGGCGACGGCGATGCCGGGGAAGAGGTGGCCACCGGTGCCGCCGCCGGCGAAGAGGATCGTCGGGCCCGTCACGCGGCCACCCCGTGGGCAGCCGTGCTCTCGCGACTCGACTCGGTCTCGGCCGGTGTTTGGTTCTCCCCGACTGTCTTCGAACGACTCGACGTCAGACCGGCGATGATGCCGACGGCGGTCAGGCAGCAGACGAGGTTGCTTCCGCCGTAGCTGACGAGCGGGTGTGGGATGCCCTTCGGCGGCACCATCGCCGTCACCACCGCGACGTTCAGTGCGGCTTGCAGAACGAGTTGCAGCAGGAGCACGTGGGCCGCCACGTTGGCGAAACCGCCAGGCGGGGTGCGTGCGACGAGGCGGCGGCCGACGAGGAGGACGCCGATCCAGAGTCCCAACAGCCCGAGCGTCCCGGCGAGGCCGAGTTCCTCGCCGATCACCGCGACGACGAAGTCGGTGTTCGCCTCGGGGAGGAAGCTGAGC
The DNA here is from genome assembly GCA_028284885.1 of Planctomycetaceae bacterium. GTDB lineage: Bacteria > Planctomycetota > Planctomycetia > Planctomycetales > Planctomycetaceae > JANQQW01. The sequence goes on from JANQQW010000079.1 coordinate 29,824, forward strand.
TTCTGCCATCCTTTCCCGATGCCGACGCCGAAGTAACCCCCGCTGCCGATCGTGTACAGGGACTCCTTGACCTGGTACGGCGCGCGGTCGAGGTCGGCCCACGTCTCGAGGAAGCCCGTGACGCGACGGACCTGGTAGGGCTTCATCACCAGCAGCGACGCCGCGAGCGGGACCGCGGCCCCGACCGCGACGACGAAGTTCCGCAGCGGCCAGCCGACGAGCCACAGGGTGAGGCCGGAGACGAGGCACAGGAAGACCGAGTTGCCCAGGTCCGGTTCCAAGAGGACGAGCGGCACCGTGGCGGCGACCGGGAGCAGCACGGGAAACGT
>JANQQW010000085.1 GCA_028284885.1 Planctomycetaceae bacterium
GCCGAGGCGTTCCGCGGCCAGGCCCGCGAACTCGCCGCCCTGCACGCCGAGGCAGTCGCCCGGCTCCGCCAACTCAACGACTCCGAGGCCCGGCTCGTCGCCCTCGCCTCCCGCGTCGAACGGCTCCGGACCGACCACGCCGACTACGCCAAGGCCCTCGAGCAGGCGCGCATCGACCGAGCCCTCGCCGAGGAGCAGATCTCCAACGTCAACGTCTTCCAGCCCCCCACGTTCGTCTCGAAGCCGGTCGGGTCGCAGCGGCGGCTCGTCGCGTTCCTCGGCCTCGTGCTGGCCACGCTCTCGGCCCTCGGGATCGCCTGGGGCAGCGCCCTGCTCGACCACCATCGGTCGTCGAGCGTGACGGGGACGACCACCCCCGCACCGTCGACCGACCGACCCGGTCTTCGTTCCCAACTCGCCGCCACGATGGCACGCTGAAGGAGTTCCCCATGTTCGGTTGGTTTCGCCGCGCTCGTGAAGCCGGATCGTCTCCGTCGCTCGACTTCGTCCACCGCCGAGAAGGCTTCCGCGACATCCTCGAGGTGGAGCGGATGCGGTCCGACCGGACCGGCTCGCCGTTCGCCCTCGCCGTCTTCTCGTTGCCGCCGACCGTCGACGAGTCCGCCCTCCCCAGCCTGGCCCACCACGTCGAACGTCGTCGTCGGGCCACGGACCACGTGGGCCGCATGCACGACCGGCACCTCGGCGTCGTGCTGTGGAACACGGACGAGGCAGGGGCCTGGGCCTTCGCCGACAACGTGCTCGACGCGTGGCAGAAGCGGACCGTCGACGGCGTCTCCGGCGTGGCCGACCCGGTCGAGCCGGAGATCGAGGTCTTCGTCTACCCGACCCACCGGCCGCCCGAGGGGGGCGACCCGCCCGGACGGCGACCCGAGGCCGCCGAGCCCCGCGAGTCGCAGAGTAAGACGACCACTCCGGCCGAGCCGGCCGCTCGCGCGGAGACGCGGTCGCTGGAGACGTTGTTCGTGCGGCCGCTGCCGTTCTGGAAGCGGTTCTTCGACGTCGTCGGCGCGGGCTTCGGACTGGTCGTCCTCGGGCCGCTGCTGCTGGTGGTCGCCACCCTCGTGAAGTGGACCTCGCCCGGACCGGTGCTGTTCCTGCAACGTCGCACCGGACACGGCGGTCGCGAGTTCACGATCCTGAAGTTCCGCACGATGGTCGCGGACGCCGAGGCGAAGAAGGCGGCCCTCCGCGCGAAGAGCGAACAGGACGGTCCGGCCTTCAAGCTCGCGAACGACCCCCGCATCACGCCGATCGGCCGCTTCCTGCGGAAGACCTGCATCGACGAGCTCCCGCAGTTGTGGAACGTGCTCGTGGGCGACATGACGCTCGTCGGCCCGCGACCGCTGGACGTGAAGGAGGCCGACCTGACCAGCGGCTGGGAACGGCGACGCCTCGACGTCACGCCCGGCCTGACCTGCATCTGGCAGGTCGACGGGAAGTCGCGGGTCACCTTCGCCGAGTGGATGCGGATGGACATCCGGTACGCCCGCGTCGGCTCGTTCTGGGCCGACGCCCGGCTCGTCGTCCGCACCCTGCTCGCGATGCTCCGCCTGAAGGCCTCGCAGTGATCGAACCGGCTTCCCGCGAGTTCCCGGCCGTCCCTCCGGCGGCGGAGGCGACACGTCGAGCAACGCTCGACGGCGTGCGGGAGACGGTCCGCGCGTGGCGGGAACCGGTCCTCACGCGGATGCTGGGACCGGTCCGACGAGTCGCCGGGCCGCGCGAGACGGGGGCGTTCGGCATCCTCATGTACCACCGGGTCACCCCCCGCGTGCCGGGCGTGCCGACCCCCACCTGGAACGTCACCCCGAGCCGCTTCCGCGCCCAACTGGCCGGCCTGTTGAAGCGCGGGTACGAAGCCTGGCCGCTGCAACGGGTCCTCGATTACTCGGCCGCCGGCGAGCCGATCGGGCGGAACGTGTTCGTCGTCACGTTCGACGACGGGTACGAGAACAACTTCGTCCACGCCTGGCCCGTTCTCCGGGAGCTCTCCGTGCCGGCCACGCTGTTCCTCGCGACCGCCTACCTCGACGACGACGGGCCGTTCCCGTCCGACGACTGGTCGGCCGCCGGTTCGGACCGCGTGCCGCCCGAGAGCTGGCGGCCCCTCGTGCAGTCCCAGTGCGCCGAGATGCACGAGCACGGGCTCGTCGAACTCGCCGCCCACACGCACACGCACGACGACTTCCGCGGCCGACCCGAGGCCCTCGCTCGCGACCTCGCCGAGAACCTCGCCGCGCTCGAGTCCCGCTTCGGCATCACCTCGCCGACGTTCGCCTTCCCCTACGGCACCAAGTCGCTCGGCTTCTCCGGCGGCGCGCTCGCGGAGGTGGCCCGCCGGTCCGGCGTGCGGTGTGCCCTGACGACGGAGGACGAACTCGTCCGCATCGACGGCGACCCGTTCGACTGGGGCCGCTTCACCGCCCACCAGCACGACACGGCCGCGACCCTCGCCGTCAAACTCGACGGCTGGTTCACCTACGCCCGACGACTCTGGAACGGCAAGAGGTCGGCCGGGTCGGAGCAC
>JANQQW010000089.1 GCA_028284885.1 Planctomycetaceae bacterium
ACCGAGGCGACGGCGCGTACGGCCTCCAGCCGGACCCGGGGGTCGGCGTCGTCCACGCGGTCGCCGATCAACGCCAGCAGTTTGAGGCTCGCCTCGCGATCTCCGCCGTTCTCGACCGTCCACTGCCCGACGAGCCGCAGAGCGGACGCACGGACCTCGGGATCGCGTGCCGCGAGGCAGGAACGGAGAAACGCGAGGTTCCGCTCGCCCACGGCGTTTGCCACCCACAGGGCTTCCAGCCGGTGCCGCTCGACGTTCGGGTCCGGTTCGGACGCGTCGTCGAGCCGGTTGAACCACCGCTCCAACTCCGGCAGGACGGCCTCCGCGCCACGTTCCTTCAACACCTGCCGGGCGTGCCGACGGGTCCAGCTCTCGGGGGCCTTCAGGTGGTCGAGCAGCTCGGGAACGGTCGCGTCGACGAGCTTTGGCCGTTCGACCAGCGGCCGGCCCTTCGCCGTGATCCGCCAGATGCGGCCGTGGACCTTGTCGCGGCGGGGGTCGCGGAAGTCGACCTCGCCGTGCTGGATGATGGGGTTGTACCAGTCGGCGACGTAGATCGCCCCGTCCGGCCCCATCTTCACGTCGATCGGCCGGAAGGCGACGTGCTTCGTCGTGATCACGTCCGGCTGTTGAATCGACCGGTAGCCGCTGCCGTCCTTCACCACCTTGAAGCGGCTGACCCGGTTGCCGCGGAAGTCGTGCGTGATCAGGTCTCCCTGCCAGTCGTCAGGGAGGTGCCGTCCGTCGACGACTTCGAGCCCGCAGTACTTCGGGCTGCCGGGGTTGAGGCCCTGCAGGATCCGCTTCGCCCCGACGGCCGTGCGGTAGTAGGCTCCGGGGACGATGAAGTTGATTCCCTCGCCGCCGGCGCCGTCGGTGGCGAAGAGCGTCCCCTTGTCCGTCCACGCGTTGCCCCACGGGTTGATGAGGCCGCGGGCGAGGACTTCGAGCCGCATGGTCTGCGGGCGGAACCACCAGATGCCGCCGCCGTTCAGCCGGCGGACGCCGTGCGGGGTCTCGACGTGGCTGTGGATGTAGATCGACTGGTTGAAGGTGAGGTAGCCGGCGGGCGACCAGCGGAAGGTGTGCAGGATGTGGTGCGTGTCCTCGGTGCCGAAGCCGGAGAGGACGACCCGCTCGTGGTCCGCCTGGCCGTCGCCGTCGGTGTCCTTCAGGAAGAGGAGCTCCGTGCTGTTGGCGACGTACGCCCCGCCGTCGCCCGGCAGCACGCCGGTCGGGATCAGCAGCCCGTCGGCGAAGACGTTCGTCTTGTCCGAGACGCCGTCCCCGTCGACGTCTTCGAGCACGAGGATCTTGTCGGTCTGCTTCTGCCCCGGCTTGATGTGCGGATAGACCTCGCTGCTGGCGATCCACAACCGCCCGGCCGCGTCGAAGTTCATCTGGATCGGCTTCGCGATCGCCGGGTCGGCCGCGAACAGGTTCACCTCGAACCCTTCCGGCAGGTTGAACGACCGCCGCTCGATCTCCGGATCGGGCGGCGGGATCTCCGTGAGGTTCCGCTGCGCGACGGCCGTCGTCGCGAGCAAGAGCAGCAGGATCGGAACGAGGCCGAAGGGTCGGAGTCGGTCGGTCATGACGGGGCGAGTTCGAGTCGCGGGGATCGGGGCGCTTCGATGCGATGATAGCCGAGTGCCGGACCGCTGACACCGACGGCCGGTCTTCACGAATTCCTTCGTTGCCGGACGCGGGCGGAACGTGTTTCATGGACCGGCTCGCCCTACACACACCAACCCTCGAGGAACGTTCCCATGTTGAAGTGCACCCTCTCCGTTCTGTTGCTCTGCTCGTTCTCCGTCGCCGTTGCCCAGGAGGCACCGCCGGAGCAGGCGGCCGTCGAGAAGGCGTGGATGGCGTTCGGCAAGCCGGGCCAGGAACACCAGCAACTGCAGCGGCTCGTCGGGAAGTGGTCCACCGTCACGACGACGTTCGGGCCGACCGGGCCGTCGAAGTCCGAAGGCAAGGCGGAGTTCGAGTCGCTGCACGGCGGTCGGTTCGTCCGCCAGACCTTCGAGGGGGAGATGGAGGGCCAGAAGTTCACCGGCACCGGCGTCAGCGGCTACGACAACGCGAAGAAGAAGTTCGTCGGCGCGTGGATCGACAGCATGGGCACCGGCATCATCCGCTTCGAGGGGACCTACGACGTGAAGACCAACACGCTCACCGAGACCGGCGTCGGCTCCGGGCCCTTCGGCGAGATGAAGTGGAAGACGACGACCCAGTACAAGTCGGCCGACGAGTTCCTCTTCACCATGTTCATGCTGCAGGGTGAGAAGGAGATGAAGATGATGGAGATCGTCTACTCGCGGAAGAAGTAGTCGGCACCACCGATCGCCGGAAATCGGTGCTTGACCACCTGGTCGGTGCACGTTGGAATCGGTGAAGAGGCGTCGATCTCCGCGGGTGGCGGAGTGTGGCCGTCGGCGACCCCGTGGATGCGGGCCGAACGGAGCCCCCCATGTCCGAACGCATCCCCCGCTCGCCGCACGCGCTGCTGCTGCCAGCCGCCTTCACCATGCTGGCCGCGAACCTCGTCCTCGTAGGCGCGACCCTCTTCACCGAGGACGACTCCCACCGGGTCGTCACACCGACGTCGAAGGAAGCCCTCCCCGTCGAAGCCACGAAGGCCGTTTCGACGGTCCAACATGACCGGTCGAGTACCGGTGCAGAAGATCCGACCGAGCCGCCCGACGGCGCGGCCGCGAGAGTCGATCGTGGACTCGTCGCGCGGGCCCGGACGCCGGGCGAAATCGTTGACTCCGTACTCGCACCGCGAGATCACGAGTCGGCCGTCCGCCAAGCGGTCCCCAGGCACCGGCCGCAGCGGACGACGGCCGAACTGCTCGCCACCCTGTCGGACGTCACCACGCTCGACCTGTTCGACGCGCCGTACGACCGTGACGAGGAGGACGAGAAACGGCGGTACCGTCGCATGCGGAATCGCATCGTGAACGCTCCCACGCGGCCGCCCGAACTGGCTCTGCCGCACCCGCTGGACGGACCGCTCTGGCGGGACCAACGCCCGGACTTCGCCGGTCTCCCCGTCCTCGAAGGGGACCACTGCCAGCTGTCCGAGGACGAGAGCGTCGAGCTGCGACGCGTGGCGACGGAGGTCGGTCGAGAGGCCGCGAACGCCGGACGACTCGCCGCGAGCACGCACCGGCATCAGGCCCCGGGAGCGTGGTTCCGGGTGCAGGGACTCGTCGAGGCGGCCGAGGACGAGTTCGACCCGTCCGGGCTGCACCAGATTCTGCAGATCGCGCCCCCACAGATCCGTCGCATGCTCGTTCGCGAGTTGGCCGAGAACGAGTCGGCCGAGTCGACGAGCGCCCTCGTGCAACGGGCGCTGTTCGACTTCGACTCTGGCATCCGGCACGACGCCGTCGAGGCGCTCGCTACTCGACCGAAGCCGGACTACACGGCCCTGCTGCTTCGGGCGTTCGAGCACCCTTGGGCCCCGGCCGCCGAGCACGCGGCCGACGCCCTCGTCACGCTCGGCCGGACCGACGTGGTCGACTCGCTCCGCGAACTCGACGGCCGACCCGACCCGCGAGCCCCGTTCAAGGACGCCTGGGACCGCTGGTTCGCGTACGAGTTGGTTCGCGTGAACCACTTGCGGAACTGCCTGCTCTGCCACGCCCCCAGCCGCGTGCCGTTCGCGCCGCGGGGGACGTCCCCGTTCCACGGCACGATCAGCACGACCCGCCCGACGCCGCACAACGTCGATCCCGACCCGAAACTGCCGGAGGGGTTCGTCCCCGACCCGTACGCCCCGCTGCCGCAGGTGTACTACAGCGGCCGCAACGGCAGCGGGCTGTTCGTGCGGGCGGACGTCACCTACGTCTGGCAGGACTTCTCCGTGGTGATGCAGACCGAGAACCGGCACGCCAGCTGGCCCGAGCGACAACGCTTCGACTTCTTCGTCCGCAAGAAGCACGTCTCCGAGACCGAAGCCCGAGAGCTCGCGACCCGCTACCCGACCGCCAACTCCCCCCACCGAAGAGCGCTGCAGTACGCGCTGCGAGCGTTGGGCGGGGCGTAGGCGAGCCCCCACCAAGCTCGGAGAACTGGCTCGCCGGTCGATGCAGGCTGCCGCACTCCGATGTCGTCAGCGAGGTTCGGCGATCGACGTTGGATCGGAACGCGAACGAGAAGTGACTCGTACACGGAGTGATCGAGCAGGTAGAAGCCTCCGACTCGTCGTCCTACTGGCCGCCCTCGTCCCGCTTCGACCACCACGGCAGGCTCACGCCGCCGTCGATGAGCAGCGTGCTGCCCGTCATGTACGAGGCGTCCTCGCTGAGGGTGTAGCAGACGGCCCGGCCGATCTCCTCGGGCGTTCCCAGCCGCCCGAGCGGCAGGTTCTTCGCCCCCTCCTCGAGTTGCTCCTCGGTGAAGAACTTCCGCTCGCCGGGCGTGTCGATCCAGCCGGGGTGGATCGTGTTCACGCGGATGCGGTGCGGTGCGAGTTCGATGGCGGCCGTGCGGGCCATGTGGTCGATCGCCGCCTTCGCCATGTTGTAGGCCATCGCGGTCGGCACCGGGATGACCGCGTGCGGCGAGCTGACGATCGTGATCGCCCCGCCCGTCCCCTGGTCCGACATGATCTGGGCCGCCTTCCGCAGCCCGTAGAACGCGCCCCACATCGAGACGTCGATCGTGCGGCGGAAGCCGTCGAGGTCCGCCTCCAGCAGTCGTTCGCGGTCGCTGAACGCCGCGTTCGAGACGAAGAGGTCGAGCGACCCGAACGCCTCGACCGTCTCCGCGAAGTTCGCCTCGAGGGCCTCGCGGTCGGAGACGTCCGCCTTCAGCAGGACCGCCTGACCACCGTGCCGCCGCACCTCCTCGGCGACCTCCTCGGCTCCCGCGGTGTCGCTGCGGTAGTTGATCCCGACGTTCGCCCCGAGCTTCGCCAGTTCGAGGCAGACCCCGCGCCCGATCCCCTTCGAGGCTCCGGTGACGAGGGCGTTCTTCCCCTGCAACTTCATCGACACGTCCTCATCCCAGTGTGAACTCCGGCAGCTTGACCGTCTCGCCGCCCTTCATCGCCGACTCGTGGGCGCAGAGGCCGACGCAGGTCCAGTTGGCACTCGTCACTGCGTTCGGCCACGGGTCGCGGACCTCCAGCAGGGCGGAGATCATCTCGTGCACGAGGTGCGGGTGGCTGCCGCCGTGCCCGCCTCCCTGCACGAACGAGAGGTGCTCTGCGTCGTGAATCTCCTGTGGCAGCGTAAACCGCTGGATCGGCTCCGGCAGCAGGTGGGCGTAGTCCGGCACCTCGACCCGCTCGGGAATCTCCGGCTCCGGCTTCTTCGCCGTGTGAAGCACGTGCGGCTCGTTCTCGATCAACGTCCACTCGAAGCTCTTCTTCGTGCCGTACACGTCGAAGCTCTCGCGGTACTGCCGGGCCACGTCGTACAGGAACCGCCACAGGTGGGCGACGAGGTCGGAGTCCTTGATCTTCACGTGGGCCGACTGCACGGCGAACGGGTTCCCGGACTTCTTCGCAATGTCGTCCCGTACGCGACCGCTGCCGAAGCACGAGACCGACTCGGCGAGCCCGTCGACGAGCCCCAGGCACGGGCTGACGACGTGCGTCGCGTAGTGCATCGGGATCATCTCCTCCCAGTAGCTCGGCCAGCCGTCCATGTCCTGCGGGTGGCTCGCGGCGAGGTGCTGCAGCTTCCCCAGTTCCCCCTGCGCGTACATCTCCTTGATGAACAGGAACTCGCGGCTGTAGACGACCGTCTCGGCCATCATGTACTTCAGCCCCGTCTCGGCGACCTTCTCCACGATCCGGCGGCAGTCCTCGATCGTCGTCGCCATCGGCACGGTGCACATCACGTGCTTCCCGGCGTCGAGCGCCGCGAGCGACATCCACGCGTGGTCGGGAATCGGGCTGTTGACGTGCACGTAGTCGACGTCCGGATCGGCCAGCACGTCCTCGAACTTCGTGTACCGCTTCTCGACCCCGAACTGGTCGCCGCACTCGTTGACCTTCGACTCGTCCCGCCGGCAGACCGCGTGTACGGTTGCGTTCGGGTGAGCCTGGTAGATCGGGATGAACTCCGCCCCGAATCCGAGGCCCACCATCGCCACGTTGAGGTTGTCGCTCACGCCGTCGTCCTTCGTGGGAGTGCGTTCGAGTGGTGCGACGCCGATGATACGACGTGCGGAGCGAAATGGAATCACGCTCGACGATTGAACTCCCGCGGACACCGCATCAGGCTGAACGCGATGACCGCGACCAGCCCTCGAGGCCACTGCCGATGTCCCACTCGCTCACGCGTCGCCGTTTCGTCCAGTCTCTCGCCGCCGCCGGAACGGTCGGCGTCGCCGCCTCGGCCCTCGCTGAGGAGGAACCGCCGGCCGTGGAGAAGGGCGTCATCGACTGCCACTCGCACATCTGGACACCCGACACCAAGGCGTACCCGCTCGCTCCGGGCGTCACCAAACGGGACCTCGTGCCGCCCAGCTTCACCGACGACGAACTGCTCGAGACGGCTCGGCCGTTCCGCGTGACGCGGGTCGTCCTCATCGCCCACTCCAAGTTCTACCTGTGGGACAACCGCTACCTGACCGACGCCGCGGCCGAGCGTCCGAACGTCTTCCGCGTCGTCGGCATGGTCGACGACCGGGCCCCGCACCCCGGAAAGGCGATGCGAGACCTGCTGAAGAAGCGCGTCACCGGCTTCCGCATCACGTCGTGGATCCACGGCAAGGAGAAGTGGCTGAAGGGCCCCGGCATGGCCGAGATGTGGAGAACGGCCTCCGACACCCGGCAGGCGATGTGCTGCCTCGCGAACCCCGAGGACCTCCCCGTGATCGACGCGATGTGCCGCCGGTTCCCGGAGACTCCCGTCGTCGTCGATCACTTCGGCCGCGTCGGCGTCGACGGCGAGATTCGCGACGGCGACGTGAGGAACCTCTGCAAGCTCGCCGAGCACCGGAACGTGCACGTCAAGGTCTCGGCCTTTTACGCCCTCGGCGAGAAGAGGCCGCCGCACGACGACCTCGTCCCACTCGTCCGCCGCGTCCACGAGGCGTTCGGTCCACAACGCCTGATGTGGGGCAGCGACTCGCCCTACCAGATCAGCGGTCCGAACACCTACGCCTCGTCGCTGGCGTTCGTCCGCGAGAAGCTCGACTTCCTGAAGCCCGACGACCGCGACTGGCTGATGCGGAAGACGGCGACGAAGGTCTTCTTCGGCTGACGAGGAACCCCGACTCGTCTTCGTGATACGATCCCGACACGCACTTCACCCATAGGACTCGACCACCATGACGCGCTCCACCCGCCGCCAGTTCCTGAAGACGACCGCGGCCGCCGCCACCGCCTCCGTCGCCGCCCCGATGTTTCTGAACGCCAGCGACAAGGCGGGCAGCAAGACCCCCGTCGTCGGGCGGGGCGAGTACACCTTCGAGTGCCACCACGGCTGGGGCGAACTCCCCGACGGCCACTCCTACGGCAACGCGTCCCACGGCGTCACCGTCGGCGAGGACGGCACCGTCTACATCACCCACCAGGGAACCCCGGGCTCCATCTTCGTCTTCGACGCCGACGGCACGTTCGTACGCTCCATGGGCAAGGAGCACTTCCGCGGCAGCGGCAAGGGGCACGGCATCGACCTCCGCAAAGAAGGCAGCGAGGAGTTCCTGTACCTCAGCCCCAGCGACGCCCAACTCGCCTTCACCAAGATGACCACCAAGGGAGAGGTCGTCTGGACGCGGGGCAAGAAGGAACTCCACGCCGACAGCGACGTCTACCAGCCGAAGGTCGGCTACCGGCCGACCAACACCAGCTTCCGCCCCGACGGCGGGTACTACCTCGGCGACGGCTACGGCAGCTCGACCGTCTTCGAGTACGACGCGAACGACAAGTTCGTCCGCACCCTCGGCGGCCGTGGCGCGAAGGACGGACAGTTCAACACGCCCCACGGCCAGTGGCTCGACGACCGCGACGGCGAGCCGAAGCTCGTCGTCGCCGACCGGGCCAACAAGCGGCTGCAGTGGTTCGACCTCGACGGCAACCACGTCCGCACCCAGGGCGGCTTCCTGTTCCCGGCCGACATCGACTTGCAGGGCGACGTGCTCCTCGTCCCGGACCTCCACGCCCGCATCACGCTGCTCGGCCCGAAGAACGAGGTGCTCGCACAACTGGGCGACGACGAGGAGTGGCGGGCCCAGGCCCTCGCCAACCGCTTCGCCATGCGGGGCAAGCCGGCCAGTTGGAAGCCCGGCCGCTTCGTCCACCCGCACGACGCTTGCTTCACCGCCGACGGCGACATCCTCTGCGTCGAATGGGTCCGCACCGGCCGCGTCACGATGCTGAAGAAGGTCTGACCCGCCGCCGCTCCGCCCCCTCGACTCCCAACACGGTCCCCTCTCCCCCCGGGGGAGAGGGTTAGGGAGAGGGGCCGCAGTCTGGCGGCTGCCCTGCGAGAGCAACCGAGATCAGCGAGTTCCAACCAGCCGCGACCGTCAGGGAGCGTACTGCACCCTCGCGTCGTTGGGCACGTCGAATCGCTCCCTCACGGTCGCGGCTGGTCGGAATCACGGTTGGTCGTCGACGGACGCACTTCACGTCGGCGAGAACACCCGCAGGCTCGCGGCGTTCCGCGCAGTTGTCCGCCTGCCCTCCGTCGTCGAGAATGTCCGAGAGCGGTCGACGACGACCGCCTTCCGCCGACGGAGAACGGACTCGCGATGCGTATCAGACGAATCCTCAGTGACGGCCAACCGGGTGAGACGCTGACCGTGAAGGGCTGGGTCCGGACCCGGCGGGACTCGAAGCAGGGGCTGTCGTTCGTCGAGCTGAACGACGGCAGTTGCATGGGCAACCTGCAGGCCGTGATCCCGGCCGAGACGCCCGGCTACGAGGAGGCGATCAAGGACGTCTCCACCGGGGCGGCCGTCGCCCTCACCGGCGAACTCGTCGAGTCCCCCGGCACGGGACAGCGGATCGAACTCCGCGTCGGCGAGTTCGCGGTGATCGGCAAGGCCGACCCGGAGAAGTACGTGCTGCAGAAGAAGCGACACTCGTTCGAGTTCCTTCGCGAGATCGCCCACCTGCGGCCGCGGACGAACACGTTCGGGGCCGTCGCCCGCGTGCGGAACGAGATCTGCGCCAGCATCCACCGCTTCTTCCAGAGCCGCGACTTCGTCTACGTGAACACGCCGGTCATCACGACGAGCGACTGCGAGGGCGCCGGCGAGATGTTCCAGGTGACGACCCTCGACCTCGCCCGCCTCGCCCAACTGCAGACGACGGTCGACTGGTCGCAGGACTTCTTCGGCAAGCCGGCCTCGCTGACGGTCAGCGGGCAGCTCGAAGCCGAGATCTACGCGACCTCGCTGGGCGACTGCTACACGTTCGGGCCGACGTTCCGGGCGGAGAACTCGAACACGACCCGGCACCTCGCCGAGTTCTGGATGGTCGAGCCGGAGATGCCGTTCTACGAGCTCGAGGACAACATGGGCCTCGCGCAGGAGTTCATCCAGACGATCTGCCGCGACGTGCTGGAGCACTGCCCGGAGGACATGGAGTTCTTCAACAAGCGGATCGACGACACCGTCCGCGCGACGCTGGAGAACATCACGTCGAACGACTTCGTCCGCCTCAGTTACACGGAGGCGGTCGAGCTGCTGGAGAAGTCCGGCAAGGAGTGGCAGTTCCCGGTGGAGTGGGGCAGCGACCTGCAGTCCGAGCACGAACGCTGGCTGACCGAGGAGCACTTCGAGCAGCCGGTGATCCTGTTCGACTACCCACGGACCATCAAGCCGTTCTACATGCGGGTGAACGAGGACGGGAAGACGGTGCGGGCGATGGACGTGCTGGTCCCCCGCGTCGGCGAGATCATCGGCGGCAGCCAACGCGAGGAACGGCTCGACGTGCTGCAGGACCGCATGCGGGAACAGGATCTCGACCCGGCCGAGTACTGGTGGTACTGCGAGCTCCGCGAGTACGGCACCGTCCCCCACAGCGGCTTCGGCCTGGGCCTCGAACGCGCCGTCCAACTCGTCACCGGCATGCAGAACATCCGCGACGTGATTCCGTTCCCGAGAACGCCGGGGCACGCGGAGTTTTGAGAGTCCGGCACGGGCGCTCCGGACTCAGGCTCGGGCGAACCGTCGTCCCGTGACTGCGTCCGCCTGTGAACACAGCGCGGAAACGTCATGACTGACTTTGATCGCTGGTTTCATTCGTCTGCCCGTCCGAACGTTCGCGTACCACTCAAGGAGTTGGTTCTCGAACGCGGGGACGGAGTCCGATGCGAGGGTGCCGGGACGATCGTGTGTTCTCTGCAGGAATCGACTCTAACAGCTGTCACAAGCTCGAATGCCACGTTTCGATCGGCGTTTCACGGCCTCCTGCGGAAGCCTGGCAAGCTTCTGCAAGTTGATGACTACTTTAGCTTGGATGGAGTTACACCGTCCGGGATGCAGGTTGAATCAAGGTGGATCAGCGATGAAGACACGACCTACTTTTCGGACAAGGAGGCAGCAACGTGGAACGCGCGACTCCACGGCATCCAGCTCGGAGACCCAGACCAAGCCGGCCATGCCGACCATCTGCATGCGCTGGTGTCGGACGTAGCCCGCGTGCAGTGGACCAAGGTGACCAGCTTCACCTCTGACAATCCACACTTCTCAGACTCCCTCTTCAAGCGGGATTGGATGGAGTTCGAGTTCAACGGACTCACAGTCGTTGCCCGGCAGATCGGAGACGAAGACGCTCTCGTAAGGCTCACCAGCGAGAGCCCACGCCCCGACTTGGCCGACCAGCTTCAGGCGCTGACAACCGCCCTCGCCTTTGCGACGGGGCGCCAACCGCAGTGCGTTTTGACCAAGATGAGCGGTTCGAGCGGCAGCCTGTATCGCTGGAATGCTCTGCGGGACGGCAAACGAAGCTACCACGCATGTCCCACGGACGGGGGCCATGCACCGGACGAGTTTCTTCGAATCCTGAAGTCATCAGCAACGTTCTTCGCGACGGAGCTTGGGAAGTCGGTTGCGAACCACCTGTACCAGTCGTGGGACAGCGTGGACAACACCATGTCGCTCCGCACACTGGCCCTCAGCTCGTCGGTTGAAGGCCTCTTGAAGTTGATGCTTCAGCCGTCTGGGCGATTCAAGGTCGCGACGTGGATGCGGAGAGCTGCAGACGCAGGGTTGTTTGGCCTGTCAGGCGACGACATCAAGGCTTGGGTCGCTCTGCGTGACGTGGTTGCCCACGGCGGCCTGCTTTGGACAGATGACTGTCTTGAACAGAAGCAGCAAACCATCACTCAGTTGGACCGCATGAAGAGTCTGCAGATCAAGATCGTGTTGGAGCTGATCGGAGAACGCGTTCGTGCTTACGATCGTACTGAGCACAGGAGTGTGGTCTTCGAGCCAGTTGGTGTGGAGCACGTGCGACGTCGCACCTTGTGAAGGGCAGCAGGTCTGGTGAGCGACGGGGTGGCCGGGCGTGGACCGGAGGGAAGGCCAAGGACGTCGCCACGGAGTTGACGTCGAAACAGCCGAAGACGCGCTCTGGGCCTTCGCGGGAACACTCTCGGCCCGGCCACCCCGCCGGCTAGGTGGAGTTCTAGGACGAGTTGACATGGACCGTGTTCGCCGGTGTCCCTTCCCGATCGATCCTTCAGTCGTTCCGAACGTCGACGGGGCCGGATGGTTGCCGACGATCGCCGGGCTCTCGGTGGACGAGGTCTTGGCACTCCTCCGTCGCCGGTGGGCGGGTCTTGCCACGCCGTACTCGAAAAGGCCGGCGGAGGAACTGCTCTCGCGGCCGCTGGTCGGGCTGTCGATCGACGCGGACGGGGATCAGTGGCTCACGTTCGAGGACGAGCCGCAGGCCTCGTTGCACCTGGCTCCACGGCGGCAGTTGCCCGCACGGATCCGCGAGCAGTTCCCCTTCGAGGCCATCGACGGTCTTGCGGAGTTCGTCGAGAACTTCGGTGGGACGGCCGACTCGCGGCTACCGCCGTGCCCGTGGTTCCTGCCAGCCTCGGACGTTCGCGTCGTGTCGGCCGACTGTCCCGACCACGAGTGGGGGAAGGTCGGCGAGTGGGAGGGATCGCTCACGCTCTACAACACGGCCAGCGGCAACTTCATCGTCGTGCGGCCCGACGGGACGCTCGGCAAGTGGGAACACGACATCGGATGGTACGGCGACGACGACCCGTTCGTAACGCTGGGGTGGGACATGGCAACGCTCGTCGACGAGTACGTCGCGTACTTGGCTATGGACGAGGACGAGTGTGAGAGCCTGTCGCCCCCGTTCCACTACTAGGTGGGAAGACCGGCTTCGTCTTCGAACTGAAGTCGTCACCGTAGCCGACTTGCCCGTCAGCGTCGGGAGGCCGTTCTCTCCGAGGGTGGCTCCCAGTTCGGCACGTCCGCCAGGCCGCCGCCGCAGAAGACGTGGTGCCACAGTTGCGTCGAGACGACGCCGACGAGGCCCATGTCCAGGACGAACCGCCGCATCGACCACTTCGGGGCGCGGGCGATCACGCGGCGGGCCTCGGCGACGCCGGCCGGGTCGAACATGCCGACCGACCGCAGCGACTCCTCCGACAGCAACTGGTCGATCCACGAAGGCCGGGCGTCGGTCAGGAACGACCGCGCGAAGTTCGCCCGGAACATCGTTTTCTTCCGCCCCGCGATCTCCGGCGGCAGCACCCGCTTCGCCAGTTGCCGCAGCAGGTACTTGTCCTCGGTCCCGCGGAGTTTCAGGTCCGGGTCGATCTCTGCGCAGAAGTCGACGACGCGTTCGTCGAGGAACGGGAACCGCCCCTCGGTCGAGCCGTGCTTCAGGGCCCGGTCCCCCTTCGAGGAGAGCAGCATGCCGGGCAGCATGACCTTGCTGGCCACGTACAACGACCGGTTGAGCGGATGCCACCGCCGCATGCGGGTGCTGTCGAACTCCATCTCGGCGAACGGGTCGTAGTCGCCGACCGCCTCCCACATCTCGGGCGTGTAGAACCAGTTTCGCGAGTGGGCCATCATCTCGTAGGTCGCCTGCTGCACCACGCGCAGCCCGCCGAACGCCCCCAGCGGAATGCGGGTGTCGCCCCGGCCAACCAGCCGGGCGAAGACGAACTTCCGCAGCTTCGAGAGGACGAAGTCGAACAGCGACCCGCGATGTCGGCCGCTGCCGTCGAGCGGTTTGGGGACCGGCGGCTGCTCGCGGATCGGCACCTTCGGCCGTCGCCGCCCGGCCCCCGGCACGTACTTCCGCTCCGCCTTGAACCAGACGTACCCGGCGAGTGACTCGTCCGCCCCCTCGCCGGTCAGCGAGACGACTCGCCCGTTCTCGCGGACCTTCGCGGCCAGTTGGAAGGTGCAGGCGGTCGACGTGTCGAACACCGGGAACTCGGCCCCGCGGACGACGGCCGGGTAGCCGCTGGCGATGTCCTCGGACGTCATGGCGACGGTTGTCAACGGCGAGCCGACGACCTCGGCCGCCTGTCGGGCCTGACTCCGTTCGTCGTTCGGCCCAGAGCCCTCGAGCCCGATCGTGAAGGCCGGGAGCGGCGAGCCGTGCTCCTGCGAGCTGAGGCCGAGGATCGTCGTCGAGTCGAGCCCGCCGCTGATGTAGCAGCAGAGGGGGGCCTCGCCGCACAGCCGCCGCTTCACCGCGTCGCGAAGCAGTCCCTCGTACTCGTCGACGGCCGTCTCGACCGAGTCGAACTCCCGTTCCTCGCCGTGGTCCGGATAGTCGAGGTCCCAGTACCTCCGCACGGAGTAGCTGCCGTTCTCCACCTTCAACAGGCAGCCGGGCGAAAGTTGCTTGACGCCCTGGAAGCAGGTCCGCTCACCGCCGTGGGCGAACATGTTGAAGAAGAAGTCGACGCCCAGCCGGTCGGGCCGTGGGTCGATCAGTCCGGAGGCGAGGAGCGACTTGATCTCCGAGCCGAACAGCAGCCAGCCGTCCGCTTCGGCGTAGAACATCGGGGCGATGCCGATGCGGTCGCGGCCGAGGATCAGCCGTCGTTCCCTCCGATCCCACAACGCCACGCCGAACTGCCCGCGGGCGTTCTCGACGACCCGTTCCCCCTCCTCCTCGTAGAGGTGGACCCACGCCTCGGTGTCGCAGTGCGTGCGAAGCGTGTGGCCGTTGGCGAGCAGCCGCTCCCGCAGTTCCGGGTAGTGGTACAGTTCGCCCTCGTAGGCGACCCACACGTCGTCGGTCTCGTTCGACATCGGCTGCTGGCCGTGGGCGACGTCGACGATGGCGAGCCGGCGGTTGCCGAGCGCGACGCCCGGTTCGACGTGCAGCCCCTCCTCGTCCGGGCCACGGTGCAGAATGGCGTCCGTCATCGCCCGCAGCCGGGCGACCGGAAACTCCCGCTGACCGGTCAGGTCGACCGCGCCGGCAATCCCGCACATGAACGGTGTCCCGAGTTCAACGAGGCGAGCACGAAGTCGTCGCAGACACGCGTTCCGCAGGGCGTTCGACCGACGATGTAGCGGCCGCATGTTAGCGGAACACGGGACCGAATCGGAGCCCTCAGCCGTTCACCCCTTGGAAGGTTCGGCCGTTCGGGATACACTTCGGCCTCGCCGGGCCCTGTCCGGCGGCGGCGAACAACAGAGTTGCGTCTTCTACCCACCGGTCGCGCCGCCCACCTGCTTTCTTCTGCCCATCGCTGTTGTCTGGGTCGAATCCGCACGCGAGTGCCGCGGACGCCGAGCGTCCGTGCAGACCACGATGAGTTGCCATGACCGCTGACCAGTTTCCGCTCGACGCCGCGCCCACGGCCGGCTTCGACGCTTTCGACTTCGACAACTCGATCCAGGCCGGCCTGAAGGCCGCGGGCTTCGAGGAACCACGACCGATCCAGGCCGAGACGATCGCTCCCGCACTCGACGGCCGCGACGTGCTGGGCCTCGCCCAGACCGGCACCGGCAAGACGGCCGCCTTCGCGCTGCCGGTCCTCGAGTGCCTCCTCGACGACCCGGGCCGCGACGTGCGGGCGCTGATCCTCGCGCCCACCCGCGAACTCGCCACGCAGATCGCGACCGAGATCCGCACGCTCGCCAAGTACACCAAGCTGAAGGTCGCCACCCTGTACGGTGGCATCCCCACGCACAAGCACGTCCGGGACCTGAAGCAGCAGAAGCCGCAGATCGTCGTCGGCTGCCCCGGCCGCGTGCTCGACCTGCTGGGCCAGAACGCGCTCGACCTGTCGCACGTCGAGACGCTCGTCCTCGACGAGGCGGACCACATGTTCGACATGGGCTTCCTCCCCGACATCCGCCGCATCCTGAAGCAGCTGCCCCACGACCGGCAGAACCTCCTCTTCTCCGCGACCATGCCCCGCGAGATTCGGACGCTCGCCGACGAGGTGCTGCGTGACCCGCACGTCGTCGAACTCGCCGGGACCGCCCCGGCGGAGACCGTCGACCACGGCGTCTTCGTCGTCGAGGAGTCGAAGAAGCGGGACCTGCTCGAGCACCTGCTGGGGCAGGAGGAGTGCACGTCGGCCATCGTCTTCACCCGCACGAAGCACCGGGCCCGCCGCGTGGCGGCCCAACTCCGGAAGGCCGGCCACCGGGCCGCCGACCTGCAGGGCAACATGTCGCAGTCGCAACGCGACCGGGCCATGCGAGGCTTCCGCACGGGTCGGCACGAGGTGCTCGTCGCGACCGACATCGCCGCCCGCGGCATCGACGTCCAGAACGTCTCGCACGTCGTCAACTACGACGTGCCGAACACGCCCGAGGCGTACACGCACCGCATCGGCCGCACGGGCCGTTCGGAGAACTCGGGCATCGCCCGCACGTTCGTCACGCCGGACAACGCCAGGTGGCTGCAGCAGACCGAACGGATGATCGGCGAGCCGATCCCCCGCTGCGAGGCCGAGGGGTTCGAGACGATCACGCTGGAGACGGGGCCGCCGAAGTCGCCGCCGAAGAAGAAGGGCCGTCGACGCCGACCGCCACGTTCCGGAGCGCGCCGCAAGGCGACGAAGGGTTCGGGCGGCAGCAGCCGAGGCAAACGGCCCCGCCGCTCCAGCCGCCAGAAAGCCGCGGCCAAGAGCTGACCGGGAGACGCCGGGGATTCGGTCGGAGTCGGCCGCGATTCCCGAGATCTCGCCCGTCCTCGACGACGTTTTCCCCTCCGGGTAGACCGAAGTCCGGTGACCTGAAGAAGGGGACGAGATGGACGTGCCGACGCTGACCCGGTTCCTGATGTGGTCGATGATCCTGAACAGCGGTCTCTTCGCGTTCTGGTCGCTGACGATCCTGTTCGCCCCGGACCTCGCCTACCGCCTGCAGTACCGCTTCTTCCCGCTGGAGCGGAAGACGTGGGACGTGGTGATGTACGCGTTCATGGGGGCGTACAAGCTGCTGATCGTCGTCTTCAACCTGGTGCCGTACGTCGCCCTGCTGCTCGTCGGCTGACGAGGGCGAGCGCGGTCAGTTCCGCTTGTAGACGAGCAGCAGCGTCGAGGTGACGTCGGCCCGCTTCCGACCCGGGTTCGGGTCCGAGTGGTACTCCATCTGGAGCCCCATCTTCAGGTTCCACGAACGGCTCTCGTCGAGCGGCAGCAGCAGCCCGTTCTGGCTGACCACGCGGAACACGCGGAAGTCGTCGATCGTCGGGTTCACGATCGTGTCGCTCTCGAACACGAGCCGGTCGCCGAGCGGGTGCTTCACCTCGAGTTGGCCGAACAGGTCGGGCGTGTACTCGTCGCGGTACGGATCGCGGAAGAACTCCATGGTGACGCCGGGGCCGCCGCGGACGGTGATCTCGCGGTCCGGCTCGTCGACGAACCGGTAGCCGGGGCCGCCGGAGAACGTGCCTCGGTAGTCGAGGTTCTCGAACTCGTCGTACTGGTTGCGGGAGGTCAGGAAGAAGAACCAGGGCGAGCAGAACTCGGGCGTGTAGTCGACGTTGGCGTTCACCCACCAGCGGTTCGCGATGAGGGCGTCGTCCGCCGTGCTGACGAAGCCGCCGAACTTGATCGTCTCGTCGAGTTCGTCCGTCTTCCGGCCGAGTTCGCCGCCGACGTTGAGCGAGTCGGACTCGCTGTTGCCGTCGACGAACGTGCCGCCAAGTTCGATCCGCTTCGTCAGCTCGTAGGTGCGTCGGAACACGACCCGCGGGTTGACGAGCGGGATCATCGCGGTCTCGAGCGGGTCCTCCTCCTCGACTTCCGGCTCGGCCAGTTCCGGACGGAGTTCCTCCAGCGGATCCTCGGTCATCCAATCCGGGGCCGGGGCAGGGGCCGGCTCCGCTGTCAGCGCGTCGATCCCCATGGCGGGCGTCCAAGTGCGTGCCTGGCCGACCAGTTGGACGGACTGAACGGAGCCGATCGGAATCGGAAATTCGAGCCCGTCGGCCACCCGCCACTGGATCACGTCGTCCTGTGCCGAGCCGAGGTCGCCGTGGAGTCGGTCACCGTTCGTCAGCAGCAACACCGAAGCCGGTTCCGTGGCCACCGGCGTCGCCGCGTCGTCGTCGGCGCGCAACCCAACGCTCGGGCACGCGAGCGCGCAAAGGCAGACGAGGAGCGACTGAAGAAGGTGACGCGTCATGGGCGAGGGAGTCTACTCGTCGCCTGCCCCCGCCACAACAGCGGCTTCTGCCGCGGAAGTCGTTCCGATGCCGACGGTTGCGGCGGAACGAGCAGTCCGATTTCAGCCCCGTCGCAATTCTGCCGAACGAGAGGTTGAGAGTCCGTGGTCCGATCGCCAAAATACGTTCACTGCGGAAACGGTCCGCCTCGTCCCCCAGACGTGTGGGAGAGCCCAAGCATGGCCAAGAAGCGAAAGAAGCTGCCCAAGGAAGTGGCGGTGATCAACGCCGACAACTGCACGGGGTGCGAGGCCTGCTTGGAGGTCTGCCCGGTCGATTGCATCTACAAGGTGCCGGGGGAGACGCTGCAGGGGCTGCAGTCGTGGTGCGAGATCGACGTCGAGCGTTGCGTCGGTTGCGAGGTCTGCGTGCACATCCCGCAGAAGAAGTCCAACCCGTACGAACTCGTCGTCTGCCCGTGGGATGCGATCGAGATGGTCCCCACGGTCCAGGTCGCCCACGAGGTCGCCAACAAAGGCGGCCCGCCCGACTACCTCCGCGAGAACTGGGAGCGGGTGGTCGAGCCGGCGATCCGCATGGCCCAGCTGGCCAACGAGCAGAACTGACGCCCAGCCGGACGCTCTTCGGCCCGCTGCCTTCGCCCCGCGAATCCGGGGATTTTCTGCGAACAGGGCAGATCTCCGTACGCCATCGGCACTCGGAATTCGTCTCTAGAGGTACAGCGTGCCGAACTCGACAACTGTGATGCAGGCGGACCCGATGTCGACCGAAGAGACGGAGCCAGTTCCCGAGCCGCGGGTCTATCTGGTCGAGGACGAGCCGACGGTCAGCGACTCGATCGAGTTTCTCGTCAACTCGGCCGGTTACGTCGTCGAGCCGTACGACAGTGTCGAGGCGTTTCGGGCCGGGTTCGACCCGGACATGCCCGGCTGTGCAATTCTCGACCTGCACCTGCCCGACGGTACCGGGTTCGACGTCCTCGAGCTCATCCGCGGGCAGCAGAGCGGAATTCCGGTCATCTTCGTAACCGGACGGTCATCGGTGCCGAAGGCGGTCGATGCCATCAAGATGGGGGCCGTCGACTTCTTGGAGAAGCCCGTCGACCACTCGCAACTGCTTCAGAAAACGGAAGATGCGATCCGGAACGACTTGGCCGCTTGGCGAGAGCGCCAGTGCGTTGCTGGAATTCGCCGTCGGCTGGACTTGTTGTCCGACCGCGAGCGCGAAGTACTCGAACTGGTCGTGGTCGGGGGCCGAACGCGGGAAGTCGCCGCGAATCTCGGCATCACCGTGAAGACCGTCGAACGGCATCGGGGCAGCATCATGGACAAGATGGACGTCCCCAACGTCTCCACGCTCGTCCACGACTACATGCTCGCGAAGTTCGGCGGGAACGGCCAACCGGCTGACGCCGAAGTCGCCGGTTGAACGGGTCTCGACGCTCCCCTGTCGAGAAGCTGTTTGAACTTCGCCGGTTCTTCATCTGCTCTTGTCACGCGGCTGGTATCAAAGCGTGCGGCCGCTGGTTCCTCGCCGAACGCCCCCCACGGGTCCGCGCACATGCCCCTGTTGACCGACGACAGTGTTCCGCCCGCTCCCACCTTGGCTGCACCGTCCACGGAACGCGAACCATCGCGGAGCCGGACGATCCGCACCCTGTTCGTGAGCGATGTCCACCTCGGGACGCGTCACGCGAGAGCCGACCTGCTGGCCGACTTCCTCTCGCAGCACCAGCCCGAGCAGCTGTACCTCGTCGGCGACTTCATCGACGGCTGGAAGCTGCAACGTCGTTGGCGGTGGGACCTCGCCTGCGGAGCCGTGATCGACCGCATCGTCGCGATGGGGGCCTCCTGTACAGACGTATACTACACGCCCGGGAACCACGACGACTTCCTGCGGACCGAGGCCTACCTGCACCGCGCACTGCGACACTTCGACTTCCTGCGGGTGCGTGACGAGTTCGTCCACGAACTCGCCGACGGGCGACGGTTCCTCGTCGTGCACGGCGACCAGTTCGACAAGTTCGAGACCGAGGCCCAGTGGGTCTCCCGGATGGCCGCGGTCGGCTACGACGCCCTCCTCTCCACCAATCGGCTCGTCAGCCGGACCCTCACGGGACGGCAGCACTACGGCTTCAGCGCGTTCGTGAAGGGCTCGGTGAAGTCGGTCGTCCGCTTCCTCAGCGAGTTCGAGACCCGACTGATGGAGCGAGCCGAGGAGCTCGAGTGCGACGGTGCCGTCTGCGGCCACGTGCACACCCCGACGATCAGCCAGCACGACGGCCTGACCTACTGCAACACGGGCGACTGGGTCGAACACTGCTCGGCGCTCGTCGAGTACGGCGACGGCACGCTCGAGCTCGTGCACTGGAACGAGCAGGGTCGCGTACCGCTCGACGTGCCCTTGGTCAGTCCCTCGCGGTCGTCGCTGCCGGCGACGCGGGACGACCGTCTCTTTCGTCCGCTCGACGAGATGCGGACCCCGATCGCAGCGGCGCTGAAGTAGCCGACGCCGCCGGACGACTCGCCGGTCGGTTCCCCCGCGGGCCGCGTTCGGTTATCGGTGTCGTCTCGGCCCGCGTGCTTCGACCCGGGCCGGTCACGACGAACGGCCGACTCCGACGACGGGAAGACGAGCGATGACGAACAAGGAGCAGCAGCTGCAGCGGGTTCTGGACGAGGGGCTCGTGGCCATCATCCGGGCCCCCTCGGGCGAGCAGCTCGTCGAGGTCGCCCGCGCCCTGCACGAAGGGGGCATCGGCGTCATCGAGGTGACGTTCACCGTCCCGGACGCCGTGCGAGTGCTCGAACGCGTGCGGGACGCCCTCGGCGACGACATCCTGCTCGGTGCCGGCAGCGTGCTCGACGCGGAGACGGCCCGTATCGCCATCCTCAGCGGAGCCGAGTTCGTCGTCTCCCCGGTCACGCGGCGGGACGTCGTCACCCTCTGCAACCGGTACGGCAAGGTGGTCATGCCGGGTGCGTTCACGCCGACCGAGGTGCTCGACGCCTGGGACGCCGGGGCGGACGTGGTGAAGGTATTCCCGGCCGAGATCGGCGGGCCGAAGCACCTCAAGGCCCTCGCCGGCCCGCTCCCGCAGGTCCGGTTGCTGCCGACCGGTGGCGTGAACCTGGACACGATGCAGGACTTCTTCGCCGCCGGCGCGTGTGCGGTCGGCCTGGGAACGGCCCTCGTCGAGAAGGACGCCCTCGCGGCCGGCGACATGGACCGCATCCGCAAGCAGGCGGCGCGGTTCGTCGCGAAGCGGAAGGAGATCCGCGAGGCCGCCGCAGGCTGAGACGCCGTCCTCGCAGATCGGTTTGCGACGGTCGCGCTGGGCGGCTGGGAGGTTGCCCATCACGACCTCGTCCCCCGCCTCCGCGGCGACGCCGCCTTCGCGAACGTCGAGATCCCCGACACGTTCGACGCGACCAACTACATCGGCCGCGCCCCGGAACAGGTCGATGCGTTCGTGCACGACGTCGTCACGCCGATCCGCGAACGATACGCGGACGCCCTCGGTGGGGACGCGGATGAACTTCGGGTGTGATTGAACCACAGAGGCGCAGAGGTCGCAGAGATGTCCAAGGAGTCAGTCAGCGAGATTCTCAGGTTGATTGTCGACGCCGATGTCCTTTCAGCAGCGACTTTCGAGGATGTCGATTGTGATGCAGTCCTTGACGAACGCGACTCCGACATCGCGTTCGAGAGCGAGTGGCTCCGAGTTCACCGCGAAGTCGAGTCAAAGTGGTCCGAGGACCACGAACTTGCGAACGTCATCAGTGAGATCGCCGAGGCGGCATTTCTCGCGACAACCCGTGCCACGCGGCGACACGAAATTGCCAGCTACGTTGCCGACGATTTCGTTCTGATTTCCAAGGCCCGGGTGCTGGGGATTCACGACGAGTTCCTCGATTGCATCTGGGAGGCCTATGCGTCCGGCAACATGTGTTGCCCAACGACCATCAAGCGACGAAGTCCCTGAGCCGTCTCTGCGTCCTCCGCGCCTCTGCGGTTCAACTCAACCGCACCGGCAGCGAACGCACGCCGCGCGTTCCGGGACGTTGCATCCAGTCGAGGTCCGCCCTCGGCTTCGCCAGCGACAGGTTCGGGAACCGCGTGAAGAGCAGTGCGAGGGCGATCTCGACCTCGGTCTTCGCGAGCTTCATCCCCAGGCAGACGTGGATGCCGCGGCCGAAGGAGACGTGCGGGTTCGGCGTGCGGAAGACGTCGAACGTCTCTGGGTCGTCGAAGGCGGCCGGGTCGCAATTCGCCGAGGCGAGCAACGGCATCAGGAAGTCGCCGCGGGGGATCGTCACGCCGTCGATCTCCACGTCCCGCGACGCGTACCGCGGCTTCGTCACCTGGATCGGCGAGAAGTACCGCAGCACCTCGTCGACGGCGAGATCGACCTTCGACCAGTCGCCTCGTAGCCGGTCGAGTTGCTCCGGGTGCTCGAGCAGCGTGACGATCGCCCCGTCGAGCAGGTGGACCGTCGTCTCGTGGCCGGCGAACAGCAGGAGGAAGGCCATCGAGAGGAGTTCCTCGTCGTCGAGCGACTCGCCGTCCTGCTCGACCTCGACGAGGGCCGACAGCAGCCCCGGCCGCGGATTCCGCCGACACTCCTCGATCGTCCCCTTCAGGTAGTCGTTCACCTTGAACATCCCGCGGAACGCCCGCCAGAAGCCGAACAGCGACTCGACGTTCGACAGCGGCTCCGCCCACGCGGCGAACCTCGATCGGTCCTCGGCCGGCAGTCCGAGCATCTCGCAGATGACGGCGAGCGGCAGCGGGCGGGCGAAGTGCCGTGTGACGTCGACCACTCCGCCGTCCGCCTCGCGTTCGAGCAAGTCCAGCTGCGACTCGACGAGGTCGACGACCGGTTGCCGCATCTCCTCGACGGACGCCCGCACGAACGCCTTCTCCACCAGCCCCCGCAGCCGGCGGTGGTCCGGTTCGTCCTTCGCCAGCATGTTCTTGAGGAGCACCCGCAGCATCCGCGGCATCCACCACCGCACGCCGGCGTAAGACCGCTTCCCCGCGTTCCGCGGATCCTGCACGAATGTCTTGTGGTCCCGCAGCACGCGGTCGACCCACTCGTACGTCGTCGGCATCCACGTCCGCCCGATGAACGGCAGCTTCACCCGCACGACCGCCCCCGCCTCCCGCATGCGGCGGAACGTCGGGAACGGGTCGATCTTGAACGCCTTCGAGGAGACGTCGAACTTCTCCGCGGACATCGGTCACACCTCCCGTGGAACTCGCGAATCGTAGAGATCGTTTGTCGCGAGCACCAAGAAGGGAAACGGTGCGAACGTCGTCTTGGATCCCGGAATCCCGCCGCCAGACGCATCGGCGAACGCCTTCCCGTTGACGGTGCCGAGTCGGCCCCGCACACTGAGGCTGCCGCCATTCGAACCGCCTCCCGAGCGTGGAGTCCGTCATGTCGATTCGTCCCGTTGCCGTGCTTTCTCTGTTCGCCGCCGCGACCCTCGTGCTGACGCCCGTCGCCGCCTCGGCTCAACCGACCGAACTCGCCGGGCACGACGAGGCGGTCTACTCGGCGGCCTACACGCCGGACGGGAAGTGGATCGTCACCGTGAGCTTCGACGAGACGCTGCGGCTGTGGAACGCGAAGACCGGCGAGGCCGTCCGCACGATGACCGGGCACCAAGGTCTCGTCGTCTCGGTCGCCGTCTCGGCGGACGGCAGCCGCATCGCCTCCGGTGGGCTCGACCGCACGATCAAGCTGTGGGACGTCCCAACGCCCGACCCGACCGGGCAGATCGTCGAGAACGGCAAGCCGCTCGCGGCGGTCGCGGTCTCCAAGGTCGGCAAGTGGTACGCCTTCGCCGGCGATGACAAGGTCGTCCGCCTCTGGAACGTGGAGACCGGCAAGGTCGAACGAGAGATCACCGGTCACGAGCACCCGGTTACCGAACTCGCCTTCCGACCCGACGGGCAGCAGCTCGCCAGCGCCGACGCCAGCGGTGTCGTCCGCACCTTCAACCCGGCCGACGGAACCGCACTCGCCGTCGTCGGGGCTCACGCCGGTCCGGTCACCGGACTCGCCTATGCTCCGAACGGCTCGCTGCTCGTCTCGGCCGGGCAGGACGGCTACGTTCGCCGCTGGCCCAACCAGTTCCCCGCGGCCCGTCAGGTCGTCGGCCACACCGCCAACGTGACCCGGGTGCGTATCAGCCCGAGCGGCGCCCGTCTCGTCTCCGCCTCCGACGACAAGACCGTTCGCCTCTGGAACTTCGCCGACGGCAAGCCGCTGAAGACGCTCGACGGTCACGGCAGCCGCGTGACGACGGTCGCCTTCACCTACAACTCCGCCCAGGTCGCCACGGGCTGCGACGACAAGATCGCCCGGCTGTTCGACGCGAACAACGGCAACCTCGTGAAGGCCTTCCCGGCCATGCCCGACCGCGTGACGGCGGTCGCCGTGCACCCCAACAACCAGGAGATCGCGGTCGGCGACGCGAAGGGGAACGTCAAGGTCTTCAAGACGGCCGACGCAACCGAGGTGCGTGCGCTCGTCGGCCACACCGCCGCCGTTACCGGGCTCGTCTACACGCCGAATCAGTCCCAACTGGTCTCCGCGAGCGCGGACAAGTCGGTCCGCGTCTGGGCGGCCGCGGACGGCAGCGAGCAGCGGAAACTCGACCTGCCGACGCCGCTCGCCGCACTCGCGGTCTCGGGCGACAGTGCACGGCTCGCCGTCGGCGGGGACGACAAGGTCGTTCGCACCTTCCAGATCGGCGACGGCAAGCCGCTGCTCGAACTGGCCGGCCACGCGGGCAAGATCACCGACGTCGAGTTCAGCCGCGACAACCAGCGGATCGTCGCCGCCTCGGACGACGGCATCGCCACCGTCTGGGACCGCAACACGAAGCTGCCGCTGCAGCACTTCCCGTTGCCGAAGGGGGCCGCGACCGCGAGCTTCCACACCGACCACCGGACCGTCGCGTACGCCGGCGCGGCCAAGGAGATCGAGGTCGCCACGCTCTCCGCCACGTTCGCCCACGTCGCCGACGAGAAGGGAGTGAACGACCTCGCCGTCTCGTCGAACTCGGCCTACCACCTGACCGCGGGCGAGTCCGGCACGGTGAAGATGTGGAACCTCGGCAACGGCACGTTGACTCGCGAGTTCGCCGGGCCGACCGCCGCCGTGACGGGCGTCGGGTTCACGCCGAACGCCGCCCAGGTCGCCGCGGGAGCCCGGGACAAGTCGCTCTACGTGTGGAACCTCAGCGGACAAATGCAGTACGAGGTGAAGTCGCCGGTCGAGATCGAACGGGTCGCCTTCAGCCCGGACGGCAAGAAGCTCGTCGCCGTCGGCAGCGACCAGACGATCCGCAGCTACGACCCGGCCCCGCCGAACCCGCAGCCGGAGCAACCGTTGCCGCGGGAGGTCGCGCAGGAACTCGTCGGCCACGAGAAGTCGATTCGCGCCGCCGTCTTCACCGCCGACAACCGCACGCTGCTGACGGCCGGCGACGACGGCAGCCTGAAGACGTGGGCCGTCGCCGCGGCAGGGCAGACGGCAAACCTCACCGGGCACGGCGACGCCGTCTACGGGCTCGCCTTCACGCCCGACGGCAACGGGCTCGTCTCGACGTCGAACGACAAGACCGTGCGTCTCTGGGACCTCGAGAAGAACCAGATCCGAAGCACGCTCTCGCCGCAGCAGAACGGCACGCACTACGGGACGGCGGTCACCCGCGACGGCCGGTTCGCCTTCGCGGCCGGGACCGACAAGACGGTCCGACTGTGGAACCTCTCCACGCAGACGCAGATCCGACGCTTCACCGGCCCGGAGCACCAGCTGTACGACGTCGCCGTCTCGCCCGACGGCAAGACCGTGGCCGCCGGCGGCATGGGGCTCGGCAGCCAGCGGCCCGTCTACCTGTGGAACGTCGACGCCGAGAAGCCGACCCGGCTGCTGGAGGGGCACGCCGACGACTGCTACGCCGTCGAGTTCAACGCGGCCGGCAACCGCCTGCTGACGGCCGGCTACTCCGGGCAGGTCTTCGTGTGGAACGTCGGGAGCGGCAAGCCGGTGTTCGAGACCGACCTCGGTCAGGTCGTCTACTCGGCCACCCTCTCGCCCGACGGAACACGCATCGCCGTCTCCGCCGCCGACGGCAAGGTCCACCTCGTCGACGTCCCTGCGGCCGCTCGCTGAGTCACTCGGCCCAGAACCGGTGACCCGTCCGGGCGATGAAGACGTCCTCGAGCGTCGGCTTGCCCAGCACGATCGACGTCACGCGGTCCGGGAACGCGGCGACGACGTCCCGGAGCAGCTCGTGGCCGTCCTCCCGTTCGATCCGGAGCTGCCCGTCGACGACGCTCGGCTCGATCCCGAACCTCTCTCCGATCGCCGCGGCGAGTGCGGTCGTGTCGGGCGTGTCGATCGTCAGGCAGTCGCCTCCGACGGAGGCACGGAGCTCGTCCGGAGTCCCCTCGGCGACGAGTCGGCCGTGGTCCAAGATGCCGAGCCGGTCGCATCGCTCGGCCTCCTCCATCAGATGCGTCGTGACGAGCACCGTGACGCCACGGTCGTCGCGGAGCCGCCGCAGAAGAACCCACAGATCGTGGCGGGCGCCGGGGTCGAGTCCCGTGCTCGGCTCGTCGAGCAGCAGGAGTTCGGGGTCGTGCAGCAGGCCCTTCGCGATCTCGACGCGACGCTGCAGCCCGCCGGACAGCGACTCCGCCCGGTCTCCCGTGCGGTCCGCCAGTCCGAGTTGCTCGACGAGTCCGGCGATGCGACCCGCGGCCTCGCGGCCGGCGAGGCCGTACAGGTGGGCCTGGTGCAGCAGGTTCTCCCGAACGGTGAGCTTCGCGTCGAGGCTCGGCGACTGGAACGTCACGCCGATCCGGCGTCGCACGTCGTGCTGCTCGGCGACGACGTCGTGTCCCAGCACGTGGACGGCGCCCGACTGGACCGGCAGTAGCGTGGAGAGGATGCGGAACAGCGTCGTCTTGCCGCCGCCGTTCGGGCCCAGCAGGCCGAACACCTCGCCGCGAGGCACCTCGAATCCGAGGTCGTCGAGAGCGAGCCGGTCGCCGTAGCGGTGGCTCAGCCCGGAAACCGCGATGGCGGCCGTCACTCGTCCGGCGTCTCGGGGGCGGACTCGTTCTCCCCCTCGGCCTTGCCGTCGTCGTGGGGCTCCTCGCCGTGTGACTCGAGGTGCTCCTCCGCGTGCATCCGGGCGTAGTCGTCGTTCTGCGGTACGTCGGTCGTGTAGTAGTGCACGCCGACGTCGGGGAGCAGCGCAATCGGCAGCCCGACGGCGAGCACGGTCGTCGGGGCGAGCAGCAGGTACTTCCAGTTCCCCTCGAACTTCAGGTGCATGAAGAACGCGAGCACGCAGAAGGCCTTCGCACACGAGACGGCGAAGACGGTCACCACCAGTGATGCGTGGTTCGGGAACGGGACGATCTCCGTCGTGATCGAGATCAGCGTGAACACGCAGAGTGCCACGAAGATCATCAGGTAGTTGACGTGGTGGGCGTCGTGCCCGTGGTCGTCGTGTGTGCTGGCGTCCATCTTGGGTCTCGATTCCGGCTGAGTGCTGACCGCTGAAGGCCGACCGCTGCTACGCGATGTAGAGCAGCGGGAACAGGAAGATCCACACGAGATCGACGAAGTGCCAGTACAGGCCGGCGTTCTCGACGTAGGTCGTCCAGCTGCCGTTGAGGGCGATGCACATCGGGAAGGCGAACAGGATCATCCCGACGATGACGTGCACGGCGTGGAAGCCCGTCATCAGGAAGTAGCAGCTGGCGAACAGGTTGCCGTACAGCATCGGGTGGGGCGACTGGACGGACTCCATCACCTCTGGCGCGTGGTGGGCGTGGACGTGCACGAGGCCGTGGACCGGCACGTCGACGTGCTTCCCCTCCTCGTCGTGGATCGTCACGTCGTGCCCGGCGGCGGACCAGTCGAAGCCGTTCGGGTTCGACGGCCACTCGACCTCGTCGGCGTGTCCGGTCACGCTCCCGGCCATCGTCTTCGTCTTGCCCGGACTCCCGTCGATGGGCACCTCGTACTCGTAGCCGACCTCGACGTCGCCCCGGAGGTGCAACAGCTGCTGCCGGAACTTGGCGAAGACGGCGTCGGTGCCCGCAGCGTCGAGGTCGCGGAAGTTGACCGAAGAGGCGACGTTTCGGAGCGTCTCGTACTCCAGCCGCATCTTCTGGTTGGTCTGGAACGCCTCGTTGTCCGCCATGTTCTCCTTGGCATAGTCGATGCGGGCCTTCAGGTCGGCCTCGGTCCCGTACTCCGGTCGGTCTTCCTCCTCGACTCCCTCGAGCGCCTTCGCGGCGGGGACCAGGGCGAGGATCTCGTCGTCCAGCCCCTGCTTCATCTGGAACAGGGCCTTGTCGATGGCCTGCTCCTCGTTCTCGGCGATGTGGCCGGGCAAGATGTCGTGGGCGAACTTGCCGTAGTACTCGACGCCCTTGACCCCCAAGAACACGCAGGCGAGCGCGAAGGTGGCGAACAGGAACTTCTTCGCCTTGGCGTACTCCCCGAGGCTCATGGCCTCGTGAGCAACGACGACGAGATAGCTACTCCAAAGCAGCACGAACGTGTTCCCAGCTCCGAACCACACGTTGATGTGGGTGTCGTGCGGGTCGGTCGGCCAGCCGGGCGACCCGAGGCGGAGCACGATGTACGCCCCGATGAAGGCCGTGAAGAACATGATCTCCGTGCCGAGGAACAGCCACATCCCGAGCTTCGTGTTCGGGATCGGGATGCCCATGCGGAGGGGCGGAGTCTGCGGGGCGGCGTGCGACATGGGTGGTCGTTCGAGATTCTGAACCTGGACTCTAGGGCCCCGACTCACTGCAGCAGGGCGACGTGGTTCCAGACGAGGGTGCCGAGCAGGACCGGCAGGTACAACAGGCTCGAGTAGACGAGTTGACGGGCAGTGGCGGTCGAACCGAACCGGGCGAACCGCAACGCCGCGGCCGCGTAGGCGAGACCCAGACCGAGGGCGACGACGAAGTAGACGTCCCCGGCGAGGCCGATCCGGCTGGGCCACAGGCTGACCGGGATCAGCGCGATCGCGTAGACGAAGCCCATCAGGCCGACGACGTCCGCTCGCTCTCCACCGAGCGGCACCATCTTCATGCCGGCCCGGCCGTACTGCTCGCGGTACAGCCACGCGATGGCGAGGAAGTGCGGGAACTGCCACAGGAACAGCACTGCGAACAACGCGACGGCCGCGACGTCGAGCGTGCCCGACGCGGCCGTGTACCCGAGGACCGGAGGCAACGCACCGGGGATCGCCCCGATGGTGGTGCAGAGCCCCGTTCGGGTCTTCAGCGGCGTGTAGACCGCGACGTACAGCAGCAGCGTGCCGGCCGCGAGCCCGGCCGTGAGCAGGTTGACGGTGACCGCCAGGCAGAGCACGCCGCCCAGTCCGGTGATCAGCCCGAAGGCGAGCACCTCGGCCGGCGAGAGCCGCCCGGCGGGCAGCGGGCGGTCCGCGGTCCGCGGCATCAGGCGGTCGCGGAACCGTTCGATCCACTGGTTGAGTGCACTCGAGGAGGCCGCCACGAGCAGGATGCCGACGAGCGCCTGCGGGAGCGGGCCGGCGAACCACTGGCCGCGCGAGCCGAGCAGGTAGCCGACGACGACCGTCACGGTCGCCATCACGGCGATCCGTGGTTTCGTCAGCTCGACGTAGTCCGCAAGGCGTCCCCAAGTCGAACTCGTCGCGTCCGGAAGATCGGCGACGGCCTCTCCCGAGTGGAGACCGGGCCCGGAAGCCGACACGGACGAAGGCCGAGTCACGTCGACGGTCGCGGTTTCGTGACTCATGCCGTCCCTCCTTCCACCAGCGACGGCAGGCCGGGGGCCGGCACGCGGGCGTGGGACTCGCGAGTGGCGTACGCGAGCCGAGCGACCTTCACGAGGTACACGACCGTCGTCGACAGCAGCACCATGCCGATGACGGTGTGCGCGGAGGCGACGACGATCTGCGAGGAGGAACGGACGACCGCCACGTAGCCGGTCGGGGCGAAGCCGAAGCGGAGGACGAAGGCCGCCACGCCGAGTCCGACCTGAGCGTGGACGGCGAGCAGCATCCACAGTCCCGACCGACGCAGCCAACCGCTGCCCGACACGAGAGCCGTGACACTCGCGGCGACGACCATGCCGTAGGCGATGAGCGCCAGGCCGATGTGCTCGAACAGGGCCGTGCCGAAGTGACGCAGCAGCCCGCCGAGGAAGTACTGGAGCACGAGGACGACCGGGGTGACCGCGGCGAGCGGGAGCAGCCGTCCGACGTTCGCCTGCTCCGGTCCGTCGCCCGACTTCGCCCAGCGACGTTCGGAGACGATCCAGGTCACCGCGAGCAGCGAGAACACGACGGCGGCGAACTGGCCGTGCAGCATGGCCAGCAGTCGCTCGTCCTCGACGACCCGCAGGCCGCCGAGCAGGCCCTGCGCGACGATGCCGCACAGGATGGCGGTCGCCAGCCAACGGACCTCGGCGCGAGTGTTCGTTCGCCACGCCACCACGACGAGGGCGATGCCGAACAGTCCGATGACCATGCCGGCCAGACGATGCCCGTGTTCGACGGCCTTGTCGACGCGCCCGGCTCGAAGGTCGGCGAACCAGTCGTAGAGCAGCATGTTGTGGCCGTCGGAGGTCGGCCAGTCGAGAAAGGCCATGCCCGCCTGCAGCGTGGTGGTCAGGGCGCCGACGGCGATGGGCAGCAACGCGACGATCGTCGTGGCGACCACCAGACGGTGGGTCCACGGACTCTCGGTGGGACTGTCGGGGGGAGTGTTCTTCATCGTTCGGTCACCGCACGCGCCGCTGTCACGACGCGTCGGCTCGGGGCTCGTTCAGTTGGAGTCGGCAGCGGGTTCGGGGGCGGGTTCGGGCGACTCGTCGGCCGCGGGCAGGACGTCGGTCTGCATGACGAAGTCGCGGTCCTCGACGAGCGGCGAGGCGTACTCGTACGGGCCACGGTAGCAGACGGGGATCTCCTCGAAGTTCCCGTGTCCCGGCGGGGAGGGGGCGACCCACTCGAGGCCGTTCGCGTTCCACGGGTTCTTTCCGCACCGCTTGCCGTAGAAGATGCTGATCGCGAAGTTCGCGAGCAGGATGAACTGGGCGAAGCCCATCAGGATGGCTCCCCAGGTCATCACCTGGTTCATCGGCAACAGGTGCTCTAGGTAGGGATGCAGGTACGGGTCGGCGTAGCGGCGGGGCATGCCGGCCACGCCGAGCAGGTGCATCGGGAAGAAGGTGACGTTGAAGCCGACGAACGTCAGCCCGAAGTGCACCTGCTGGGCCGTGTCGTTCATCATCCGGCCGAACATCTTCGGGAACCAGAACTGGATTCCCGCGAAGACGCCGAACAAGGTCGCCCCGAACAGCACGTAGTGGAAGTGGGCGACGATGAAGTAGGTGTCGTGGATGTAGATGTCGACCGGGACGGCCGCCATGAAGATCCCGGAGAGCCCGCCGACGATGAACATCGAGACGAACGCCGTGCAGTTGAGCAGGACGGCGTTGAACTTCAGCCGGCCGGCCCACATGGTGCCGAGCCAGTTGAACGTCTTCACGGCGGAGGGGAGCGCGATCATGATCGTCGAGACCATGAACGTCATGCCGAGCATCGGGTTCATGCCGCTCGTGAACATGTGGTGGCCCCACACGATGAAGCCCAGCCCGGCGATGGCGGCCATCGAGTAGACCATCGGCTTGTAGCCGAACACCGGCTTGCGGCACATGCAGGCCAGCATGTCGGAGACCATGCCCATCGCCGGCAGCAGCATGATGTACACGGCCGGGTGGCTGTAGAACCAGAACAGGTGCTGCCACAACAGCGGCTGCCCGCCGCCGACGGTCGGGTCGGCGTTGTTGACGACGAGGCCGGCCGGCACGAAGAACGTGAAGCCGAACGACCGCTCGAACAGCAGCATGAAGCCGGCCGCCGTCAGGACCGGGAGGGCGAAGGCCTGCAGGATGGCCGTGATGAACATCGCCCAGATGGTGAGCGGCATGCGGAACATCGTCATGCCGGGGGCCCGCATGTTGATGATGGTCGTCATGTAGTTGACCGACCCCATCATCGACGAGACGCCGACGAACGTCAGGCCCAGCAGCCACCACGTGGTCGCCGCGCCGGAACCGGGCGCGGCCGACGCGATGCCGGTCAGCACCGGGTAGTTGGTCCAGCCTCCGGCGGCCCCGGCGTTCATGCCGTTCACACCGAGCCCCGGGACCACGCCGAGTGCGACCGCGAAGCAGAAGATGGCCGGCCACATGAACCAGTAGCTGAGCATGTTCAGCGTGGGGAACGCCATGTCGTCCGCCCCGATCTGGAGCGGGATGAGGAAGTTCCCGAACGCACCGGCGAGTACCGGGATGATGACCAGGAAGATCATCACCGAGGCGTGCATGGTGACCAGCATGGTATAGAACTCGGGCGAGATCTGCCCGCCCTGCTGGCCGAACAGAGACCCGTAGATCGGCATGTTCGTCCACGGGTAGGCGAGCTGCCAGCGCACGCCCAGAGCGAGCGCCCCGCCGACCATGAGCATGATCAGCGTGGTGACGAGGAACTGGATGCCGATGATCTTGTGGTCCGTGGAGAAGACGTACTTCTGCACGAAGCCGATGTCGTGGTGATCGTGGGCGTGGGCGTCGTCGTGCGCGCGCTCGACGGCGGGGTTCGCTGTGCTCACGGTCGGGTCTCCTCGAAGGTTCGCCCCGGGGGGCGTGGAAGTCTCTTTACTCGGCGGACGCGGTCTGGAAGCCGTCGTCGAACTGCGACTCGCGGAGCGACTCGAGGAAGGCCTCGTAGTCCTCGGCCGGCTCGGCGACCACGCGGGCCTTCATCTTGTAGTGGCCCCACCCGCAGAGCTCCGTGCAGGTCCACTCGTACTCGTCCGGTTTCAGGGCCTGCCACCAGATAGGGATGACGAGGCCGGGGACCGCGTCCTGCTTCACCCGCAGTTCCGGGACGAAGAACGAGTGCTGTACGTCCTCCGTGCGGAGGTAGATCATCACCGGTTCCTGCGTGGGACTGTGGAGGTCGTTCACGGTGTGCAGGTCGTCCGGCTGGGGGTTCCGCAACCACTCCCGGACCTCGCGCTCGTTGTGGAACACGCGGTCGGGGGACGGGTAGCGGATCCGCCACTCGAACTGCCGGGCGGTCACCTCGGCGATCGGGCCGCTGAACTCGGCGTGTCCCCCCTCCTCGCCGGCCGCGACGAGCCCCGACGGGAAGTTCGCCTTGATGCGGTAGTTGGCCCAGACGTCCATCTGGTAGAGGGCGATGAACAGCAGGATGCCGGCCGGGACGATGGTCCAGATGACCTCGAGCTCGTGGCTGCCGTGCGAGAAGTGGGCCTTCCCCTCGGTGTCCACGGCTCCTCGCCAGAGGACGTAGACGAGCGCGATCTGCGTGCCGACGAACGTTGCGCCCGTGATGCCGAGGATGAGGTAGAAGAGCCCGTCGATCTGCTGTCCGAGGGGCGTCATCGCGGGGTTACCGTACGGGAACCACCAGTTCATCGACGGTGCCGCGAAGCAGAGACCGAGCACTGCGAGCGGGAAGACCGCGAAGAAGAAGACCCAGAAGTACTTCATGTCGTCGAACTCTGGAGACGTCCGTCCGAGGACGGTGGAGGATTCAGGACTCGGTGTCGCCCGCTGCCGTGGGCTTGGCGGCGGTCGCGGCGGCGTCGTTCGGCGCGGAGGCCGCGGGGGTCTCGTACGGGAGACTCATCACGTAGTTGACGAGGTCCCAGATCTCGGCGTCGGAGATGGCGGCCGCCGGCATGGGCGTCCCCTTGATGCCCGCCTTGATGCGACGGAACACGTCGATCGGCCGACGCCCGCCGCGGTACAGCCCGAGGGTGAGGTTGCGGGGCTGGATCTGGTTGCCCCAGTCGTCGTACAGGCCGGGTTCGGGGTGCGTCTTCGTGGTGCCCTTCACCAGCTGGAAGTCGCGGGTCTGCTGGCCGTCCCCCTTGCCGCCGGGGCCGTGGCAGTTCACGCACTTCGCCTTGCCGCCGACGTACAGGGCACGACCCCGGGCGACGGACTCCGGCGTCGACTCGACGCGGGGCACGTCCGGGACGATCACCGCCGCCTCGGCCTGGGCGTCGTTCCACTTCTTGACGAGTTGGTCGTCGACCGACTCCTTGAAGATGGCGGTCCAGCTGTCGAACTCGTCGTCGCTGGCGAGGTACGCCTCGAACTCCTCGACGAGTGCCTGCTTGCCCTCCTTGTCGGCCGCGTCGTACGCCTCCTGGGAGAAGCTGCCGAGCAGGTTGTCGGCGAGGAACTTCTCCTGTTCGCCCCGGCAGGCGAGCCAGCGGACGTACTCGACGATCGCGTCCATCTCGTCGTCCTCGAGCAGCAGGAACGACGGCATGTAGGTGCCGGGGATGCCGTTCCGGACGACCAGGGCGAGGTCGTGCCGGTGGGCCTTGTACGGCGTGCCGGTGGAGGTGAACTTGAAGACGCCGTTGCGGTAGTCGCGAGGACGCGGGTTGAGGTACCGGGCGGTCGGTCCGTTGCCGTCGCCGGTCACCCCGTGGCAGTGCATGCAGTGCTCGAGGTACAGGTGCTTCCCGTAGACGAGCTTCGCCCCGGGATCGACGAGGATCTCGGCACCGGCGGCCGGTGGCGACGGAAACGCCTGCTCGAAGACCAGCAGCCCCTTCTCGTGGTCGTAGCCGGCGACCGTCATCTCGACCGGTTCTGGAGCGGCGACGGGCTCGCTGACCACTTCGTTGCCCTCCTCGGTGGTCGTCTCCTCTTCGGACTCGGCCGGTGCCGCGGCGGGGGCCAGCGGTCGGTAGATGGCTCGCGTCCCGGCTGCGATCGTCGGGGCCTCTTCGCCGACGTCGCCCGCGTCCCAGGCGATCGTCACGGCCGACTTCGTGTTGTAGTCCGGCTCCTCGGGTACCACGACGCGACCGCGGTAGCCGCCGAAGTCGATTGGCAGCCGCTCCCAGACGCGCAACTCGCTCGGCGAGCCGTAGAAGCGCTCGATCGTCTCCTCGACCTTCGCCCGGGCCTTGCCGCCCGACTTCGTCCCCTTCATCAGCTTGCCGACGTCCTCGCGGACGCGAAACGCGGCGGGTTCGCTCGAGCCGCAGCCGGCGAACGGCAGCAGACCGAGCAACGGGATCAGCAGGAGTTGAGCTCTTCGGGACACGGGACTCTCCGACGTTCGTCGGTCTGCGAGACGGTGTTTCAGGGGCGGCGGGCGAGGACGACCTCGGTCGCGACCGGGACGCGCGAGGCGACGCTCAGGTCGGCCGCGGAGAAGGACAGGTCGCGGGTGACGGTCGGGGCGTCGATCTCGACCTCGAACGTCTGCTCCCCCCCCTCGTGAAC
>JANQQW010000101.1 GCA_028284885.1 Planctomycetaceae bacterium
CCCGAGGAACGACGGCGGGCGGCTTCCGTCGAGGCGGGTCAGTCCGGCGATACGCTCATCGCGATCACGCTGAAGCCCGCGCCGTGCGGGTCGGCGACGACGGCCATCTTCCCCACAGGCGTGTCGAACGGCGGCACGCGCACGCTGCCGCCCAGTTCCTGCACCTTCGCCACCGTCGCTTCGGTGTCCTCCACGGTGAAGTAGACCGACCAGTGTGGCGGAATCTC
Source organism: Planctomycetaceae bacterium (assembly GCA_028284885.1). Taxonomy (GTDB): domain Bacteria; phylum Planctomycetota; class Planctomycetia; order Planctomycetales; family Planctomycetaceae; genus JANQQW01. The sequence continues at coordinate 228 of JANQQW010000101.1, forward strand.
CCCCCACTCCTCGGTCATCTGCATGATCCCGCCGTTCTCCCGGCCGCCGCACTGGATCACGTCGTACTCGGCCGGCGAGTCGTCGCTCTGCGTGAACTCCCAGCCGAACAGCGCCCCGAAGAACTCCTTGGCCTTCGCCAAGTCCCGGGTGGCCAACTCGTTCCAGCAGAAGGCGTGCGGGTCGTTGACCAGTTCCGCCCCGAAGTGCCGATCCTTCTGCCAGACGAAGACGTGCCCTCCGGTCGGATCCTGCAGTCCGGCCATCTTCCCGGCGTCCAGCACCGTCATCGGCGGCATCGTCACCCGGCCGCCCAGCTCCGGCACCTTCGCCACGATGGCGTCCACGTCCTCCACGTTCACGTAGCTGTTCCAACAGGGCGGCACGCCGTTGGAGCGCATCTCGTCGCTCAGCTGCCCCATGCCGGCCACCTGCTTGCCGTTCAGCCGGAAGATCACGTAGGGCGGCCCGCCCTGCGTGTCCTGGTCCACCGGCTCCCACCCGAACAGCGACCCGTAGAACGTCTTCGCCTCGCCGAGGTCCCCGGCCATCAGGTCCACCCAGGAAAACTGTCCCGGCTCGTAGCTCGTCATCTCGCCCATCGTCGGTCCTCCCTCTCTGGAATGGCTGAGTCGTGCCCGCGCGGCCGACGTTACGATTCGAGTGTTCAGTTGTCAATGCGGCGGCGGCGGAATCCAATCGCCACGTCCATTCTCACCGAAGCCCACGCGACCGTGCCCGAACTCGTCGAGCCCCAGGCGACCACTTGGCATCGCTCCTTGGCGAACGCCGTCCGGTCCGGACACGCGCTCGCGGAGCGGCTCGGTCTCGACCCGTCGGCCCTCGGACTCTCGGCAGACGCCGAGCGGGACTTCCCCGTCCTCGTGCCGGAGAGCTACGTCGCCCGCATGCGGCCAGGCGACCCCGGCGACCCGTTGCTGCGGCAAGTGCTCGCCGTCCACGAGGAGACGCTCGACGTTCCCGGTTTCACGAGCGACCCCGTCGGCGACACCGACGCCCGCGACCAGCCGGGGCTGCTCCGCAAGTACGCCGGTCGGGCCTTGTTGATCGCGACCGGGGCGTGTGCCGTCCACTGCCGCTACTGCTTCCGCCGACACTACGCCTACGGCGACGACCCTCGGACGCTCGACGACTGGCGGCCGGCTCTCAAGACGATCGCAGCCGACGAGTCGATCCGCGAGGTGATCCTCAGCGGCGGCGACCCGCTCACGCTCGTCGACCACTCGCTCGCCCGACTCGTCCACGAGATCGCCGCCGTCCCGCACGTCCGGCGGCTCCGAGTTCACACCCGCCTGCCGGTCGTGCTGCCGGACCGCGTCACGCCGGCACTGCTCGACCTGTTTTCGAGCGGCGGCCCCACGCCGGTCGTCGTCGTCCACGCCAACCACGCGAACGAGCTCGTCGCCGACGCCGCGACCGCGGTTCGCCGCCTCGTCACGGCCGGCGTCACCACGCTGAACCAAGCCGTCCTGCTCCGCGGCGTGAACGACACGTTCGAGGCCCAACGTGACCTCTGCGAACGGCTCGTCGATCTCGGCGTGATCCCGTACTACCTGCACCAACTCGACCGCGTCGCCGGGGCCGCCCACTTCGAGACCCCCGAGTCGACCGGCCACGCGATCGTCGCGAGGCTCCGCACCCACCTCCCCGGCTACGCCGTCCCCCAGTACGTTCGCGAGGTGCGCGGCGAGCCGAACAAGGTCCCGCTCGCCAGGCCGTTCTAGTTTCGCGGCGGGTCTTCGGAAGAGGTCCCCCCCGAACCGTAGCCGCCTCGGAAGCTCCGCTGGACGAGTCGTCTCGGCGAACGGTCTTACACGGTTTCCGGTTCGCCGTCGGGGCCGAGTCGGAAGGCCGGGCCGGCGTCGTCGGGCGGGACGGCGTACACGTGCAGACGCGTCCGGTGGTCGCCGACGAGCCCCTCGGCGAGGAGGGAGGCTCGCGTGTCGGTCTCCGGGTCACCCGGGAGCGCGGTGAACCGAATCTGGTCGACCTCGTCGAACAGGTTCGAGACGGCGAGCACGTCGAACCGGAAGTCGGCGTGCCGCACGATGCCGTCCTCCGGACCGCCGACGATCTCGGTGGCTCCCAGGTAGAGCTCGACGATCCAGCGATCGTCGGCGAAGTGGCAGTCGAAGCCGACGCGTCCGACGTCGGAGTCGACCGGGTCGAACAGGTCGGCGGCCGACTCGATCAAGGCGGAGACGGCGTCGGGCCGGGCGTCGAGTTGGCCTCGGCGGCGTTCGAAGCTGGCGATCTGGTGGAGGAGGTGCCGAACGGGCATGTGCGAGTGCGTCACAGGTGGTCTTCTCTCGACGACGGGCGGATTCCCCACTCCTATCGTTCCGCGGGTTCGCGCCGTTCCACCGGAATCGTCGCGGTTGGCGGGGAGCGGGCCGAGCGCGCTCGCGTCGGAACGGGCGTGCCGAAGCGGCGTCGGAAACCGGTGGCGAGAACGGGGACGGAGCGCGCGGTCGTGCCGGTTCGGATCGGTCACGCGATCCGACTGGACGACGAGCGCGTCAAACGGTTTTTTGCGACCACCGGTGGAAATCTCGAATTCCCGTCGGATCGCTCGCGCCCTGACCGGGGCGATTCGCACGACGGGTTGCTAGACTTCGACCTCGCCAGCAAAAGCCCGGAAATCGCTCATGTCGAAACGCAAGTCGGGGACGCCCCCGTTCGAGGACCGTGTCGCCGCCCTCCAGTCCACGATCCGGTCGAAGGGAGGGCAGGCGCTCGTCGTCGTGAACGACCGCGACATCCGCTACCTGACCGGGTTCCACGGCGAGGCGAGCTGGGCCGTCGTCCTCGCGAAGTCCTCCAAGCTGTACGTCCTCAGCGACAGCCGGTTCGAGGAGGAGATCCCGCAACAGGCCCCGCAGGCGACCCCCGTCATCCGCGAGACGGGCGTCACGCTCGTGGACGAGTTGGCGAAGGTCTGCAAGCGGCACCGCGTGGGCAAGCTGCTGTTCCCGCACTCGCAGGTCTCCCACGAGCTCCGCAAGAAGCTGGCGAAGGAACTCGGCGCGAAGACGCTCGTCGGCGTCGGGCACCTCGCGCTCGCGCAGCGGGAGTTCAAGGACACCACCGAGGTCGATACGATTCGCCAGGCGGTCGCCGTCCAGGAGGCGGCGTTCCTCGAGACGTGCGAGTACCTGAAGCCGGGCATGACCGAAGGCGAGGTCTGCGGCTACCTCGAGATGCAGATGCGGAAGCGTGGGGCGGACGGCCCGGCGTTCGAGACGATCGTCGGAGCCGGGCCGAACTCCAGCAAGCCGCACTACACCCCGGGGCAGGGGAAGCTCAAGAAGAACGACATCGTGCTCGTGGACTGGGGGGCCTGCGTCGGCGGGTACCGGTCCGACATGACGCGTGTCGTCGCGTTGGGACGGATGCCGGGCAAGATCAAGGAGATCTACCAGATCGTGCTCGACGCCCACCTCGCTGCCGTGGAGAAGATCGCACCGGGGGTTCCGTATGCCGAGGTGGACGCGGCCTCGCGAGACCTCGTGAAGAAGGCCGGCTTCGGCGAGCGGTTCCGGCACGGGCTCGGACACGGGATCGGGCTCGACATCCACGAGCAGCCTCGCTTCAACCCCGACTCCGAGGGGGAGCTGCAGCCGGGGCAGGTCGTCACGATCGAGCCGGGCATCTACCTGCCGGGCATCGGCGGCGTGCGTCTGGAGGACGACATCCTCGTCACCGAGACGGGCCACGAGGTGCTGTGCAGTCTGCCGATGGACCTGGATTCGGCGATTCTGAAGTGAGGCGGGCCGGGCGAGTTTCCACGTCGAGGCATCTGGAGACCGCAGGGCCGGCACGGAGTCCGGCCCCTACAGAAGACGGGTGGCGAGAGTCCCGTTGACCGGTTTTCCGGACCGACCTAGACTCCCGCCCCCTCTCCACTCCCGTCTCGAGTCGCCGGTCTCGCCGTGACGTCTCGCCCTTCCCTGTCCCGACGCCGATTCGTCGCCGGTGCGTTGACCGCACTCGGAGGGCTGTCCGGCTGTCAGCCGCTCCGGAACGTGGTCGAGGGGATGTTCGCCGGGACGCCCACGCCACTGGCGGAGGACGAGCCAGACGGGTTGGGGCAACGCCGGGCGGACGCACCGGTCCGCGACGCGGTCCAGTTGGAGATCGTCTTCGCCGAACGGCCGCTCGACGACCCGTTGATGGGCGACGACCTCTGGGACAACCTGGACCAGGTGGGGGCGGTCGACTCCAAGATGCGGACGAAGCTCGCCCAGCACGGGTTCCGCGTGGGGCACTGCGGGGCGACGCCGCCCCGGGCCCTGCAGACGCTCCTGGGCCTGAAGGCCCAACTGCTCGACTTCGGCCCCGGGGCGGACCGAAAGCAACTCACCGGGCAACGAATCGGGCTTCCGGCCGGGGACGACTTCGAGATCCAGTCGAGCCGCGTCTACCAGAACTGTCGAGTTCAACTCGACCCGAAGGACGAGGAGAAGACGCGCGACTTCGCGATCGCCCGCTGCGTCATGCGGCTGACGGCCGACCGGCTGCAGCACGGCTGGGTCCAGTTGCACTTCCAGCCGGAGATCCACCACGGTCTGCACCAACTTCGCCGAGTGGCGACCGAGGGGGGCTTCGCCCTGCGGCAGACGCAGGAGGTCGTGCCGGTCTACGCCCTACGGTTCCCGATGGAGTTGAGCGTCCACGAGATGGCCGTGATCGGCTACCAGGAGTCCTCGGTGAACTCCTTGGGCCACCACTTCCTCGTGGGGAACGACGACGACGCGCAACTGCAGCGGCTGCTTGTGGTTCGAGTGGCCGGACAGCAGCGGTCCCAGGGCGCACTCGCCGGCTGATCCGGAACGCCCGCCCCGGTTCCCACGCGAAATCTCCCAGGTTCGCGAGATTCTCGCTCGTGACCGGCGACGAGCTTCGTCAAACTGGGCGACGGCGGACGCGGCGACGGCCGTAACCTGCCGACACCGCAGGGCATCCATCAAACCCGGGGATGGAATGGGAGCGAACGGCTCGCCCCCAGAGGCCAACTGGATCGACGACCTGCTCGCCCAACACGAAGCAGGGCTGCTGCGGTATGCGCACCGCATCACCCGCGACTGGGAGCGGGCCCGGGAGGTCGTGCAGGACACCTTCTTGAAGCTGACACAACAGTCTCGCAGCGACGTCGACGGGCACGCGGTGCAGTGGCTGTACACGGTTTGCCGGAATCGCGCTCTCGACGTCCGGCGGAAGGAGCAGCGGATGGCGGCCGTCACCGAACACGTCACGTTCGACAAGCCGGACAACCGGGCGAGTCCGTCACAGGTGGTGGAGCAGCGAGAGACGGCCGGGCAGGTCGTCGAGTGGCTCGACGAACTTCCGGAGAACCAGCAGGAGGTCGTCCGCCTACGATTCCAGTCCGGGCTCTCGTACCGGGAGATCGGCGACGTGACGGGGCTGACGGTCTCCAACGTCGGCTTCCTGCTGCACCAGGGGATGACCGCGTTGCGGGAGAGGATGAGACGGACGGAAGCGGCCAGCGCGTACCCACGACTGGCCCGGAACTCGGACGGCAGTTGAAGGACAGTAACCGGGTTCGCCGCGGCAAGAGGCCGGGGGAACCACGACCGATGCGGAGTTGGCCATGACAGGGCCGAAATTCGATCCCAACGATCCACGACTGACCGCCTACGTCGCCGGGGAGCTGGACGACGTCGAGCGGGCGGAGGTGGAACGTCTGCTCGAGGCCTCGGTCGAGGCACGAGCGTTCGTGAACGACCTGGGCGACCTGGTCGCCCACTTGGAGGACAGACTGGCGGCCGAGGCGTTCGAGCCGCTTCCCGACGAGTTCCGCGAGCGTGTGCGGGACGTGCCCACCGCGCGAGGTGAGACCTTCTCGCCGGTCACGGAGCCGCCGCGGGACGTCCCGGCGCGGTCCCGAACGGGCGGGGCCACGGTGCTGGCCGTGCTCGTGTCGGTCGTCGCGGTCTGCGTCTTCGCCGTGAGCCTTCCGGGCCCCCCGCGCGCTCCGAACCGGGAACTCGTCACGTTCGAGTCGAACGAGAGTGGCAAGCGGGGCCACGGTCTGGCGGCGGTCTCGAACTCGGTCGCGTCGAACGGGCGGGAACGTGACCTGAACGAGAACGGAATCGTCGATCCCGCTGGGGAACGCATTGCTGGCAGAGAGGACGAGAGGGGCGTTCGGAGCCGGTGGAGATGGGATCCGTGGTTCTTCGACTTCGCCGACGGACTGCAACCGGAGTCGTCGACGGCGGAGCCGGTGACGGGGTTCGAGGTCCGGGCCGGCGGCCAGCCGTTGGCCGGCGTCGCCTCGATCAACCGCAACGGAACGAGCCGGGCGAGCGTGGTGGACAACTACCGGGCGTCTTGGCGGGGCCGCATTCCGAACGACGAAAACGACGAACTTGCCCTCGGCATCGCCGGGCGGGGGGAGACGAGGACAGAGTTCTTGACCGAGAGCTCCGCCTACGGTGGAGGAGGTAACGACGAGCCGAGCAACGCCTACGGCGTCGTCAGTCGTGCCATCCAGTCCGAGGCCCTCGCTCGCAACAACCTCGCCCTCGTCGGCGAGACGAACCGCCGACTCGACGAGTACTCGCGGTTGGTCGAACAGCAGCGGAAGTACGTCGTCGAGGCCGAGATCGACGACAAGGCGCGGAAACGCGTCCGCGAGATCGGCCAACGGATCTCCCAGGAACGCGAGGAGATCGGCCGACTGCAGTCGAAGCTCGCGGAGGTCCAACTCGCGCAGCAGGAGTGGGGCATCACGTCGTCGAAGCCGCGGTTCGCAAGCCCGCCGGTCGCGGAGAACGTGTTCCTCAGCCCGGTGGAGAGCCCGGTCTCGTCCTTTCCGGTCCGCGTGGAGACCTGGCCGTACGCCTCGACTCGCGAACTCGTCAGGAACGGCCAGCTTCCGGCACCCGGCTCGGTGCCGATCGAGTGCTTCGTGAACGCGTTCTACTACACGTCGCCCCGACCCGCGGAGACGAAGGACGCGGTGACCGTCACCCTGGAGGCCGGTCCGTGCCCGTGGAACGAAGAGCACCGCCTCGTCCGCGTGGCCCTCGTGGCCAACGACCCGGAGGCGGACACTCTCCGGCCGCCCGGCAACTACGTCTTCCTGTTCGACCTGGAAGACAACACCCGCACGAAGAAGCAGCTCCCGCTACTGCAGCAGGGACTCGTGCTAGTGAAGGAGCGACTCGGCGAGGAGGACCGGTTCGCGATCGTCACCAACCAGGACGAACCGCGGGTGCTGGTCGAACAGGCGACGGCGAAGGACCGGCGTCGCATCCTCGGCGCAATCGAGGGGATCAAGCCGGGGAACTCGACCGCCGCCGCACCGGGGCTGAAGGCCGCCTACGACAACGGCTGGAGCCAGTACGTCGAGAAGGGGCGGAACGAAGTCGTCGTCTGCACCGACGGCACGAACCTGAAGCAGGCCCAGCAGATCGCACAGCTCGAGAAACTGGTCAAGGAACAGTCGTCGAAGGGATTGAACACGAACTTCGTGCAGCTCGGCGGGGACGCGGACTTCGACGACCGGCTGGACAGCCTGGCCCGCAGCGGAAACGGCGTCGCCTGCCGGATCGAACGGCCCAGTGACGTGCACGACGTCTTCGTGGACGAACTCCTCACCCGGGGGCCCGTGGTGGCCGAGGACGTCGAGGTGCAGGTCGAGTTCAACCCGGCGCGGGTGCGGTCCTACCGGCTCGTCGGGTTCGACGACCCGCTGCACGACGCGTTGACGCCCCACGAGCCGCCAGCCAACGACCTCGTCGCCGGTGGGCGGGTCACCGTGTTGTACGAGGTTCGGCCGCAGCCGGAGCCCTTGCGCGAAGCACGGACGAAACAGGTTCTGCGATACCAGCAGCAGGCCCCGCTGGAGGAGGATCCGGTCGAACGCGAGTCGTTGTCGTTGCGGCTGAGCTACCGCACGCCCACGGAGGAGGAGGCGGTCGAACGGGAGTTCACGCTCGTCGACTCGGGGGCAGACGAGATGCCCTCGGCGGACTTCCAGTGGGCGGCCGCCGTCGCCGCGTACGGGCTCGTGCTCCGGGACTCCGCCTTCAAGGGGGACGCGGACCTCGACAAGGTGACCGAACTCGCACTCGGAGCCCGCGGCCCGGATCCGACCGGCGAACGGCGTGAGTTCGTCGAACTCGTCGAGCGGACGAAGCACACCCAGTCAAAACGGGACGCCGGCCGTCCAGTCGAGCGACCGGTCGTCGCCGGCGCGGAGGCGGTCTCCAAGGCTCGCGTGAACGGTCGGTACGACGAACTGCTCCGGACGGTCGAGGTACCCGACGAGTACCAGCCGAACGCGAACTTCGTGGACTACGGCTGGTGGGAGGGAACGAGCTACGCCGGCGAGCACGACCTGCCGAAGGCGCACTGGGTGTACGTCCACCCGCGGTGGTACCTGTGGGGGAAGCGAACCGGCGAGCAGGCTGCGACGTCGGGCGAGGTCACCCCGCAGGAGCGCTGAGACCACGCGGTGATCCGGCTCGTTCTCGAGCGACCGCTCGCGGCAGACGCACGCCGCACCTGCCGAAGCGGGGACACCGTCGCGGTCGCCGATGAACCGACGGGCCAACGCTGCAGGCCTCACGACGGGATCGGAACCACGGTTCCGGTCGCATCGCTTCGTTTCGTTGCTGCGTGTTCGGGACGATCGACGATTCTGCTGGAATCTGCAGTCGTCGTCGGATTCGTGCGAGCCGCTTCGCCGCGCGAGTGGTTTCTTGCCGCACTCGGACGGAAGCCACTCCCTCGAACCCGGAACACGAGACTCCATGAAGAAGACCCTGCTGGCCTTGGCACCGCTCGCCCTGTCGCTCGCCCTCCCTCTCACCGCGCTCGGTGGTGACGACGAAGACGGAGCCCGCCGTCGCCGTCCCGACGGGGACCGGCCCTCTCGCGAAGAGATCCGAGCCCGCATCCTGGAGAAGTTCGACGAGGACGGAGACGGCAAGCTGAACGAGACCGAGCGGAAGGCGGCCATGGAGGCTCGCCGCGAGCGGCGCGGCGACCGCGGTCCCGGGCAGGGCCGACCCGACGCTGACCGACCTGGCCAAGGCAAGCGGAGGCCGGGAGAAGGTCGCCCGGCGAACGGCCGGCCCCGCAAGGCGGGCCCCGGACAAGGCAAGGGGGGACCCGGCCAGGCGGGGCGAGGCAAGGGACGCGGCGGACGGCCGGGAATGGGACGTGGCGACCAACCGGGCGGACGCCCCGGAATGGAGCCGGGCGGTCGGCCCGGCCGCCGCGGCCAAGAAGGTGGGAAAGGTCAGGGTGGCCAGCGCCGCCGCGGCCGTTGACGCACGACGTTCAGCGGGTAACTTCACGAAGCGGTCGGGCCCTGCCCGGCCGCTTCTCTCGTTCGCGACGTCGCGATCCGTCACTGGAACACCGTCATGCTGCCCCGCACGCTCGAGCCCGAGGTGATGGACACCGCCGAGGAGGCGGACGACTACGACGCGATGGACCACGGCGAGGTGAACCGGCTGTTCGTCGACGCCTTTCTCGCCGCCCTGCCCGACGGCTCGCCCGACCGGCTCCACGTCCTCGACACCGGCACCGGAACGGCCCTCATCCCGATCGAGCTCTGCGGCCGAGACGACCGCTTCCACGTCACGGCGATCGACCTCGCGAAGCACATGCTGGAACGGGCCGAGAAGAACGTCGGCGACGCAGAGCTGCAGGACGCGATCACGCTCGAACTCGTCGACTCGAAGCGGCTGCCGTACGACGACGAGTCGTTCGACGCCGTCATGTCGAACAGCATCGTGCACCACGTGCCGGAACCGTCCTCGGTGCTGTCCGAGATGCTCCGCGTGACGCGGCCCGGCGGCCTGTTCTTCGTCCGCGACCTGATGCGGCCGGACGACGACGAGACGGTCGAGAGCCTCGTCGCGACGTACGCCGCGGACGCCAACGAACGGCAGCGGCAGCTGCTGCGGCAGTCCTTGCACGCGGCCCTCACGCTGGACGAAATCCGCGACCTCGTCGCCCCGCTCGGCCTCCCCGGCGAGGCCTGTCAGGCGACCTCGGACCGGCACTGGACGATCGCCGCCACGAAGCCGTCGAACTGACCGGCTCGCAGGCCGCAAACTGCTCTCCCAGAAGTGGTTGCGCCTCGCGCGAAGTGGCGTCCGAATTGCTGCCGTTCGTTGTGAACGGACCGTTCATCGCCTACAATGGCGGAATGTTGAACGGACGGCGGAACACGGAGGACGACAGCCGCGACGCACCCCGTCGTCGCCCCGTCCCGAACCTGCTTTCCGAAGCGAGCGGAGGGCGTCAGGGAGACGCCGACTTCCCCGCTGAGCACGCGAGACGCCGGCGCTGATCGTTCGGGATTCGAGCGTAGCCTGCCGAGAGGAGTGCGGAGTTGGCCGAAGACGACGTGACCCCCGAGGAACCCGGCGAGCCGGGCACGCCCGACGCCCTCGTGCCGACCGAGCGCGTGGTGCAGCTCGACATCCAGGACGAGATGCGGCAGAGCTACCTGACGTACGCCATGAGCGTGATCGTCAGCCGGGCCCTGCCGGACGTGCGTGACGGGCTGAAGCCGTCGCAGCGGCGAATCCTCGTCGCGATGAACGACCTCAACCTCGGGCCCAGCAGCGGCCGGGTGAAGTGCGCCAAGATCTCCGGCGACACGAGCGGCAACTACCACCCGCACGGCGAGTCGTCCGTCTACCCCACGCTCGTCCGGCTCGCCCAGAACTGGGTGATGCGGCAGACGTTGATCGACAAGCAGGGGAACTTCGGCTCGCTCGCCGGCCTGCCCCCCGCCGCCATGCGTTACACGGAGGCCCGGCTCTCCGCCGTCGCCGCCGAGATGCTCGAGGACATCGACCGGAACACGGTCGACTACGTCCCCACCTACGACCAGTCCCGCACCGAACCGGTCGTCCTGCCGTCGAAGTTCCCCAACCTCGTCGTCAACGGATCGACCGGCATCGCGGTCGGCATGGCGACCAGCATCCCGCCGCACAACCTCGCCGAGGTCTGCGACGCCGTCGTCAAGGTGCTCGACGATCCGGACTGCACCGCCGACGACATCCTCGAGGTGCTCCCCGGCCCGGACTTCCCCACCGGCGGCGTCATCTGCGGCCGTTACGCCATCCGACAGGGCTACCTCACCGGGCAGGCGAACATCACGCTCCGCGCGAAGACCCACTTCGAGGAGGAGCGGAAGTCGACGACGATCGTCGTCACCGAAATCCCGTACATGAAGACGCGGGACGACGTGAAGGCGAAGCTCGAGGCACTCGCCGTCGGCAAGGAGCCCCGCGTCCCCGGCATCGCCGAGATCACCGACTACACCGACCGCAAGATCCCCGACTGGCAGGTCCGGCTGCACATCCGGCTGAAGAAGGACGCCGACCCCGACGTCGTCCTCAACCAGCTCTACAAGTACTCGCCGCTGCAGGACACCGTCCGCTTCTACCCGCTGGCCCTCGTCGGCAACCGGCCGCAGCTCCTCTCGATGAAGGGGCTGCTGGAGGAGTTCGTCCGGCACCGCGTCGACGTCATCCGCCGCCGCACCGAGTTCCTGCTGGCCGAGGCCCGCAAGCGGAAGCACACCGTCGAGGGCCTGCTCGTCGCGCAGGACCGCATCGACGAGATCATCTCCACCATCCGTAGCTCCCCCAGCCGGGCCGAGGCCCGCGTCCGGCTGCAGGAGATCGCCATCCCGGCCCGCATGATCGAGCGGGCCCTCGGTGCGGACGGCTACACCGAGTACGTCCGCGAGAACGGCGAACGCGAGGAGTACAGCCTCTCCGCCAACCAGGCGGACGCCATCGTCTCCATGCAGCTCGGCTCGCTGGCGAACCTCGAACGCGAGAACCTGCAGGGCGAACACGCCGGGCTGCTGAAGAACATCGCCGAGTACCTCGACCTCCTGGGCGACGAGGCGAACATCCGGGCCGTCGTCCGCGAGGACATGCTCGAACTGAAGCGAAAGTACCCCGACGCCCGCCGCACGGAGATCAGCGACGAGGAACTGGGTGACGTCAACATCGAGGACCTCATCGCCGAGGAACCGATGGTCGTCACGCTCACGCAGCGGGGCTGGGTGAAGCGGACGCAGCTCTCGGTCTACCAGGCCCAGAACCGGGGCGGGAAGGGCATCGCCGGCGCGAAGGTCGACGAGGACAACCTCATCGAGCACCTCTTCGTCGCCAGTACGCACGCCTGGCTGCTCTTCTTCTCCGACCAGGGCAAGGTCTACTGGAAGAAGGTGTTCGACCTGCCGCTGAAGAACCGCACCGCCCGCGGCAACGCCCTCGTCAACATGCTCCGGCTGGACGAGGGGGAACGGATCCAGGGCTGCGTCGCCGTCCGGGACTTCGAGGGGGACGACCGGTACCTCGTCGTCGCGACGAAGAACGGCGTCGTCAAGAAGACCGACCTCGCCGCCTACAGCCGCCCGATGAAGGGGGGCATCATCGCCATGAAGCTCGACGAGGACGACCGGCTGATCGACGTCCGCGTCGTCGCGCCCGGCGAGGACGTCATCCTCGAAACAGCCGGCGGCATGGCGATCCGCTTCAACGAGGCGGACGCCCGCAGCATGGGCCGCAACACCCGTGGCGTGAAGGGCATCTCGCTGTCGAAGGACGACGAGGTCGTCGGCATGGTGACCGGCGTCCCCACCGCCTACCTCTTCACCGTCACCGAGAACGGCTACGGCAAGCGGACCCCCATCGGTCTCGGCGACCTCGACGACGCCGAGGAGACCGACGACACGGCCGAGACGAACGGCGACGAGTCCGGCTCCACGGCCTCCGGTGCCCGCTACCGCCGCCAGAAGCGCGGCGGCAAGGGCCTCATCGACATCAAGACGACCGAACGCAACGGCCGCGTGATCGGCATCCTCTCCGTCGACGAGGGAGACGAGATCCTGATGATGACGGCCGCCGGCAAAATCCAGCGGATCCGCGCTGCCGACGTCGGCGTCATCGGCCGCAACACCCAAGGCGTCCGCGTCATCCGCCTCGACGAGGACGACACCCTCGTCTCGATCGCCCGCATTCCCGCCGAGGTCGTCGACGAGTCGGCCGCCTTGGAGGAGTCCGTGACGGACGCCGAAGCGCCGACGGACGCGTCACCCGGCGAGACGCCGAGCGACGAGACGCCGACCGACGGCGAGTGATCAGCGGTCGGCGAGGGACTCGGCGATCTTCGCGGAGACCTGTTCGGCGATCCGTTCGTACCCTGCCTTCACGTAGTGCACGTTGCCGGGGGCGGTGAAGAGTTCGGCGGGGAAGGTGTCGGTCAGGGCGTTGAGGTCGTTGACCGGGATGCCGTGCTTCTTCATCACGCGAGCGGCGACCGCGTTGTACCGCTCGTCGTCACCCGTCTTCCGGCCGGCCTCCCCTTCCGGAACGGTCGTCGTGTTCGCCCAGATCAGCTTGGCGTTCGTCTTCTTCAGCCGCCTGGCCAACTCGTCGAGGTTCTTCTCGTACTGCTCGAGCGACGTCGTCAGCGTGCCGCGGACCTTGTCGCGGCGGCCCTGCACCTTCGACTCCGGGTGCCGGTAGCAGAGGTCCCACAGCCCCCAGTTGAAGTGGATCACGTCCCACTCCGTCTCGCCGAGCCAGTCGTCGAGCTTCTTGAGCCCGGTGCCGGTGTGCTGGGCGTTCCCGCGGTGGTGGACGACGACCGCCTTCCCCTTCATCTGCTCGACGACGTGCGGCGTGTAGCCGAGGGAGATGGAGTCGCCAATGATCAGCACCCGTGGCAGGTCGTCCGCGGAAGCCGTCTTCATCGTGAAGCCGAGACAGATCAACAAGCCGATGGTTGAGCGCTTCACAGTCTCTCCTCGGAGCGTCGGATTGCGGTCAGTGTTCTGGGTCAGCCTTTGCCGGTCGATCACGCGGAGTCACCGTCTGCAACGGGTAGATGCAGTCGCTGCCACCAACGTTCGAGGTCGACCGGCGTGAGTTCCTCGGTCACGCGGACGGACGGTGTGGAGCCGGCGATCGGGGGGCCGAAGAAGCCGGAGTCCCAGCTGCGGCCTTCGAGGACGGGTGGCCACAGCAGCATCACGCGTTCGCCGTCGACCTCGCCGATCGACTCGACCGGGGCCTCTCCGAAGACCGACGCGACGACGTTCGGTTCGTTCGAGAAGGGCTGTCCGTAGTGCCACCACGCCGAGTCGTGGGCCTTGCCGTCCCCCTGCCCGGTGGCGAGGGCGACGACCTCCGGGTCGGCCGTCCCGCTGCCCGGCATCTTGCCCGCGAACTCCGCCTGCATCAGCGTGAAGAGCTGGAAGCAGTTGGCGATCTCCTCGTACCGCACCCGCACGCCCGCCCGTTCCGTCGCGTGGACGACGACGAGTTCCCCGCTCTTCCGCCGGAGCACCTCGAGCACCCACACGACGCCGGCCGAGAGGTGTTCGACGCTCTCGAGCACGTCGACGACCTCGGGGTCGGACGCGTAGGCCGCGCGGCGTTCCGGCACGCGGACGAGGTGGGCGACGAGCCCTTGGCCGAGCAGCTGGGTGCCGGTCGCCCAGTCCTCGGTGTAGCCGGCGGTCGGCTGGCCCTCCTCGTTCGTCTGGACGCGACTGCAGCGGTCGAGCAGCGTCTGCATCAGCACGGGCGTCGTCGGCGTCGGGTCGAGGCCGTTCTCGACGGAACCGCCGAACCAGACCGCGAGCAACCCGGCCCCGGTCGTCGAGCCGAGCGTCGGGATCGCCTCGGCGATCGCGGCCGTCCGCACACGTCGGTCCTCTTCCGGCAGGCTGAAGAGTGCGTTGATCGCCTCGCGGAGCCGGTCGTCGAACGTCCCCCGGGTGGCGGCGTCGGCGGCGTCGAGGACGGCTTGGGCTTCGGGCAGCATGACTCGGTCCTCGTTCTCCGGGGAACTGCTGGAGCCTGTTCGATTCCGACACCCGGTGCAACACCCCGCTCGTTGCCTCTCCCTCTCCCCCGAGGGGAGAGGGCCGGGGAGAGGGGCTCGTCGGCTGGTTGCGTTCCCCATGGCGAGACGTGCGGCGCGTGACTCAATCTCCCCAACCCGCCCCCACCAGAGGACGCGAGACGACCGGACTCGAACCCCGAACGGGATGGCGTGTCCATTCCCTCCAGCGTGCTTCGCACGTCCGGACGGCAGCCACTAGAATGCCGGCCGCCGTGAGAGTCGAACCCTGTGCCGGAACGGACGCCCCGGAGCCCTGTCTTGAGCCGCCGCATCCTCGTCACCGCCGCCCTGCCGTACGCCAACGGGCCGATCCACATCGGCCACCTCGTGGAGTACGTGCAGACCGACGTCTGGGTCCGCTTCCAGAAGCTCCGCGGGCACGAATGCCGGTACTTCTGCGCCGACGACACGCACGGCACGGCCATCATGATCTCCGCCAAGAAGGCCGGCGTGACCGAGGAGGAGTTCATCGCGAAGATCAGCGAGGAGCACCAACGCGACTTCGCCTCCTTCGACGTCGAGTTCGACCACTACGGCAGCACGAACAGCGACGAGAACCGCGAGCTCTGCCACCGCATCTGGAAGTCGCTCCGCGACGCCGGACTCGTCGTCGAAAAGGACGTCGAGCAGCTGTTCGACCCCGTCGAGGGGATCTTCCTCGCCGACCGCTTCGTGAAGGGGACTTGTCCGAAGTGCGGGGCCGAGGAACAGTACGGCGACAGCTGCGACAAGTGCGGTGCGACGTACAGTGCGTCCGACCTGGTCGATCCGACCAGCAACTTCTCCGGGGCCACTCCCGAGCTTCGCACCCACGAGCACCTGTTCGTGCGGATCGAGGACTTGCACGAGTGGCTCGACGAGTGGGTCACCGGTGGCGAGCACCTGCAGCCCGAGGTGGCCAACTACCTCAAGGGGCACTTCCTCAACGACGAACTGCGGGACTGGGACGTCAGTCGTGCGGCCCCGTACTTCGGCTTCGAGATCCCGGACTCGCCCGGCAACTACTGGTTCGTCTGGTTCGACGCCCCCATCGGCTACGCGGCCAGCACCTGGGCGTGGTGCAAGGCGAACGGCGACGAACTCGACAACTGGTGGGCCGCCGACTCCGACGCCGAGATCCACCACTTCATCGGCAAGGACATCCAGTACTTCCACTGCCTGTTCTGGCCGGCCATGCTGAAGACGGCCGGGTGGAAGACGCCGACGAAGGTGCACATCCACGGCTTCCTGAACGTCAACGGCAAGAAGATGTCGAAGCGCGACGGCACCTTCGTCCGCGCCGAGACGTACGCCAAGCACCTGGATCCGAGCTACCTGCGGTACTTCTTCGCCTCGAAGCTCGGCCCGAAGGTGACGGACATCGACATCGACCTCGAGGAGTTCGTCACCAAGGTGAACACGGACCTCGTCGGCAAGGTCGTCAACCTCGCTAGCCGGTCGGCCAAGTTCGTCGAGACACTGAGCGACACCTACCCGGACGACGGCGGGCTCTTCGAGAACGCGGGCGCGAAGGGGGATGTCATCGCCGACCTCTACGAGGCTTGCGACTACAACGGGGCGATGCGCGAGGTGCTGGCCCTCGCCGACGCGGCGAACAAGTACGTCGAGGACAACGCCCCCTGGACGCTCCGCAAGGACGAGTCCAAGCGGGACGAGCTCCGCGACATCTGCACGGTCGCCCTCAACCTCTTCCGGCAGATCGCGATCTACCTCGCCCCCGTGCTGCCAAGGCTGGCCGAGCAGACCGGGCGGCTGCTGAACGACCCGATCGGCCCCGGCGACTGGGCGAAGTCGAAGCAGCCGTTGCTCGTCACGCCGGTCGCGAAGTTCGAACACATGCTGACCCGAGTGGACCCCAAACAGGTACAAGCGATGATCGACGAGTCGAAGGAAGAATCCCAAGCCGACGCCCCGACGTCGGCCCCGACGACGGAGTCGTCGGCTTGGAACGATTCGAGCGAACCCCTCGAAGCCGAGCCGCTCGCGGACGAGTGCACGATCGACGACTTCGTGAAGGTCGATCTCCGCGTCGCCCGCGTCGTCGAGGCGAACCACGTCGAGGGGGCGGACAAGCTGCTGCAGCTCACGCTCAGCCTCGGCGGCGACGTCCGCAAGAACGTCTTCGCCGGCATCAAGGCCGCCTACGACCCCGCCGACCTCGTCGGCCGCCTCGTCGTCTGCGTCGCCAACCTCAAACCCCGTCAGATGAAGTTCGGCCTCAGCGAAGGCATGGTCTGCGCCAGCGGCCCCGGCAAGTCCGAGGTCTTCCTGCTGAGCGCCGACGAAGGGGCCAAGCCGGGGCAGCGCGTGCACTGACTCGATTGTTGGAACACGAAACGGATTCAGACCAGCCGCGACCGTGAGGGAGCGCTCAGCGGGTGGTGGCGAGAAGGACGCCGAGTCGTTCCCTGACGGTCGCGGCTGGTACAACTTTCGTGTGTTTCGTGTCTTTCGTGGTTCCCTCCAAGCCGACCATCGATGACGTCTGACTTCCTCCATCTCAGTCCGAAGACGACCGTGCTGCCCGTCATCCACGGGAGCGGGGACTTTGCAGTCGAGGTGCGGCGGGTGATGTTGGCGGAGGAGTTCGACTGCCTCGCGGTGCCGTTGCCGGAGTCGTTCCGGGAGGACGTGGAGCGGGCGATTCCGTTTCTGCCGCACGTGACGGTCGTCGCGCAGGAGGAGCCGCGGGAGTTCGACACGGAGTCTTGGCAGGGGGGCGACGGGGCGGAGGACCGACGGGCGATCAGCTACGTGCCGATCGATCCCTGCCAGCCGGTGATCGCGGCCCTTCGCATCGCGATGGGCGAGCACCTGCCGCGGGCGTACGTGGACCTCGAGACGTCCCGGTTCGTCGAGCGGGGGGCCGTGCTGCCGGATCCGTACGCGCTCAAGCGAACGTCGATCGACCGTTTCGCCGCGGCCGTGCTGCCGGCCATTCCGCCGGTGCCGGAGGGGCAGCCGCTGCATCGGGTGCGGCACATGGCGGCCCGGTTGCGGGAGCTCGAGGAGAAGTTCGAGCGGATTCTGTTCGTCTGCAACGTCGCCGACTGGCCGTGGGTGAAGGACGCCTACTTCGACAAGGTCGAGCCGACGGAGGAGCACGATCTCGTCGAGGAGACCGAGGTCTACCGCGTCGATCCCGACACGCTCGCCTTCACGCTGGGCGAGCTGCCGTTCGTGACCGGACTCTACGAACGGGCGCGGGCGGAGCTGGACGACGACGAGAACCTCTCCGTCGACGGCCTCAAGGAGTTGCTGCTCGTCACGCGGGGACGGTACGAGGAGGAACTCGGTCAGCGGGCCCGGCAGATCACGCCGAAGGATCTCGCGACCTACTTCCGCTACGTGCGGAACCTCGCCCTCGTCGAACGGCGGATGACGCCCGACCTGTACACGCTGGTCGTCGCGGCCCAGCAGATCATGGGGGACCAGTTCGCCGTCGTCCTCGCCCAGACGGCTCGCGACTACCCGTACGACGACTTCCTGCCGTTCGACGACTTCAAGATGAGCGTCGGCCGTGGGCAGCTGCCGGACGGCGACGTCGTCACGACGAAGAACCGCCTGCCGGGCCATCCGGTCAGTTGGCGGAGCTGCGAGTTGAAGCCGCTGCCGCCGAAGATCGTGCAGTCGGAGTGGCGGAGTCGGTGGAACCCGTTCACGCAGTGCAGCTGGCCGCCCGAGGACGACTCGATCGAGAAGTTCCGCACGCACGTGAAGGACGCCGCGATGGCGGTCCTCGGCACGGACCTCGCCCGCACGGAGAAGTTCCAGACGAGCCTGAAGGACGGGCTGGACATGCGGGAGACGCTCCGCAACTGGCACACGGGCGACCTGTTCGTGAAGGTGATGCCGCCGACGAAGGGCCAGCTCGACTGCGTGCTGATGTTCTTCGACAGCCCGGCCGACCCGCGGGACTACCCGTGGCGGACGACGTGGCACGCCGAGCACCAGAACGAGTCGACGCTCGCCCTGTTCGCGACCGACTTCAAGAACGAGCTCGTCGGGCCGGGCATCGCGATGGCCGTGTACGGCGGGGCGATGTTCCTGTTCCCGCCGCGGCACATCCCGGACATCTGGGCGGACCCGCGGTTCGACTACGCGGACACGCTGGAGGAGCGGATGCTGGCGGCCGCCTGCCAATACAGCGAGTACCGCCACATCGCCGTGCTCGCCCCGGCCCCGCCGGGCCCCGGCTGGCGACGCCTCGCCAAGCGGCACGGCAAGCAACTCGTCCACGTCCCGCTCTCCCGCTTCAGCCAGGCGACCATCCAGCAGTTGCGGATGTTCCACGTGCTGAACGGCCACCAGGTGCGAAGCTTCGCGGCCCACTTCATCCGCAAGGCGTGAGGATTGCAGCAAGGCGGCCGAAGGCGGATCGACTCCCACAACGCATCGGCCGATGCTATGATGTAGCGTGCCGTGGCGAGCGCTGGTCGTCCGCGGTTCCTCCCTCCTCGCTGCCCCGCCCGACGTCATGCATCGAACCCTTCTCCTCTTCGTTGCCCTTTCGTGCGTCGCTCCTACGTTGGCCGGAGCCGACGAGCAGGCGGAGCTCGACTTCTTCGAGAAGCGGATTCGGCCCGTACTCGTGGCCCAGTGTTACGAGTGCCACTCGGCGAACGCGGACGCCGACCGCAACTTGAAGGGGGCGTTGCGGGTCGACACGCGGGACGCGTTGCTGGCGGGGGGCGACTCCGGGCCGGCCGTCGTACCGGGCAAGCCGGACGACAGCCTGCTGCTCTCCGCCCTGCACTACGACGGCTTCGAGATGCCGCCGAAGGGCAAGCTGCCGGACAAGGTGCTCGCCGACTTCCGCCGCTGGATCGAGCAGGGGGCCGTTGATCCGCGGAAGGACGACCCGGAGGCGATCGTTCAGACGAAGAAGGCCGAGATCGACTACGAGGCGGCCCGCGAGTTCTGGGCCTTCCAGAAGCCGCAGCGTCACGAACCGCCGCAGGTCGAGAACGCCGGCTGGGTCCGTCGGCCGATCGACGCGTTCGTGCTGGCGAGGATCGAAGAGCACGACCTCGATCCGACGGCCGAGGCCGACCGCCGGACGTGGCTGCGACGCGTCACGTTCGACCTGACCGGACTGCCGCCGACGCGCGAGGAGGTGGCCGCGTTCCTCGCGGACGACCAACCCGGCGCGGACGAGCGGGTGGTCGAACGACTGTTGGCGTCGCCGCAGTACGGCGTGCACTGGACGCGGATGTGGCTCGACGTCGCCCGCTACGCAGAGGACCAGGCCCACATCGTCGGCAACAACAGTTCGCTGTTCTACCCGAACGCGTACCTCTACCGGGACTGGGTGATCGAGGCCCTGAACGAGGACGTGCCGTACGACCGGTTCGTGCGGTTGCAGCTCGCGGCCGACCTCGTCGAGCCGGACGACGAGACGAACCTCGCCGCCCTCGGGTTCCTCGGGCTCGGCCCGAAGTACTACGGCCGCGGGTCGCGGGCCGTGATGGCGGACGAGTGGGAGGACCGGGTGGACGTCGTCTCCCGCGGGCTGCTCGGGCTGACGATGGCGTGTGCCCGCTGCCACGACCACAAGTTCGACCCGATCGCCACCGAGGACTACTACGCGCTCGCCGGCGTGTTCGCCAGCACGCAGATGATGAACCGGCCGCTGAACGACGAGGTGAAGAAGAAGGGCAACCAGGCCGAGAAGCCCGCGGACGCGATGCACGTCGTCGCCGAGGGGAAGGTCGAGGACCTCAACGTCTTCGTCCGCGGCAACGTCGACGCGAAGGGCCCGGTCGTCAAGCGTGGCTTCCCCCGCATCCTCACCGAGGAACCGCTGCACTTCGAGAACGGCAGTGGCCGGGCCGAGCTCGCCGAGGCGATCGTCGATCCCGAGAACCCGCTGACGGCCCGCGTCGTCGTGAACCGCGTCTGGGCCCGGTACTTCGGCCGGCCGCTCGTCGGCACGCCCAGCAACTTCGGCCAGCTGGGCGAACGCCCGACGCACCCGGAGCTGCTCGACGACCTCGCGGTTCGGTTCGCGGAGAACGGCTGGTCGCTGAAGTGGCTGCACCGTGAGATCGCCCTCTCGGCGACCTATCGGCAGGACAGCCGGACCGACGAGGCGACCGTCGCCGCCGACCCGGAGAACACGTGGCTCGCCCGGATGAGCCGCCGCCGTCTCCCGGTCGAGTCCTGGCGGGACGCCGTCCTCGCAGCGAATGGTCGACTCGACACGTCGGTCGGCGGCAAGTCGATCCAGCCGGACGACGCCGACGCGGTCCGCCGGACGCTCTACAGCCGGATCAGCCGGCTCGACCTCAACCCAATGCTGCGGATGTTCGACTTCCCCGACCCGAACGTGCACGCCAGCCGGCGGGTGGAGACGACGACACCGCTGCAGAAGCTGTTCGTGCTCAACAGCCCCTTCATGACAAAGCAGGTGTCGCACTTCACGAAGCGGGTCCGCGAGCACGCCGAGAGCGACGCCGAGCGGATCGACTTCGCCTACGAACTCTGCTTCGCCCGCGAGCCGACGAGTGCCGAACGCGAAATCGCCCTCGCCTTCCTGAGCGACGGCGACGACACCGAGAAACGCTGGCAGCAGTACGCCCAGGCCCTGCTCGCCTCGAACGAGATGCTGTTCCTCGACTGAGCCGGACTGCCATGGAATCTCTAAGACAAGTCTTTCCGGCACCGGAGTCGCCGACCGGTCCACCAACGGAGTCGGATTGGACCGCCGCGGAGCAGTCCCTCGAGATCGTCTTCCCGGCGGACTACCGGGAGTTGCTCAACGTCTACGGCGTCGGCTCGTTTCGACTACCGGGAGACATGGTTGTCGTGCTCGGGCCGACTGCGGTTGCTGAAGAGGCAGGACCAGACGGCTTGTACCCGGACCAGTTGGAATCGTGGTTCGAGGAAATGGAGCCCGACGAGGTCCCCTATTCCATCTTCCCCGAGCTGAGCGGCCTGTTGGGCTTCGGCGGGAACGACAACGGCTACTCGTTCTTTTGGCACACGAATGGACCAAGCGACGGTTGGACGATCGTCGCCGCGACGGAAGACGGCCATTTCGAAGAGTTCGACATGAACTTGACCGACTTCCTCGTGAAGATGAGCCGAGGGCAACTCGAGACCTCACACCTCAATCAAGCCCTGAACCGCGGCGCCGACCAGCCATTGCAATTCGCTCCGCGGGCGAGTTGAGAACACAATAGACAAGGGACAGACAATGAATGTCGATCTCCAACTCTCCCGCCGTTCGCTCCTCCAACGCGCCGGTGCCGGCTTCGGCACGATCGGTCTCACTGGGGCGCTCCAGTCGGCGGGGATGCTCGGAACGGCCCGCGCCGCAAACGGGTCGCTCGACGGGCTGCACCACGCTCCGAAGGCGAAGCGGGTGTTGTTCCTGTTCATGAACGGCGGGCCGTCGCACGTCGACACGTTCGACCCGAAGCCGGCCCTCCTGAAGCACGAGGGGGAGAACCCGACGGAGCGGTCGAAGGGCCGCGGGGCCGGGTACATGCCCTCGCCGTTCCGGTTCGCCCCGCAGGGGGAGAGCGGCGTGGTGATGAGCGAGCTGTTCCCGCACCTCGCCAACCACGCGGACGACCTCTGCGTGATTCGCAGCATGCACACCGACGTGCCGAACCACGAGCCGGGCCTCCTCATCATGAACTCCGGCAACCAGCAGCCGATCCGGCCGTCGCTCGGCTCGTGGCTGTCGTACGGGCTGGGGAGCGAGAACCGCAGCCTGCCGTCGTTCGTGGTGCTCTGCCCGGGGCTGCCGGTCGTCGGACCGCAACTCTGGTCCAACGCCTTCCTGCCGGGCCGTCACCAGGGGATGTCGGTCGACACGAACGACCTCGCCGTCGAGAAGCTCGTCGCCAACGTCCGCCACCCGGAGTGGTCCCGCGGAGAACAACGCGAGCAGCTCGACCTGCTCGGCCAGATCAACCGCCTGCACCTCGCCTCCCGCCACGACGACCCGGCCCTCGAGTCGCAGATTCGCTCGATGGAGATGGCCTTCGCCATGCAGCGCGAGGCGACCGAGGTGTTCGACACCTCCGGCGAGCCGAAGCACGTGAAGGAGGCGTACGGCAGCACGCCCTACGGCAAGAGCTGCCTGCTCGCCCGGCGGCTGCTGGAGGCGGACGTTCGCATGGTGCAGGTCTACTACGTGAACAAGGGCAAGCAGCCCTGGGACACGCACTCGAACAACGACGACAAGCACCGCTCCCTGTGTGCCGACGGCGACAAGGCGACCGCCGCCCTGCTGACCGACCTCAAGCAGCGCGGCCTGCTGGACGACACGCTCGTCGTCTGGGGTGGTGAGTTCGGCCGCACGCCGTACGCCCAGCAGAACAAGAAGGACAAGGACCGCAGGAAGGCCGGCCGCGACCACCACCACACCGGCTTCAGCATGTTCCTCGCCGGCGGCGGCACCAAGGGGGGTTTGATGTACGGCAACACCGACGAGTTCGGCATGCACGCCGTCGAGAACCGCGTGCACGTGCACGACCTGCACGCCACCATCCTGCACCTGATGGGCGTCGATCACGAACGGCTGACGTACCGGTACTCCGGCCGCGACTTCCGCCTGACCGACGTGCACGGCCGCGTCGTCCACGACGTCATCGCCTGACCGTGGGGCACACCTCCGGTGTGCTGTCCGAAGCCGTTCACCAGACAGCACACCAGAGGTGTGCTCCACGAGCCGGGACCAACCGGGACGCAGTCGGTAGAGTGGGACGAGACATCGCTCCCACTCCCGAGTCACTCCATGACGAAGCCCGGCACGCGGCTGCTCGTTTGCACGATCCTCGCTCTACTCGTGGTCGGCTGCGGCGGAACGGACGACCCGCCGGCCGATCCGGTGCCGTCGGAGACCGTCGAGACGCCGGTCCTGCCCGACGAACCGTTGTTCGAGGTGGAGGAGGGGCTGACGACGATTCCGTTCGAGGACTTCGTCGTCTTCGAGTCGAAGCCGTCGGACTCGCCGAGCTGGCGGGACGCGGGCGGGCGGATCGAGTGCCTGGGCGGGCCGAAGGGGTACCTCTACACGAAGGAGTCGTACGGCGACTTCACGCTCCGCTTCGACTACCGCTTCCCGGAGCCGGAGGAGGCGGAGGACCCGACGAAGCTGAACACGGGCGTGCTGGTCTTCGTCACGGGCGAGCACCGGGCGTGGCCGAAGTGCCTTGAGGTGCAGGGCCGCTGGGACGAGATGGCGAGCATCAAGTCGAACGCCCGCGACGTGACGGTCGAGGTCGCCGACGACCCGGCCGCCCGCGAGACGGCCCGCAAGCCGGCCGGCGAGTGGAACACCGTCGAGATCGTCTCGAAGGGCGGAGCGCTGACCTCGTACCTCAACGGCGAGAAGATCGCCGAGAGCCAACCAACCGAACTGACGACCGGCCCGATCGGCCTCCAGTCCGAGGGGAACCCGGTCCACTTCCGGTACGTGCGGATCCGCCGGGACTGAAAGACGAGGCGACTACGGGTGGCGATCCAAGCGGTCGAAGTACTCGCCCGGTCGAACTGTCAGCGGAGTCAACGAGACGATCAGGTTGATCGGATCGCCGTCGAGGGTGGCATCGACGAAGTTCATCCAGAATGGCTCCAGTTCCTGAACTGGAACGACACTCTGCTCGCGTAGGTCTTCGCTCAGTTGCTCGATGGCATCCGGGAGCCCGCCCGTCGTCTCGCTCCATTCGACGAAGTGAGCAAGAGTCGTGAAGAAGTCGGACAGCGTCGCGGAAAGCAGGTACACCGGCTCCGGCTGGTCCAAGTCGACGACGACCAGTCGCCCGCTCTCCTCCTCGATGCAGATCCACCCGCCACCCTGCAGGTACTCCTGGTCGGCGAGATGCCAGAACGACGACCACCCGGAGGGGATGTCGCCCATCCCATCGGCAATTCGCGAATCGCGTTCCCAGATCGCAGCGAGCGGTGTGGCCGTGCCCGTGAATCGCAGTCCGATGTCGTTGTAGCAGAGACTGCTCACGTCGCGCGGCAACCCGAACTCCACGAGGTCACGTCGTGCTCCCGATGGTAGACTCGGACGTGGTTCGGGAACGGCGACGGGCTCCAGCGAGCCAGGCCATCGTTCGAGAAACTCGGCCGGCGTGCAGTTCCGCATGGCTCGATCCGCCTCAAGTTCCAGGGTGAGCTCCGCCCTCGACGAGTGGTTCAGATCATACCCGGTGGGCACAGCCCACCCTACGAGACGTGACAATGCGACCGTGGATTCTCGCCGAGACCAACTACGGCCACGTTCGCGGCAACCCGTACGAGGTGGCCGTGCTGCCGCTCGGGGCGACGGAGCCGCACAACTTGCATCTGCCGTACGGGACCGACACGTACGAGGCGGATGCGATCGGCGAGCGGGTCTGCGAGGCGGCTTGGGACCGCGGGGCGAGGGTCGTGGTGCTGCCGACGATTCCGTACGGGACGGAGTCGAACCAGATGGCGTTCCCGCTGGCGATGAACCTGCGGCCGTCGACCGTGGGGACCGTTGTCCGGGACCTCGTCGACTCACTCGCCCAGCACGGCGTGCACAAGCTGCTGCTGCTGAACAGCCACGGCGGGAACGACCTGAAGCCGCTGCTCCGCGAGCTGTACGGCACCACGCCGGTCCACGTGTTCCTCGCCAACTGGTTTCGCGAGACGACGAAGGACGTCCAACCGGAGATCTTCGACGTGCCGGACGACCACGCGGGGGAGATGGAGACGTCGCTCGCCCTCGCCTACTTCCCGCACCTCGTCGTCCGCGACCCGGAGACGGGCGAACTCGCCGCCGACGACGGGGCGACCACGGCGACGCGGTTCGAGGGGGTGAACCAAGGCTGGGTCTCGCTGACCCGGCCGTGGCACCTGCTGACCACGAACACCGGGGCCGGCAACCCCCACGCGGCGAACGCCGAGAAGGGCGAACGGCTGATGAGCGTGATCGTCGAACGCCTCTCCGGCTTCCTCGTCGAACTGGCCGCCAGTGAACTCGACGACCGGTTCCCGTTCTGACGCGGCGGTGGGTGTCGCTGGGACGCGAACGAAGTTGCACTCACCGACAGCCACGATCACCCGTTGTTCGTGGTGCCGTGACGCGGCCGTTCGGCGAGACGTCGAGCCGATTGAACGGCCGTCTCACCCGTCGCGTCGCAGCAGGGCGGGGAGGTCGACGGGGCGGCCTTTCACCTCGATGGTGAGCTTCGGCCAGTCCTCCATCGGCGTGATCAGTTCGGGGCCCTTCTCGGTGACGAGGAGCGTGTCGCCTACGAGGGCCGAGTCGACGGCGGGGTGCCAGTGGAGGGGCGTGCCGGGCACCAGGAGGCGTTCGCCGTTGGGGACCAGCGGTTCCTCGCGGACGGCGTAGCCGAGAATCTCCCCCTGGTCGGCCGTTCGCCAGGCGTCGGGACGGCCGAACTTGTCGTAGATCCGTTCGACCCGCGACCAGACGTTGGCGACGCCTTCGTTCGCCCGCGAGAAGTGGGCCGCGGTCGCGAAGGCGATCTGGGCGTGCTGGTACGCCTCGCGGAGCGACTCGTCCGGCCGCTGAAAACAGACGGTGCGGGTGACGGCGACGTGCAGGCCCCAACGGCGGGCGACGACGCCGAGCGTGCCGTGCGACTCGACGGGGAAGTGGCCGGGGGCCCAGTGGCGGTGCCGTTCCGCCCGGTCGTCGCCGACCACCTGCAGCCGGGCAGGGAAGGCCCCGTGCTTGACGAGCCGGTGGGCGAGTTCGGCGGCGATCTCCAGTTCGGACCGGCCCGGCTCGGTCTTGCGGCAGGTCGCCTCGACGGCGTGCGTGGCGATCCGACCCAGTTGCCGCAGCCGTTTGACCTCGATCTCCGCGAGCGGCAACCGCAGTTCCGCGAACTCGCGTTGGACGAACTTCGTCCCGCCGTTCAGCGAGTCCGAGCCGACGCGGCGGCCGCGGCAGAGGTCCGCCAGCAGCGCGGAGCAGTCCTCGTGCCACGGCCGTTCCTTCAGCTGGAAGCCGGTGCCGGCGAACTCCTGCTCGAACAGGAGCGGCGAGTCGACGTCGTTGGTGACGACGACACGGGCCTCCGGCGTGACGAACAACGCGGCCGTCGTCTCCTGCCCGCCACCGAAGCGGGTGACGTCCGCCCCGACCGAGAACCACGCGATGTTCTCCGGAAGCCGGAGCAGCACGGCGTCGAGCTCGTGCCGTTCGAGGAACTCGGCGACCCGCTGCTGGCGTGCCTCGACGGCCTCCATCCGCTCGGAGTCGAAGCTCGCGAACTCGGCGGACTCGGGGCCACGCATCTCGGTGATCAAGATGGACACTTTCGGACTGTGCTCCGTACCGATCGACGGGCCCGAGTCGCGGCGAGAGCTGCCGGTTTGGACGCTGTCGAAGGTGCCCCACCGCCCGGCGGGTGTCAAGCAACGGCGGCGTCGAAACACGGGCGGCCGCAGGGCCTTCGGACGTCGTCGTCTTGCTTTCGCTACGACGCCTACGCGTGGCGGGCGACGGGTGGCGGGCGACCGCTACAATCAGGGCGTTGGTTCCGAGGTTGCCGGTTGGGCGAGTCGTATGGCACGTGAGGAGTCGGATCGCGAGGACCTGCTGCGGGAGGCGACGGCCTACGGACGTCGTGCCGAGTTCCGGATCGTCGGCGGCGAGCACGCGACCGTCTTCTTCGTCGGCCTGCGAGAGTCCGGTTGCTCGCTGTACGTCGGGCAGGACCCGGTCTACCACCTCGACGCCGGGGACCGGCTGCGGCGGGCGTACGTCGGCGGGGAGCTGTACCGCACCCAGGGGGAGACGCTCGCGCGGCTGCGGCGGGAGCGAACCGAGAGCACGACCGACCTGCTTCGGACCGACCTGAACGAAGACGAGTTGACCGACTTCCGAGCCGAGGCGGCCCGCGAGATTCGGCGAGTGCTCGGAGCGATCGGTGACGATGCCGTCGTCGTCGAGGGCCGCGTCCCGAAGGAGGACGAGCGGATTCTGGCCGATGCCGCGGAACGGTTCGCACGGCATCTCGACGAAGGGCAGCCGTTGGCGCCGGCGATCAAGGGGAGGAAGTGATGCGACGGTTGGTGGTGGGGTGTGGTTACGTCGGCACGCGGGTGGCCGAGGCGTGGCGTTCGTCCGGGGACGAGGTGTTCGCCGTGACCCGGTCGGCCGAGCGAGCCGAGACATTCGCCGAACGTGGTTGGCGGCCGATCGTGGCGGACGTCACGCGGCCCGAGTCGTTGGCCGACCTGCCGGAGGTCGAGTGCGTGCTGCACGCGGTCGGCTACGACCGTTCCGCCGGGCCGTCGCAGCGGGAGGTCTACGTCGACGGGCTCGGCCACCTGCTGGCGGCGCTGCCGTCGAGCGTGCGGCGGTTCGTCCACGTCTCCAGCACGAGCGTCTACGGGCAGTCCGACGGCTCGGTGGTCGACGAGACGTCGCCGTGTGAGCCGCAGCGGGACTCCGGCGTGGTCTGCCGGGACGCCGAGCAACTCGTCTGGCAGCGGTTCCCGGCGACCGACTCGACCGCCGCGCCCGCCGCGACGGTGATTCGCCTCGCCGGCATCTACGGACCGGACCGGCTGCTGCGTCGTGCGGAGGCGTTGCGGTCCGGCGAGCCGATCGGCGGCGAGCCGGAGGCGTGGCTGAACCTGATCCACGTCGAAGACGCGGCGGCCGTCGTTCGCGTCGCGGCCGACGCCGACACGGCCCGCGGACGCACCTACCTCGTCTGCGACGACCAGCCGGTGACGCGACGCGACTACTTCAGCCAACTGGCGGAACTCGTCGGGACGTCGCCGCCGACGTTCGACGCCTCGACCGGAGCCCGCCACGGTGCGGGGGGGCTCAACAAGCGGTGCTCGAACCGACGCGTCCGCGACGAACTCGGCTTCGAACCACGATTCCCGACCATCGCCGAGGGACTGCCCGACGCGATCGAGCGGTCGGCCGGGTGACGGTCGCTCAGCGGCGTGCCGTGTCGGACGGTTCGACGGCGAGCGCGTCACCGACGAACGGCGTGACGACCATGTCCCGCACTCTCCGAATCGACGTGTCGACCCCGTCGACGATCGTCGAACGCATGGAGGCGACCGCTCGGTCTCCCAGGGTCGTCATCCGGTCGGCGACGACCATCGTTCCCGCCACCGTCGCCTTCGCCCAGTCCTCGACCGGAAGGACCAACTCGGCGGCCGGGACGGCCTCTCCCTCCTCGACGAACGTCTCGAACTCGATCGCCGGCTCGACCACCTCGAC
>JANQQW010000105.1 GCA_028284885.1 Planctomycetaceae bacterium
CGCCGAGCCGGCGATGAAGCTCGCCGAGGTCCACTTCCTCGCCCGCAAGCCGGCCGAGGCGTTGGCCGCTCTCGAGCGGGTCGCCCTCGACGACGTGCCCGCGGAGCTCGCCGACGAGTTCCGTGCGACGCTGACACGCGCTCTCGTTTCCGTCGTCCGTGAGAACCCGGGCAAGGCGGACGCGGAGCTGGCCCGACTGGCGGAGATCGTCCGGACGCCGGCGGAGCGACTCGAACACCGGCGGCTGCAAGCCGGTCAACTGCTCGCGGCCGACCGTCCGGACGAGGCGTTCGCCGCCTACCTCGCGCTCGCGGCGGAGCTGCCGGACACGATGGTCCGCCGGTCCGAAGCCGCCGTCCGGGTCCGTTCGCGCGACTGGCTCGCCGGGCGACTCGCCGACACGTGGGACCGTCTCACGGACGAGCATCGTGCGACACACGGGACCGAGATCGAGCGTCGCGCCGGTGAACTCGACCGGACCGATTCCGGGGAACTCCGCCGCTTCTGCGACCTGTTCGCCTTCCACCCGTCGGCAGACGAGGTCGAGGAGGCCTACGTCGCGAAGCTGATCGCCGACGGAACGCCACTCGCAGTCGTGGACGCCCGCATCCGCCGCCTCCTCGACGGTGCGGATGCCGAGCGGGTCGCCCGCGTCCGGAAGACCCTCGACGAACTGCTCGCGACGCACGACGAGACCGGCGAGCAGGGCCCGGTCGACGACTGGGGCGAGATCGACGTCTCCTTGGTGCAGACGCGGGACTACTCGTCGAACGAGACGACGTTCCCCGTCACGCCGCACCCGTCGCGGACGCCGTTCCTGAAGCGGCACCGGTTCGTGGTCCACCAGCAACAGAACTACTTCGGCGGCGGGAACCTCGTCCGTCGGCTCGAGGTCGTCGATGCCCGCAGCGGCCGGCGACACTGGCTTCCTGCACTTCGCACCAGCAACCAGAACACCAACGACAAGGGGGTCTGCGTCTCCGACGGACAGTACGTCTTCCTCGCGTACCAGGACGTGCTGCACGTCCTCTCGCCGATCGACCGGCGAATCGTCTGGACGCGTGAGACGGGCACGCCGTCTCAGCTGGCGACCTTCTACCGTCACGCGAACGTCAACCACGCGGGCGACGTGACGATGTACGGCGGGCCGCAGATCGTCGGGAACACTGGCGTCGCCAGCCGGGCGAGCCGCAGCGGCCACCTCGCCACCGCGAACGCGAACTACGTCTGCCTGCACGGCCGCCGAAGCATCAGCGTGCACGACGCCGACACGGGGGACCTCCGCTGGACGCTCGACGGACTGCCCGCCCGGGAACGCGTCTTCGGCGACGGCGAGTTCCTTTACGTCGGCAACGGCGGCCAGGGCACCGACCTGCGGGTCTTCCGCGCCAGCGACGGCAAGCTGGTCGAGACGAACCGCTGGGCCGAGATGGCGGAACGCTCGCTGCTGCTCGACGAGAAGGGGCTCGTCGTCGTCGAGAACCGCTCCGCCGGTGGGCTCCTCGGCCTCGGCGGCGTGAAGACGGTGGTCGCAAGGCACACTCGCACCGCCGAGAAGCCGGTCTGGAGCATCGAGTTCGAGCGGGACACGGGCCTCGTCCGACTGGACGACGACCATCTGCTGACCATGACCCGCAAGGGAGGGCTGACGCTGCTCGACCTCGTCACCGGCGAGACGCAGGAGCTCGCCGACGTGCCGGAGAAGGTGCTCGAACGCCGCGGGCAGGTCTACGCCCTCGCCGACGCGAGCCGCGTCTACGTCTTCGTAAGTGCCGGCAGCAACCGCAACCGCGTCAACTTCATCGCCGACGACGAGATCCCGCACGTCCGGTTCAGCGGCCACGTCGTCGCGTTCGACCGCCGGTCGGGCGAACGCGTCTGGCAGGACGAGATCGACGGGCAGGCCCTGTTGCTGCCCTACTTCTCGGACTCGCCGTTCGTCGTGTTCGCGTCGCGGCGGTACGTGCAGCAGAGCGACTTCAGCTTCTGGATGGCGAAGGCCGTCATCATCGACAAGAAGACCGGCCGTCGGCTGTACGACGACACGGTCCCGTCGAACAACGGGTTCCAGTCGATGCACGTCGACGTCGCCCGCCGCTTCGTCGAGCTCCGCGCCTACAACGGCCGCTCGATCTTCCATGCCGTCCCGCGGATGGAGACGGCGTCCAAGGCCGAGAACGCGACCTCCGAGAAGACGACCGACGGGCCCGAGGCACCGGCCGACGACGCCTCGGCCGGGGACCGCGGGGCGGCGGTCGAGACCGACGCGGACGACGAGGTCCGAACGCCCGAGGAAGCCGAGCGGAAGCTCAAGGAAGTGCAGGAGCGGATCCGAGCCGTCGAGCGCGTCCGCGAGGCCGCGACCCAACGGCAGAAGGAAGAGGAGGTCATTCGCAAGCTCGACGCGATCATCGAGAAGGTCGAACGCAAAGCGGACTGAGTCCCACACGCCCGGCAAGAGGAGTGCAAGATGAAACCGGTGTTCCTGATCCCCGTCCTCGTCCTCGGCACCGCGTCGCTGCTCGCCGCACAGGAGGAGAAGCCGGACGTCCGGTCCGAACCCGAGACGGAGTTCCTGCGAGAGCGGGTCGAACTGCTCGAGTTGCGGATCGAACTCCGGGAGGAACTGGCCGAACTCACGGAGCAGCGCGGCCGCATCGAGCGAAGCCGTGCCGAGTCGGAACGAGAGGCCCTCGTCGAACAGCTCGATGCGAAGCGGGCCCAGTACGTGCTCGCCGAGCAGGAGCTGGAACGGACGTCCCAGCTGTTCGAGAAGGGGGTCGTCTCGCAGATCCAGATGGACCGAGACCGGGCACGGGTGACGCGGATTCGCAGCGAGACCGCCGCGATCAAGGGCGAGATCGAGAGTCGCTCGGCGAAGACCGAGGCGGTGGCGATCGACGCCCGACGCGAGGCGATTCTTGCCCGCATCGACTTGGTTCAAGCACGACTCGAACTGGCCGAGGCCCGCTTCGAGTTGCGAAGGCGGCTGGAGAAGCCGGCCCCGTTCCGTCGCCCGCGACGTGACGACGACGCGAAGCCGTCGATCGAGTTCCGCCCCGCGGACGACTTCCGCCCGGCCCCGGACAACGGCGCGTTCCGCCCAGCGCTCGAAGACGAACGGCCGGACGCGGGCGGTGAACTCGACGTCGAGAACGGATTCGTCCCCGTTCCCCTCGAACCTCTGGCCACGCCCGACTTCGACGCCGGGGGCGGCAACCGCGACTTCATCCGACGCAACGAATCGCTGATCCCCCGTGAGAACCTCGACCCGCCACGTCGCGACTGATTGCTACAGCAGCGCCGTCGTCTCGGGGTGTCCCGTCATCAGATTGAAGTTCTGAACGGCCACGCCCGCGGCCCCCTTCACGAGGTTGTCGGTCGTCGAGAGCACCACCAGCTTGCCGCGGCTGCGGCGAACGGTGACGTCGCAGAAGTTCGTGTGGGCCACGTCCTTCGTCCGCGGCAGGTGCTCCACCACCCGGACGAACGGCTTCCCCTCGTAGAACCGGCGGTAAAGGTCGAGAACCTCGGCCTCGTCCCAGTTCGGGTCCAGCGGGTCGCAGTAGCTCGTGCAGAGGATGCCACGGTCCATCGGCACGAGGTGAGGCGTGAAGACGACCTCGACCGTCTGCCCGCTCGCCGTCGAGAGGACCTCGTCGATCTCGGGCGTGTGTCGGTGGTTCCCCACGCCGTACGCGGAGATGCTCTCGTTGCACTCGGCGTACAACGTGCCCAACTTCAGCCCGCGGCCGGCCCCGGAGACGCCGCTCTTCGCGTCGACCACGATCGACCGCGGATCGACTCGCTTCTCCACCAGCAGCGGCGCAAGGCCGAGGATGCTGGTACTCGTGTAGCAGCCCGGATTGGCGACGAGGTCGGCCTCGGGGATCGCGTCGCAGAAGAGCTCCGGCAGTCCGTAGACCGTGCGGGCCATCCGCTCGGCGTCGGTGTGCTCGACGTGGTACCAGGTCTCGTAGACGGCCGGGTCGGAGAGCCGGTAGTCGGCCGAGAGATCGACCACGCGAACGCCCGACTCCAGCAGCGTGGGCACCACCGCCATGCTGGCCGCGTGGGGCAGGGCACAGAAGACGAGGTCGCAGCGTGCCGCCACCTCCTCGGGGCCGAGGTTCTCGCACCGGAGGTCCAGCCGTCCGGCAAGGGCCGTGTGCACCTCGCCGATCGGCGGCCGCTCCTCGTTCCGGCTGGTGAGCGCGGTGATCTCGGCCCCGGGGTGCCTGAGCAGAATCCTGATCAGTTCGAGAGCCGTGTAACCGGTGGAGCCGTAGACGGCGACGCGTGTCATGGTGGTTCGCTGTTCGTGGAGTGTTTCGGCCCGGACCGCGGTCCGCTGGATTCCATTCCGCTCGCGATCGCGTGCCTGCGGTCCCTCACCCTAACTCGCTCCCACCGAGGGGGCGAGGGGAGGGCGGGGTCGTCGCCGGCGGTGACTCCGTTCCCTCGGACGGTTCCCGCACACCGGACACGCCTCGGGCCGTTCGGTATCATCGATTTTCGCCACCGACGGAAGATCGACACCGGAGCCGCTGCCGTGCTCGTGCACATGGAACTCGTCCGCATCATCATCTCCGAGATCAACGACCAGCAGGTCATCTATCTCAAGGAGTCCGACGGGGACCGGACGTTCCCGATCCTGATCGGCATCTTCGAGGCGACGAGCATCGACCGCCGCGTGCAGGGGGAGATCCCGCCCCGGCCGCTCACGCACGACCTCCTGAAGAACGCCATCGAGCAGATGGGTGGCGAGGTGCAGGACGTGGTGGTGAACAACCTCGTGGACCACACCTACTACGCCGTCATCCGCGTCCGCCGCGACGGCGAGTTGATCGAGATCGACGCCCGCCCCAGCGACGCGATCGCCCTCGCCACCCACTTCGAGCCGATGCTCCCGATCTACGTCCACGAGGACGTGCTGGAAGAAGTGGCGTAGCCGTCACGGCTCCCGCGTGCGTGCGACGTCGATCTCGCCCGAGCGGTCCGGGGGCTCGTTGGCGAGGACTTCCACCTGGCCACGTCGGACGGCGAGCAGGGCGTCCACGTTCTTGATGCCCGTGCCGCGAACGTCGACGAACTCGACGCCGGTCGACTCGAGGAAGGCGGCGACTCCTGCGGCCGACACCCGCGTTCCCCGCAGGTCGACCGTGCGCAGC
Organism: Planctomycetaceae bacterium; assembly: GCA_028284885.1. GTDB lineage: Bacteria > Planctomycetota > Planctomycetia > Planctomycetales > Planctomycetaceae > JANQQW01. The sequence goes on from JANQQW010000105.1 coordinate 5,172, forward strand.
CGGTCGAGCCGCGACAGCGTCGCGAGCCCTTCGTCCGTGACCTGCGTCCCGACGAGACGCACCTCGCACAGCGACGCGTGACGGGCCAACACCGTGCAGACCTCGTCCCCGACGATGCAGCCCTCGATGCTCACGGACTCGACCCAGGTCGAGGCGAGCAGACGTTCCAGCCGCTCGGCCGTGAGCCGGACGTCGACGAACTGCAGCCGTCGCACCTCCGGGAACGGGATCCGTTCCGGCAGTTCCCGTGCCTCCATGCCGTGGAACGTGACGTCGACGCGTTGCGGGCAGCACGGTTCGCAGGCCCGGGCGGTGGCGAGGGCCCCGCTCAACACGACAGCCACGAGAGACAATCGGAACGTTCTCATCCTCGAGTCCCGCCTGCGGTTCGGCTCCTCCTGAGCACGAGTTGTTCCGGGCAACTCCCTTGCCGGGATCGAGTCGTTCGACTGGTCGCCGCGCAGCGACCTCTATTCCAGTTCGCTCTTGGGCTCGTCCGGGAACCAAGCCGGGAACGGGTCGTCGAGTCTCGCCCAGTTCTCGGGTCCGAGTTCGAGTTCCTCGGGGGTCAGCAGGCACGCTTCGAGGTCCGCCTTCAGCGCGACCGGATCGACGTCGCGGCCGATCACGACGAACTCCTGTCGGCGGTCCCCGTACACTCCCGCCCGGATCAACTCGGAGGCGTACTCCTGAATCTCCGGATCGTCGGGCCAGTCGTCGCGGGGGATGGACGCCCACCACCGCCCCACGGGTTCGTGTGTCAGAACCTGCCCGGCCAGGGACAGGAAGCCGGCGTACTTGTCGCGCGTGGCCAGCCAGAACAGGCCCTTCACCCGCACGACGCGCTGGAACTCCTCGCCGTCGAGCAGCAGCGCCCAGAGTCGTCCCGGGTGGAACGGCGAGTGGGAGCGGAAGGCGAAGTGCGAGATGCCGTACTCGTCGGTCTCGGGTGTCTCATGGCCGCGCGGGACGGAGAGCCAGTTGCCGGCCTTCTCAGCCCACTCCAGATTGAACAGTCCGGTGTCGAAGACGTGCTCCAGCGGAACGCGTCCCTGTTCGACCTCGACGATCTTGGCGTGCGGGTTGAGTTCGGCCAGCATGCGCCGCAGCGCGGCCCGGTCGGACTCGGACACCAGGTCGATCTTGTTCAAGACGATGACGTTCGCGAACTCGACCTGGTCGACGAGGAGGTGGGCCACGTCCCGCTCGTCCTCCTCGCCGATCGCCATCCCGCGTTCGGCGAGTTCGTCGTCCGAACGGAGGTCTCGCGGGAAGGCGAGGGCGTCGACGACCGTCACGAGCGTGTCGAGTTCCGCTACGTCACTCAAGCTGCTACCGTCTTCCTCCTCGAAGGTGAACGTCTCGGCGACCGGCAGGGGTTCCGAGATGCCCGTCGACTCGATGAGCAGGTAGTCGAAGCGTCCCTCGCGGGCGAGGGCGGCGACTTCCAGGAGGAGATCTTCACGAAGCGTACAGCAGATGCAGCCGTTGGACATCTCGACGAGCTTCTCGTCCGCACGGCTCAGGGCGGCCTCGCCTCCGGCGACGAGCCGGGCGTCCACGTTCACCTCGCTCGCGTCGTTGACGATGACGGCGACCTTGCGCCCCTCCCGGTTGCAGAGGACGTGGTTCAGCAGCGTCGTCTTGCCGGCCCCCAGGAATCCGGAGAGCACGGTCACGGGGAGTTTCGGCATGGCTCACAACCTCCGTTCCGGTCTGACGGCCGGCAATCATTGCGTTGTTGCAACAGCATTGCAACAATCTCCCGCGACTTCTTGAAACAGGACTGATCTGATGCGCGAATTCGTCTGGCTGGTGTGCACGGAGACCGGCGACCGGAACTACCGCACGCCGAAGGAGACCCGTGGAACGGAGCGGCTGCGGCTGAAGAAGTACTGCCCGCGACTCCGCCGACACACGATCCACGAAGAGTCGCGGAAGAAGTAGCGAGCCGAACGCGACACGTGGTCGGGCCGCTGTGCCTTCGGCTCGAGCGTGTCGCTGCGCTCCGCGTTCCGGCCCCGGAAGGCCGCCCGGCCGACCGGTTCCGCAGTGTGGTTCTACGAAGTAGGCCGACAATACTCCGGAGGTAACGAGAGCGTTCGCTCTCAACGCTCCGGGTTCGCTGCAACGAGGTCGTCGTGAGAGTCCCTCTTCGTTCCGCCGCCAACGTCACCGGGCTGGTGCTGTCCGGCGTCTGCGTCGTGCACTGCATGGCCCTGCCGTTGTGCCTCTCCAGCCTCGGGACTTCCGAGTTCGGGTGGTTGGCGAACCCGTTGTTCCACCAGGTTCTCGCCGTTTTCGGGGTCCTGCTGGGGCTCTGGGCGTTGCTCCCTGGTTGGCGGGCGCATCGGAGGCACTCCGTGCTGGCGTTCGCCGCGGTCGGCCTCGCCGTCATGAACTACGACGCCTTCGCGGGCGGCGAGTGCTGCGTGGAGCCGGTCGTCGCAGCGGAGCCAGAGGCATCCTCGGCGTGCGGGTCGAGTTGCTGCTCGTCCAAGCCGGTTGCCGAGCCTCCGCAGTCCGGAGCGGCGGAGGCCTCGGTCGTCGCGTCGGCGATGCTGCCCCCGGTTGCGTGGCTGAGTCAGCATCCCACGGTCCTCGGGGCCACACTTCTCTTCTTGGCCCATCTGCTGAACGGTCGTTGCGGCTGCACCGGCTGCCGCCTCCCTGCAGACGAAGATCGCGACTGAGGTTGCACGGCGGGGGCTTTCGGCCCCGACTCTGCCCGGACCATGGGACCAAGGCAGCCGAGTCAGCGTCCGGCCACCTCGGCCCGTGCCTTCCACAGCGACTCGAGCACCGCGTCCACGTAGCGTTCCTCGGTGAAGGGGCTCGTCACATAGGACTTCAGGGCGTTGATCGGCTCGCCGTAGTCCGTCTCGCGGTAGCAGTCGGTCATGGAGAGGACGACGCCGCGGCCTTCGAGGGCCTCGCGTTGGACGATCTCGAAGACCCGGCGGTTGTAGGCGTTGTGCTCGCGGAGCGTCTCCTGGAAGGCCGGGTCGCGGCGTTCGCGTTCGGGGACGCTGAAGGTGTCGATGCCGTCCGGGTAGACACGGAACAGCGTGACGAGGCCGTCGTTGCCGGAGTTGACGACGGTCGTCGCCGCGTGGCTGCCGAGGTGCTCGCGGAGCGTCTCGCACATAGTCAGCAGATGGCCCAGCAGGGCGCGGAGGCCGTCGCGGCCGAACAGCTTCAGGTTGGCGAGGGCGGCCATCGGCCCCTGGCCGCTGCGGCTCGTCTCCAGTGACCACCGGCCCGGGTGGTGCTCGCCGGACTGGAACAGGTAGGGCGTGGCCGTCTCGTCGCGGGCCAACAAGCCGAGGTCGCCGGCGTCGCGGGCGAGGAACAGGCTGGAGACGTATGGGGTGAAGCCGGTCTTGTGGAAGTCGATG
>JANQQW010000107.1 GCA_028284885.1 Planctomycetaceae bacterium
TGCTCTGGCTGCAGGGGGGCGTCACCCACCACGAGACCTTCGACCCCAAGCCGCTCGCCCCGGCCGACGTCCGCGGCCAGTACAACCCCATCGCCACCACGCTGCCCGGCTACCACGTCAGCGAGAAGCTCCCCCGGCTCGCCGGTCTCACGGACAAGCTCGCCGTCGTCCGGTCGGTCACGCACCGCGAGTCGGCCCACGAGCGGGGCTCGATGTACATGGTCGAAGGGCGTCGCCCCGGCCGCGGCGCCAGCGGCAGCCAACCCTCCGGCAACCCGCAGCTCGGCTCCATCGTCGCCCACGAACTCGGCGCCAGCGAAGGGCTGCCCGCCTTCGTCAGCAACCCGGGCCGGGACTTCACCTCCAGGTTCGTCGGCTCCGGCTGGCTGCCACCCGGGACGAACGCCTTCGCCGGCTACAACGCCCAGTCGCTCGCCACGAACAAGTCCATCGACGCCGACCGCTTCGGCAACCGCCTCTCGCTGCGGTCCTCGCTCGCCCAGCCGGCCGGACCGACGTCCGCGTGGGACGAGTTCGACGAGAAGGCGGTCGAGGTCATCGCGTCCGGCAAGGGGGCCCAGGCGTTCGACTGGCGGCAGGAGAGCGACGAGACCAAGGCCCTGTACGGCCTCGGCAGCAAGGGGGGCGGGCTCGGCGAACTCTCCCTCACCGCACGCCGGCTCGTCGAGGCGGGCGTCCGCTTCGTCACCTGCGGCCAGAACAGCTGGGACTACCACAGCACCATCTTCCCGCAGTGCGACAAGCGGCTGCCCAGGTTCGACGCCGGCTTCGCGGGACTCGTCACCGACCTCGACCAGCGGGGCCTGCTCGACGAGACGCTGGTCGTCTACCTGACCGAGTACGGCCGCACGCCGAAGATCAACAGCCAGGCGGGCCGCGACCACTGGCCCAGCGTCTTCAGCGTCGCCTTCGCCGGGGCCGGCATCAAGACGGGCCAGGTGATCGGCGCCAGCGACGCCCAGGGGGCCAGCCCGGTCGAACGCCCCGTCACCCCGGAGGAGATCGCCGCCACCATCCTCCACCTCGTCGGCATCGACCCGCGAACGGACTTCGTCAAACCGGACGGCCGCCCGATCCAGTACGTCGACCACGCCAACCCGGTGAGCGAACTCCTCGCCTGACGCCCGACGGGACGGGCCCTGTCTACCTGACCTACAGGCGCCATGCCGACCGGACGTCGTGGTACCCGGCGTGGGCGTTCGACGTTCCTCTCTTCGGCGTGGTGGGCAAAGCCCACCCTACGGAGCTCTCGATTGGGCGGTGTGGTTTCCGTCCGGCGTCGCTTCCACGAGTTGCCACCCGCCAGGGAATGTCGTGGCAACGCGTGAGACTCATTTCCAGTTCAGAGAAACCACACATTCGCGCGTAACCTGAAGATCGTCACGTTGTCGCTCTCAGGTGGCAACGCCTGCCTGCCTCCTTCCGTCGGCCTCGTCCGAGGCCCTGCGCATCCGATCGCTGCCGTCCCCGTCTGACGGGCTCGAAGAGTTTCCATCCGTCGCCCCACGCGTACGGTCCGCGCTACCCGTACGTCGTTCCGCCATCTGGAGTCCATCGTGTCAAGCAGTCGTGACTGCCGCGACGAAGTCGTGTCGAAACAGCGGAGCCGTTCCGGCTTCACCCTCATCGAGTTGCTGGTCGTGATCGCGATCATCGCGATCCTGATCGCCTTGCTGTTGCCAGCGGTTCAACAGGCCCGCGAGGCCGCTCGCCGTTCGGAGTGCATGAACAACCTCAAGCAACTCGGCATCGCCTTCCACAACTACCACGGCGACCACCAGGTCATGCCGGACGGTGGCAACGACGCAACCGGTGCGACGCCCGGAGCGTTCAGCAACAGTTCCGGATGCAGCGACTGCTGCAACGCCAACAGCCGTGGGCACTGGAACTGGATGTACCAGATCATGCCCTACGTCGAGCAGGCCAACCTGTACGAAGAACCCTCCGACAACACGATCTACCAGACACCGGTGAAGGCCTACTTCTGTCCGTCGAGGCGGTCGCCCGGAGTCTACGGGTCCTCGGCCAAGAGCGACTACGCGGGCAACGCCGGCGACGGCTTCACGGCGTACAACGGCATTCTCAACCGCCGCGGCTGCAACAGTTCCGTGCAGGTCAACATCGCCGCGATCCTCGACGGTACGAGCAACACGCTGATGGTCGGCGAGAAGCAGCAGAACCGGCGCAACTTCGGCGGGAGTGGCGGGGACAACGAGCCGTACGTCAACTCGGGGTGGGACCAGGACCAGCTTCGGTGGGGAGGCCCCTCGAGTGTGCCTGAGCCGGACTCCCAGTATCCCGACGAGTCCGGCGGGACCATCTGGAGCAGCCGATTCGGGGCATCTCACTCGGGTGTCTTCAACGGAGTGATGGCGGACGGTTCGGTTCGCGGGTTCAGCTACAACATCAATCCGGCCGTGTTTCGTCGGTACTGCGTTCGCGACGACGGCGAGCCGATCGCGGAGTGATCCGGCAGACGTCCTGCCCGAACCCATCGAAACCAACGAGGCGGATCATGAACCAGATACACGCGATCGCACTGCTGACGTTCGTCCTCGTGCCCGTCGGCTGCACCGACGAGCGTGAGCCACCCGCAGACGCGGTGACCGTCGAGCAGAAGCAGAAGGAGGTGGACGACGCGGAACGCGCCCACTTCAGTGCGACGAGAGATCGCTCCGAGAACGGTGCGAACTGACCAAGCGCGAGAAGCCGCAAGTCGACCACGACCGGGGCACGGTCCCAGTTCACTCTGCCCAGAACCCGAAGTGCTGCGTCTACCGGTCCGTGTCAGGCAGGACCACGGATGTCACAGATGAGCACGATGTCACGGATTGACACGGATTCTGGTTTGAAAGCATCCAGCGCGAAGTTTCATCGCTTGCGCTCCGGGCTACATTCCGAAGCCTGACACTTTCCGGTAGTGGCACCCGTAGGGTGGGCTCCGCCCACCAGCCCAAACGTTCGACGTTCCTCTCTTCGGCGTCGTGGGCGAAGCCCATCCTACGGGACTCCGGAACGGCTTCCCCGAACGCCGTGAAACGTCGTTG
>JANQQW010000114.1 GCA_028284885.1 Planctomycetaceae bacterium
CTGCCGCCGAGGGGGTGGCCGATGGCGATCGCACCGCCTCGGCTGTTCACGTTCGCCCCGTCGTGCCCGGGCAGCTTCAGCACCGCGAGGCACTGCACGGCGAACGCCTCGTTGAGTTCGATCGCCCCGACGTCCTCGAGCCTCAACCCGGCTCGTTCGAGTGCCTTGTGAACGGCGGGGACCGGGCCGATGCCCATCTCCTCCGGGTTCACACCAGCGACAGCGGAGGCCTTCACCTTCGCGATCGGCGTCAGCCCCAGCTCGGCCGCCTTCTCCTCGGACATCATCAGCGTCGCCGCGGCCCCGGCGTTCAGCGGCGAACTGTTCCCAGCCGTCACCGAGCCGCCGCGTGGATTGAACACCGGTGGCAACTTCGCGAGTCTCTCGGCCGTCGTGTCGAAGCGGATGCACTGGTCGACGGTCAACTCGGACTTGTTGCCCTCCGCGTCGCGGCCCCACGTGGGGACGACTTCGTTCGCGAACTCGCCTGCCTCCGTCGCCCGCTTGGCGTTCACGTGACTCGCGAGTGCGAACTCGTCCTGGGCTTCGCGCGGGATTTGGTACTTCGTGGCGAGGTACTCGGCCGTGAGGCCCATGTACATGATCCCCTCGCCGTGCCGCTTGAAGAGGCCGGGGGCCGGGTCGTACTCGGCCGTCATCGGCACGTGGTCCATGTGCTCCACGCCGCCGGCGATCTGCACGTCCTCGCAGCCGGCCGCGATCGCCTTCGCACACTCGTTGATGGCCGTCAGACTCGACCCGCAGTTCCGGTTGATCGTCACGCCGGGAATCGTGATCGGCAGCCCCGCCATCAGCACGGCAATCCGGGCGACGTCGACGCCCTGCTCCCGAAACTGCTGCACGCAACCCCAACGAACGTCCTCGATGAGATTCGGGTCGATCCCCGTCCGCTCGACGAGCTTGTTCATGAGGAACGCCGAAAGCTCGTCCGCTCGGACGTCCCGGTAGTACCCGCTGTCCGGATTCGCGTTCGCGATCGGCGTCCGAATGGCGTCAACGACGACGGCTTGTTTCATTGGTCGGTTGTCCGTGGTCAGTTGTCAGTTGGGCGTTTGGGTTGAACCACAGAGACACAGAGGTAGCTCTCATCCTCGCCAGCCAACCTCTGGGCAACGATCCGCGAGTAGTTCGGCGAACACTCGATCGAGAAAGCTGGCCAGGTCGGTCTCATCGCATACCGTCCCCGATTCGTGGGAGAACCAGCCCCCAATACCGTCGTCGGTGCAGTACATCACGTCTCCGCACGGACTCCAGCCGAGCGTCCACGTGTTGTCCAGAACAACCGCGCCGTCTTGGGCTTCGTATGGAATCGGTCCATGGTCGTCGGCCCCAACCAGCCCACCTGCATTGGCCGGGCCCATCCAGTCGACGAAGTCGACGAGGTTGTGAAACGACACGAGGTCGCTGGGCCAAGCCGTGCCTGGAGGACAGGTCTTCGGCGGACCGATCGTCGCGCCGAGGACGCCGGGCACGTCGAAGCTGATGCCAGCTTGGGTCCCAACCTCGTCGTGCGAATAGAGTTCGAGACGGGGAGCCCCGTCGGCTGAGATTCGTTCGAACCACTTCGCCATCGCGGACAGCGTCGTTCGATCCGCCACGGATCGGGCGGCTGCCCCCGGATCACTCCACCATTCACGCAGCGGAGAGGTCAGCAGATGCTGGTGAGACGCGGGAATCGCGTCGAGATCGTCCCCGCGCTCAATCCGGACTGTCATTCCCCCGTCGTCGCTGAACTCACCGTCGTCAATCTCCACAGACTTCTCTCCCGTCTTCCTCTGTGCCCCTCTGTGTCTCTGTGGTTCAACCCGACCGTCACTCCGGAATCCGCCCCCGCCTAAAGAACCGTTTGCCTGTCTTCGCCATGTCGGTGAGCAGGTCCGTCGGGGCGAAGCGTTCGCCGAGTTGGGCGTAGTTCTCGCAGCGGTTGGCGAGGTTCTCGAGGCCCTCGTCGTCGGCCCAGTGGAGGAGGCCGCCGCGGAAGGGGGGGAATCCGATGCCGAGGATCAGGCCCATGTCGACGTGGGCCGGCTCGCGGACGATGCCCTCGGCGAGGATGCGGGTCGCCTCGAGCAGCATCGGCAGCACGAGCCGCTCGGTGATCTCCTGCTCGGTGTGCTCGCGGGTCTCGCCGCGGTGCTTCTCGAGGAACGGGGCGAAGTCCGGGTCGGCGGCCGGCTTCTGCTTCTTGCCGACGAACTGCCGGAACCCGCTCCCCGTCTTCCGTCCCAGCCGCTTCGCCTCGACGAGGTCGCCAAGGAGCGGCGTCTGCACGGCCCGGTCACCGAAGCCGGCACACATCACCTGCCCGGCGGAGTGGGCCGTGTCGAGGCCGACGAAGTCGTGCAGGGCGATCGGCCCCATGGGGAAGCCGAACCGCATGGCCGCCTTGTCGATGCGGTCCATGTCGGCCCCCTCGACGAGCAGCAGCAGCGCCTCGTTCATGTAGGGGAGCAGGATGCGGTTGACGAGGAAGCCGGGGCAGTCGCCGACGACGATCGGCGTCTTGCGGATGCGGCGGGACAACTCGACGAGCGTCGCCACGGTCTCGTCGCTCGTCTGCTCACCGCGGATCACCTCGACGAGCGCCATCCGATCGACCGGGTAGAAGAAGTGCAGTCCGGCGAACCGCTCGGGGTTCGGGGCCGAGGCGGCCATGCGGGTGATCGAGATCGTCGACGTGTTCGAGCAGAGGATCGCGTCGTCCATCAGGAACGGGGCCATCTGCCCGTAGACCTTGGTCTTCAGGTCCTCGTTCTCCGGCACGGCCTCCACGACGACGTCGCAGTCCTTGAACGCCTCGTGCGACGTGGACGGGGCGAGGTGCGAGAGCAGCCCGGCGAGGTCGTCCGTCGTCGCCCGCCCGATCTTCATGCGGCTCTCGACGACCTTGCGAGCCGAGGCCATGCCCTTGCCGACGGCTTCGTCGTTGACGTCGACGAGGGCCGTGCGGAAGCCGCTGCGGGCGTGGGCGGTCGCGATGCCGGCTCCCATCAGTCCGGCCCCGAGGACGCCGACCTTCGTGACGTCCCGTGGTGGAACCTTGTCGTCGAGGAACGAGTCCTTGGCGATCGCCGTCTGCATGAAGAAGACGTCGACGAGGTTCGCGTTGATCGGCGTGCCGGTCACCTCGAGGGCGTACTTCAGCTCGACCTGAATCGCCTCGTCAAGTGGGAGGTTGACCCCCTCCGCCATCGCCTTCAGAGCCGTCGGCGGGGCGGGGTAGTGCCCCTTCGTCGTCGCCATCACCTGCCCCTCGGCACAGGCGAACGCGAACTGCAGTTGGTCGGCCGAGAGCCCCATGCCGGCGGACCGCTTCTCGCGATTGGCCGTCCACTCGCCGGACTCCTGCAACTGGTCGATCCGCCGTTTGCCGGCCTCGATCAACTGGTCGGTCGGGACGGCGTCGAAGGCGAAGTTGGTAGCGACGCACTCGGTCGCGTCCATCGGATCGCCGGAGGTGATCAGTTTGATCGCCTGGCTGATGCCGACGAGCCGGGGCATCCGCTGGGTGCCCCCCCAGCCGGGGATCAGGCCGACCTTCGTCTCGGGGAGGGCGACCTTCGCCCTGGCGTCGCTGGCGACGATTCGGTCGTCCATGCAGAGCACGAGCTCGGTCCCGCCCCCCATGCAGTGGCCGTTGATCAGGGCGACGGTGGGGAACGGCAGCTTCGAGACACGGTCGTTGAGGTCGTGACCGGAGTTCAGCTCCGCTGTCACCTCTTCGCGAGTGTGCTCGACGAGCGCCCCGAGTTCGTGCAGGTCGGCCCCGGCGATGAACTGCCGCGGCTTCCCGCTGGCGAACAACAGCCCGCGGAGATCGGTCCGCTTCGCGAGGTCGTCGACGAGGTCCGACAGTTCCCTCCGAACCCCGCGGCCCATCGTGTTCACACGACTGTCCGGCAAGTCGAACGTCAGCAGTGCAGCGGACCCGTCCAACTCCTCGAGGCGAAACGCAGCCATCGTGCTCCCTCCGATTGCCACCGCCCGATTCCTTGAACGGCGTGCTGGGATCGTCGTGTCGCAACGCAAAGCTGTCAACGGCGATCGGACGATTCCCCCACGTCCTCGACGAGCCGTACGAGGGTTTTCTCGACCTCCGCTCGCGTCCCGACCACGACGTACGACACGTACCGGTAGTCGCCCGGCGGGATGCCGTCCGGGTTGCGGACGCGGAACACGCAGTTCCACTTCACGACCTTCTGCGGGACGAAGCGGAAGCGCCCGTAGCCGGCCTGCTCGAAGCCCTTAGACGGTTGCTGGGGCGAGAAGACGCCCATCGCGTACCGGCCATCCGGCGTGGATAACACCACGGGGTCGGCCTGTTCGCCAGGACCGTCGTCGAGCGAGACGAGCTTCCGCTCCTTCGGGTCGAAGCGGAGGAAGGTCGAGAACTCGGGCGGCATGTAGCCTGTGACCGCCTCGAACTGGGCGAACGTGTGCCCCTCCCCCTCCGGAACGGTGAACGTGGCGACGTACTCGACGACGTTCGGATGCTCCGGGATGCCGATGGTGACCCGCTTGCGGAGGACATGGTTCGAGAGGATCGTCGTGTTGCGGGCCAAGTGGCCGCTGGACCTCTCGCCCGGCCGCAGCCAGAAGGCCATCAGCGAGCAGGTCTCGTGCACGTTCCCCTCGGCCTTCAGGCAGAGCAACTTGCTGCTGCTCGTCGCCCCGGCCCCGTCGCGACGCGACCCGGCCTCCGTCGGGTTGAACGTTTCCCCGATCATCTTTCCGTGGCCCGCGTCGAAGTTGCTCGCCGACTGCAACTGCCGCCCGTGGTCGGCGGAGTCGATGAACTCCTTGCCGTTCCACGTCACCGAGTCGATCGCCCCGGCGAGTCGGTTCGTCGTCTTGACGACGATCTGAGAGCCCGCGTAGGGCGCGGAGATCCGGGCATCGCCGTCGGCGGCGAGAACCCGAACAGAACACACGAGTAGGAGCGTCACCGAGGCAGCCAAACGAGGCATCCGTAGTTCCTTGTCGGCAAAGATCGACTGAAGTCGCGGGAGGAAAGCCGTTTCGCTGTCGGTTACCCTGCCGTCGTTCCGGTACCGCGCCGATCCCTGCACGACCGAGTTTCCCGATGCCCTCCATTCTGCGAAACCTCCTCGCCGTTGTCGCCGGTCTCCTCGTCGGGGGCGTCGTGAACATGGCGATCATCGTGGTCGGGCCGATGGTGATCCCGCCCCCGGACGGCGTCGACATGTCCGACATGGATCGCTTCGCCGAGAACCTGATGCGGCTCGAGCCGGCCAACTTCATCGCCCCGTGGCTGGCGCACGCGATCGGTACACTGGTCGGTGCCTACGTCGCCGCGAAGCTCGCGACGGACCACCGAATGGTCTTCGCCCTCGGCATCGGAGCGTTCTTCCTGCTCGGCGGCATCACGATGGTCGCGACGTACGGCGGCCCCCTTTGGTTCGCCGTTGTCGACTTGGCCGGAGCGTACCTGCCGACGGGCTACCTTGGCGGAAAGCTCGCTGCGACGGGCAACAGCACACTGGGACCGTCGGACACCGTCCGAACTACGTGAACGGGCTCGCCCGAAGTTCGAGCGAGCCCGTCAACGTGTCCGTCCACGCTGTCAGGCCTGCACGAGGCCGTTTCCGAACGTGGCGCGATCGCCGAGGGACCGGGCACGCGCACGAACCTCTCGGTAGAGCTCGACCCCCCGCTTCGCGGTTTGCTCCGCGATCAACGCAGCAACGCCGGTGGCGTGAGGACAGGCCATACTGGTTCCGTTGAAACTGTCGATCAAACCCCGGTTTCTCGGCACGGACGAGATCACCGCAACGCCCGGTCCGACGAAGTTGACTTCTCCGCCACCATGGAAGAACCGCTGCCGATTGGAGAAGGACGCGATTCGCAGGCACGAGTCGACGGCCCCCACGGCCGCGATCGAGGGGCAGTTTGCGGGAGAGCCCACGCCGGAACCCGGGACACGAACGTGGTCGTTTCCGGACGCGGCCAAGATCAGACAGTCGTTGTCGAGCGCACCTCTTCCGGCGTTCTCGAAGGCTTGCGAGAAGCCTGGCCGAACTGCCGGGGAACCCAACGACAAGTTGATGAGATTTGCCCCCGCCGAGATCGCTGCAGTAATGCCGCGAAGGATGGCTCCGTCCGGTGCGCCCCGACCTTGGAACACTTTGCCGACCAAGAGGCGTGATCCATGAGCAACCCCGTACCGGGCACCGAGTGACGAGTTCTGCGTCCCGGCTGCCGTTCCGGTCACGTGCGTACCATGGTTGAGCCGGTCAGTCATCGACTCGCTCGTGAAGGTGCCGACGAGGGGGCGACCGCCACTTCGTGACGACAAGTCGGGATGCGAGGTGTCCAGTCCCGTGTCGAGGATGCAGACGGTCACGCCGGCCCCGGTCGCCGTCGAACCAAGCACCTGTGTCGCGTGGAGTCCCCAGGTTCCATCGCGGTCATCTCGAAAACAGCTTCCGCTGGTGTTCAGTGCACCGAGTGCGAGACTGTTGGCAGCCTCGTTGTCACCCTGCTCACAGATTCCCGAGAGTGCCTTGCACAGCAACTGCAGCAGAATCGGATTCAGAGAGCCGAGGAGTTGCGGATCATGCCCCTGACTGCAGGCCGCCGACAGATCACGGTCGAGCATTCCGCTGGGGTAACGGATCATCTCCGGTTCCAGTACGAACTCGCTGTCGTCCGACGCGATCGTCGACTGCAGGGCCACGTTCTGATCCGGGTCCCCGTTCACGATCGTGATGCCGAGCCGGGAAATCGTGACGGCATCAGGTTCTTCATCGTCGAAGTCGAATGACTCGAAGTCGTCCTCCCCCGTGACGACGTCCTCGAAGTTCGCGATGTTCTTGATGGAGCAGTCCTTGGCCAGCAGAGTTGCAACCGTCTTGGTTGAGTCGCGCTCAGCGAAGTGCGGGTCAACCAACAGGAATCGCCCCGTCGAGTTGGGAAGCGTGTTCCCGACCAGGTCCGCGTCGAGACCTTTGGGAAGGTTGGAGGGGCCGGGATCCTCTTGGAATTTCCCGTTTCGCTTCTTTGCCATGGTCGATAGCCTCTTCTCGTGGAGGTGGGTGGTGTCTGCACAGACACACCGTACACGTTTGTGTGTACATATGGTGAAAAACACCGAGAAATGCAAAAAGTCGGCAACCTGGAAAGAATAGGGGGGGGGGATTCATGGCCGTCTTCATCGTCAGCTATTCGGAGGACAAGGACCGCGTGATTCGCTCTCTCAAGGGGTTGGGAGCGGAAGCCGACGACCTTGGCTTCAACAACCTCGAGGTCCGTTACGACGGGCCCGTCGAGAAGCTGGAGGAGGTCGATGGTGTGACCGAAGCCAAACCTGAAGCGAACAAGTGGACCTCGTAGCCCCGGGCGCCGATCGCTGCCTAGAGGCGTGACGGGCGTGTGGCCGCGGGCCGTCGTGATTGCCGCTACCCGGCCGGCAGTTGCATCAGATTGCCGAACCGATTGAGCACGCAGTTCTTGAGATCCGTGAAACTTGGCTCGCCGATCCGCTCCGACTCGACCAGTTCGAACGCGTGCTGACGGGCCTCCTTGAGGACCTTCTCGTCGCGGAGCAGGTCGGCGGTGCGGAGGGGGAGTTCGCCGGACTGGCGGGTGCCGAGCACGTCGCCGGGGCCGCGGAGGCGGAAGTCGGTCTCGGCGATCTCGAAGCCGTCGGCCGTCCGTTCCATCGCGGCGAGGCGTTCGTTCGCGTCGTCGGTCTCCTCCTCGGTGAACAGGAAACAGTAGCCCTGGTGGCGGCCGCGGCCGATGCGGCCCCGCAGTTGGTGCAGCTGCGAGAGTCCGAAGCGGTTGGCGTGCAGGACGATCATCAGCGTCGCATTCGGAACATCGACGCCGACCTCGACGACGGTCGTCGAGACGAGGACGCGGATGGCCCCCTTGCGGAAGTCGGCGACGAGCCGTTCCTTCTCCTCGGCAGGCATTCGGCCGTGGACGAGGCCGACCGTGTGGTCGGCGAGTTCCCCGCGAGCGAGAACCTCGGCGACCCGCTCGGCCCCGATGCCGAGTCGGCCGGCCTTCTCCGGGTCGTCCTCGATGCGGGGGCAGACGACGTACGCCTGCCGACCCTCGGCGAGCTTGCCGCGGATGAACTCCCAGGACTTCGCGGCCGCCTTCTCGCTGGGGACGCGGCTGGTGACGATCCGCTGCCGGCCGGGCGGGAGTTCGTCGATGCGGGTGACGTCGAGGTCGCCGTATTGCGTGAGGCAGAGGCTGCGGGGAATGGGGGTGGCCGTCATCACGAGCACGTGCGGCTTCGGGGCGTCCTCCCCCGCCGCCCGGCTGAACGAGGCCCGTTGCCGGACACCGAACTTGTGCTGTTCGTCGATGACGACGAGGCCGAGGTTGGCGAAGCGGACGTCGTCCTGAACGAGGGCCTGGGTGCCGACGACGAGGTCGATCTCCCCGGCGGCCAGATCGGCGAGGGCCTCCCGACGCTGCTTCTGCGTCAGCCGACCGGTGAGCAGCCTGCGGCGGACGCGGCTGTGGGCGAGGGCGGCGTCGATGGTCGCCCAGTGCTGTTGGGCGAGGACCTCGGTCGGAGCCATCAGGGCGGCTTGGTGCTCGGCCGCGATCGTGACGAGCATGGCGTAGAGCGCGACGGCCGTCTTGCCGGCCCCCACGTCGGCCTGCAGCAGCCGGTGCATCGCGATGCCGGAGCCAAGGTCTCGGGCGATCTCCTCGACCGCTCCGTCCTGCCCGCCTGTGAACTGGAACGGGAACAACCGGCGGATGCGGGCGTCGACCTTGGCCGAGTGCGGGATTGTCGGGGCCGCTTCACCGAGCCGCCAGTACCGCCGCCGCATGGCGAGGGCGAGCTGGAACTCGAGCAAGTCGTCGTAGACGAGGCGGTGAAACCCGAGGTCGTACTGCTCCTTCGACTCCGGCGTGTGGACCGCGCGGAGCGCTTCGCCGAGCGACGGCAGGGCGTGCTCGGCCCGGTAGCTCGCGGGGAGCACGTCGGGGACGAGGTCCGCGTACGCCTCGACGGCCTGCTTCGCGATCTGCCGCCGCTCGTACATCGAGAGGCCGTCGGTCAGCGGGTACCTTGGCAGCACCTCCCCGCGAGCGTCCTCGGCGTCGCTCTCCAGCGGCTGGACCCGCGGGTGGGCGATCTCCCAGCGACCGCTGCGTTTCTTCGGCTTGCCGGAGAAGAGGTAGGAGGCGGCCGGCTGGAACGTGCGGATTCGCCACGGCTGGTTGAACCAAGTGCCGCGGAGGTAGTGGCCCTCGCAGTCGAGCAGCACGGCGGCGATCGACCGACCTCCGGAGATCTGCCGCACATCGACGTCGACGACCTCCCCCCGCACACTGGCGGCCTCTCCCTCCACGAGGTCGGGCACGGCCTTCACGTCCGAGAGATCGAGTACGTCCCGCGGCAGGCTGAAGAGAAGGTCCTCCGCCGTGAACAACCCGAGCCGCTGCAGCAGCGGAGCCCGCTTCGGCCCGACTCCCGGCACGAACTGCACCGGCGTCGCGAGCGGGTCGTCGGCTGTTTCGTCTGGACTGGCGTCGTTCATCCGGTGGAGTACGCACGGGCGTAGGCGAGCATCCCTCCCGGAACTGTACGCCGGTCGCTACGCGTGTTCCAACGCCGCAGCGACGGCAAGTTCGTCGCAGCGTTCGTTCTCCGGGTGGCCCGTGTGGCCGCGGACGAGGGTGAACTCGACCTCGTGCCGAGCCAGCAGCTCGTCGAGCTGCTTCCAGAGGTCGTCGTTCTTGACCGGTTTCCAGGCTCCCTTCTCGCGGCGTCGCCAGCCGTTCTTCTTCCAGCCCGGCATCCACTCCTTGGCGCCCTTCGCGACGTAGGTGCTGTCGGTGACGACCTCGACCCGCGTGTGCCGCTTGAGGGCCGCGAGGCCCTCGATGACGGCCTGCAGTTCCATGCGGTTGTTGGTCGTGTCCGGGTCGCCACCGGACGCCTCGCGACGGGTCTCGCTGGCGGGGTGGTCGAGAATATACGCCCAACCGCCCGGCCCGGGGTTGCCCTTGCAGGCCCCGTCCGTGAACAACCGCACGAACGGTGGTTTCGTCGTCGTGGCAGCGGGATCGGCCATCAGCGCTCCCGGTAGGTGATCCGGCCGCGCGACAGATCGTACGGGGAGACGTCGACGAGGACGCGGTCACCCGGCACGATGCGGATGCGGTGCTTGCGGATCTTGCCGCACGCGTGGGCCAGCACCTCGTGGCCGTTGTCG
Source organism: Planctomycetaceae bacterium (assembly GCA_028284885.1). GTDB lineage: Bacteria > Planctomycetota > Planctomycetia > Planctomycetales > Planctomycetaceae > JANQQW01. The sequence continues at coordinate 10,233 of JANQQW010000114.1, forward strand.
AGCGCTACGCGGAACGTGGTGTTCGGCAGCGCCTCGGTGACGTCGCCCTCGACGGAAATCGCTTCTTCCTTCGCCATGCGCAGACTCTCTTCAAGTTGGAAGCCGGTCGTCAACCCGGCGAGAACCGAGGCGAAACGAACGCCCCTCGACGAAAAGGCCGTACCCGCCCAGCAGGTGTGGCGGGCATCGTGGACCGACAGTGGCCGATCAGCGTTCGCGGTAGGTGATGCGGCCGCGGGTGAGGTCGTACGGCGAGACCTCGACCAGCACGCGGTCGCCGGGGACGATACGAATGAAGTGCTTGCGCATCTTGCCTGCGACGTGAGCCATCACCTCTTGTCCGTTGTCGAGCTTGACCCGGAACTGGGTGTTGGCCAACGCCTCCGTCACTTCACCTTCAACGGGAATCCCCTCTTCCTTCGCCATACGCCGAAACGTCCTCGGTGGTTTGGGTTGCGGCGGCACCACGTCCGCCTGAGAAGACTATAGCAGCCCGGACCCGGACCCTCCACACCGTTCCGGCTCAGTGGAGTTCGTCCGGGCCGATCCGACCGTCGTGCACGGCGGAGGCAACGAGCGTCTCGTCGATCCCCGCCGCGGCGATCACGGCGAGATCCGCGGACGTGCGGACACCGCCGCCCGTGACGAGTTCGGCATCCGGGCCGAGTTTCTTGACCCGACGGCAGAGATCGAGCGTCGGCACGCCCGTCCCGACGCCGACGGCGGCCAGATCGAGGACGATCATGCGGTACAGCCCCAGTTCGAGAGCCGTTCGGGCCACGTCGTCCGGTGACTCGGGCCAAGCGTCGCTCGCACGGATCGGCTGGCCTCTCCGGAGGTCGAGGCTGAACACCAGCGTGTTCGAGCCGACGACGCCCAGCATCGACTCCAGCGTCTCCGGCGAGGGGACCGACTCCAGTGCCGCGACCACTCCCCGAACGCCCGTGTCGACCACGCGGCCGGCGTCCTCCGCGGTCCGAACGCCGACGTCGGCGAGCACGTCGAACCCGTCGTCGACGAGTGACCGCAGCATCGCGTGGTCCGGCCGGAAGTGCACGAGGCCGTCCAGGTCGGCGACGTAGAGCGACGAGACCCCGAGCCGCTCGCGGAACGCACGGGCGACTTCCAGGGGTTCCGTGGACGACGTGAGAATCGACTGGACCGGCCGGTACTCGTCCCGTCGCCCGGCAACGCCGCGGACGACCACGCCGTCGAGCACGTCGATCACCAGCCGCACGTGCATCGGCTACAGGCTCGTCACTTCGCGGAGGGTGGCCACGACGGCGTCGACGTGGTCGGCCGTGTTGAACGGACCGACGCTCAGCCGGAGCGTCCCGCCGACCTCCGTGGTTCCGAGTGCCCGGTGGACGCCGGGAGCGCAGTGGAACCCGGACCGCGTCTCGATGCCGAAGTTCTCGTCGAGGACGGTCGCCAGTTCTCGCGGGTCAAAACCGTCGGCCGTCACGCTGACGACACCCACGCGGTCGTCCACGGCGTCCGGACCGAACGAGCGAAGCCCGTCGCAGTCATGCAGCCCGTCGAGGAGTCGGCCGGTCAACTTGAGTTCGTGCCGCCGCAGCGCGTCGATGCCGCGTTCCTCGATCCAGTCGAGGGCCGCGGCAAGACCCACGAGGCCGGGCGCGTTGTGGTTCCCGGACTCGTACCGGTCGGGCATCGAGGTCGGCTGGACGTCCTCCTCGCTCTTGGTCCCGGTCCCGCCGAAACGGAGTGGGGCGACGTGCTCCTCGACTCCCGGCCGCACGTAGAGGACCCCCGTTCCCAACGGCCCGAGCAGCCCCTTGTGACCCGAGCACGCCAGCAGGTCGATCGACATCGCGCGAACGTCGATCGGCAAGTGGCCCGCCGTCTGGGCGGCGTCGACGAGCAGCAGGGCCTGGTGACTCTCGACCGCTTCTGCAACCTCGGCGACTGGCTGCAGCGCCCCCGTCACGTTCGAGGCATGCTGCACCGCGACGAGACGCGTGTTCGGCCGGAGGGCCTCCACGACTGCCGAAGCGGCGAAACGGCCGGTCCCGTCACACGTGACACGAGTCACCTCGACCCCGTCCTCCTCGAGTGCCCGCAACGGGCGGAGCACCGAGTTGTGCTCGCCCTGCGAGGTGACGACGTGGTCACCCGGCCGAAGAAGGCCACGGACGACCACGTTGAGGACGTCGGTCCCGTTGAAGCCGAAGACGACACGGTCCGCCGACTCGGCCCCGAGCAGACTCGCAATTTGTCGACGACAACGATCGACGGTCGCCTGAACCTCGACGGCTGCCCGCGTCGAACCGCGACCGACGGCCGCCCCGAGTCCGCGCTGGTAGCGGTCGACGGCGTCGTAAACGGCGTCCGGCTTCGGCCAACTCGTGGCCGCGTTGTCGAGGTAGATGCGGGTCATGCCCGAATTCTGACGACCGACCGCCCCGGTGCGAAGCGAGCCGCTACTCGAACTCGCTCGGCGGGAACGACCGCGTGCCGACGTCGGTCGTCTCCCCGGCCTTCACCTCGACTTCGAGCGACTTATCCAAGTAGCCGGCCCGCTCGTGCCAGACGCGAAAGGAGTGTCGGCTCGGCGGAAGCCCCTTGATCTCGAAACTCCCCTTGGAGTCGGTGATCGCCGCATACGGGTGGTCGAGAATCAGCCAGTAGGCGGACATCCACGCAGAAATGTCGTCCTTTACCTGGATGGGCAGTATCTCTGGCACGTTGTAGACGAACCGCTGCTCGTTCGCTCGAGGTGGCAACAAGCATGTGACAGCGGGGTTCTTGATCGGAAAGACGTGCACGTTGTGATCGCGGGGGTCGGCGTTGACGCAAAGGACCGGCTGCCCCGTCCGGACCAGTGACGCGTGCGGTTCGAAGCGATCGCCACGCAGGGAGACCCGTACGGGTTCTCGCGGCACGACTCCAACGGCAGCGGGCATCCCGACGGGCGTCTTCCGCAGGTAGACGAAGACGTTGGCCACCCCGCGTGACTTCGGCTCGACCACGAGGCTCTCGTCGACGACACCCGGACGACGGCCGACGTTTCGGGGAAGTGCAGGGGGCTTCCCGCCGTAGGTCACTCGGCCGCGGATCGCACCAGTGGTCGGTGGCTCTTCGGCGACGGCGGCCACGGTCGCGAGTGACAGTCCGGCCAGAAGTGCGACGACTCGTTGCACGGCTCACTTCACGGGTTGGAGGACCAGCATGCCCAGTGGCGGAACCTGCAGGGCCACGCTGTGCTCGCGGCCGTGCATCGGGATCGGCTCGGTGTAGACCCCGCCGGCGTTGCCCACGTTCGAACCGCCGTAGATGGCCGCGTCGCTGTTCAGGATCTCCTTGTAGAAGCCCTGCTGCGGCACGCCGATGCGGTAGTTCTCCCGCGGCACCGGCGTGAAGTTGTAGACGCCGGCGACGAAGTCGTCCGGGTCGTCGCCACGGCGGACGAAGGCGAAGATGCAGTTCTGGTGGTCGTCCGCTTGGATCCACTCGAAGCCCGAGCCGTCGAAGTCGTTCGTGTAGAGGGCGGGCGTGTCGCGGTAGAGGCGGTTCAGGTCGCCGATGAACCGGCGGATGCCGTCGTGCTTCTCGAACTCGAGCAGGGCCCAGTCGATTTCGGAATCGTGGTTCCACTCGGTCCACTGACCGAACTCGCCCCCCATGAAGAGCAGCTTCTTGCCCGGCATGCCGTACTGGTAGCCGTACAACAGTCGGAGGTTGGCGAACTGCTGCCAGTAGTCGCCCGTCATCTGGGAGAGCAGCGACTTCTTGCCGTGCACGACTTCGTCGTGCGACAGCGGCAGCGTGAAGTTCTCCGTGAAGGCGTAGACCATGCGGAACGAGAGGTCGTTCTGGTGGTAACCGCGGTGAATGCTGTCGCGGGCCATGTAGCGGAGGGTGTCGTTCATCCACCCCATGTCCCACTTCATGCTGAAGCCCAGCCCGCCGGTGTAGACCGGGTGCGAGACGCCGCCCCACGCGGTCGACTCCTCGGCGACGGTGAGGATGCCGGGGAACTCGCCGTGGAGTTCGACGTTCATGTTCTTCAGGAAGTCGATTGCCTCGAGGTTCTCGCGGCCGCCGAACTTGTTGGGGACCCAGTCGCCCGCCTCGCGTGAGTAGTCGAGGTAGAGCATGCTGGCGACGGCGTCCACGCGGATGCCGTCCACGTGGTACTGGTCCAGCCAGAACCGGGCGGACGACATGAGGAAGTCGCGGACCTCGTGCCGGCCGTAGTTGAAGATGAACGTGTTCCAGTCGGGGTGGAAGCCCTGCTTCGGGTCGTCGTGTTCGTAGCAGGCGCTGCCGTCGAACCGGCCGAGGGCGTGCGGGTCGGTCGGGAAGTGGGCCGGCACCCAGTCGACGAGGACGCCGATGCCCGCCTGGTGGCAGTAGTCGACGAAGTACATGAAGTCGTGCGGCGTGCCGTACCGGCTGGTCGGCGCGAAGTACCCGATGCACTGGTAGCCCCAGGAACCGTCGAACGGGTACTCGGTGATCGGCATCAGCTGCAGGTGCGTGTAGCCCAGTTCCTTGCAGTACTCGACGAGTGCGTGGGCGAGTTCGCGGTAGTTGAAGTACTTGCGGCCGTCCTTCGGGCGTCGCCACGAGCCGAGGTGCACCTCGTAGACGGCGATCGGCGTCTCCAGCCAGTTCGTCGTCTCGCGGTGCTCCAGCCAGGCCTTGTCGTGCCACGGGAAGCCGGAGGTGTCGTAGACGATCGAGGCGCTCTTGGGGGGCTGCTCGAAGTAGAACCCGAGCGGGTCGCTCTTCTCCTGGTAGCCGCCGTCGCAGCCGACGACTCCGTACTTGTAGGCGTCGCCCGACTTCACCCCGGGCACGAAGCCCGACCAGATGCCGGTGTCGCTGCCGTTGAGGTAGAAGTTCCCCTTCTTCCAGTGCGTGCGGTCACAGAGCAGGCTCACCTCGCGGGCATTGGGGGCCCACACGGCGAAGTGCGTCCCCTGGACCCCGTCCACCTCGTCGAGGTGGGCACCGAGGTTGCGGTACATCAGCGAGTAGATGCCACTGTGCATGGAATTGGAACCGTCTTGGTTTCTGCGAGCGGAATGGGACGTCCGTGCTGAGCGTTGCCGGATGTTAACGCACTGGACTTCGCCCAACAATTCGACGCATCACGCCCTTGGAACCGGACTTCGGCGACGACGTCCTGCCGGGCCCGCTCAGTCGTGCGAGTGTTCCGGGCCCGGGAACGCGCCCGACGTCACGTCCGCACGGTACGACTCGACCGCGTCGATCACCGTCCCGCGGAGGTCGGCGTACTTCTTCAGGAACTTCGGCTCGAACCCCGAGAGCCCGAACATGTCGGGGCCGACCAGCACCTGGCCGTCGCAGTGCGGCCCGGCACCGATGCCGATCGTCGGAATCGGAATCGCTGCCGTCACGGCCTTGGCGACCTCCTGCGGGATGAGTTCGAGCACGATCCCGAACGCCCCGGCTTCGGCCGCGGCCCGGGCATCGTCGAGGAGCCGCTCTTCGTCCCGCTGGATTCTCCCCATGCCGCCGAGCTTGCGAACCGACTGCGGCTTCATGCCGATGTGGGCCATCACGGGAATCTCGGCCGCCGAGAGGGCGGCGATCGTCTCCGCCTGGTTGACTCCGCCCTCCAGCTTCACGGCGGCCGCGCCGGTCTCCTTCAAGATGCGGCCCGCGTTGCGAACGGCGTCGGTCGGGCCCGTCTGGAAGGTCATGAACGGCATGTCCACGACAACGAGGGCCCGCTCGACCGCCCGAACGACCATCTCGCCGTGGTAGATCATCTGCTCGAGCGTGACCGGCATGGTGGTCGGCCTGCCTTGTACGACCATGCCGAGTGAGTCACCGACGAGAATCGAGTCGATTCCCGCTTCGTCGAGGAGCCCGGCCCAGAGGTGGTCGTAGGCGGTCAGCATCGTCAACCGCCGCCCTTTCTCCTTGGCGGCGGCGAACTTCGGAACGGTCATCATGCCGTCGCGTTTGGCGGGCACGGCTGCTGGCTCCAAGACGTCGTGAGGTCACTGGTCAGTATCGCGAGCGGCTCGACCAACACAACCGACTTCCCGCCTGTTGCATTTTGCAACGCCGCCCTTCGCAACACAGTGTTGCAGGATGCAACGGCCCACCTAGGTGTGTGCGAAAGCTGATCAATCCCGCAAGCGTCTTCCTGCAATAGCCTTGCAACGAAACACAGGTGGTTTCCATGGTTTGGTACGACGAATGCATTCTCCTTGTGACGCTGAGGCGGCAAGCGTTGGCCCGCACTTGCTTCCAAGGCAACTCGAAAGGGTGTCGAGCTTGCTCGGCACCCTTTCTTGCTTAACTTCGTCCGTCTTGGCCTCACCACGGCGGTCAGTTGTCTCGCCGACGCCCGAGGGATATCGTTCGCCCGGATTCTCGACGGGTCGCAGGGAGCGAACACATGGCCGAACGGGTTGTCATCATCGGGTCCGGCCCAGCCGGATGGACTGCCGCCATCTACGCCGCACGGGCCAATCTCGAGCCGTTCGTCGTCCAAGGCTCCGAGTCGCAGGAAAACTGGGACCTCGGCCGCCCGCCGCTTGGGCAACTCGCCATCACGACGGAGGTCGAGAACTTCCCCGGATTCCCGGCCGGCGACCTCACCTCGTACCTCGACGACTCGATCGACGAGAAGACGCGGAAGTACATGGCCCCGCACCAGAAGGAGGGCGTGAGCGGGCCCGAACTCATGGAGTTGATGCGGCAACAGGCCCACAACTTCGGCACGCGGTCCGTTCTCGAGGACGTGACCGAGATCGACCTCTCCAGCCGGCCCTTCAAGATGAAGACCTCCGGCGGGACCGAGATCGAGGCCCACTCGGTCATCCTCGCGACGGGGGCCCGGGCAAACTACCTCGGGCTCGACTCCGAGAAGAAGTTCAAGAACGCCGGCGTCTCGGCGTGTGCCGTCTGCGACGGGGCCCTGCCACGATTCCGGGACAAGCCGCTCGTCGTCGTCGGCGGCGGCGACTCGGCGATGGAGGAGTCGACCTATCTCGCCAAGTACGCCAGCCAGGTCTACGTCGTGCACCGCCGCGACGAGCTGCGGGCGAGCAAGATCATGGCCGACCGCGCTCTCGCCAACGAGAAGATCGAGGTGAAGTGGAGCACGGTCGTCGACGAAATCCTCGGCGACGAGGAGAACGGCGTGACCGGCGTTCGGCTGCGGAGCACGAAGGACGAGTCCCAGACCGAGGAGATCGAAGCGTCCGGCTACTTCGCCGCCATCGGCCACACGCCGAACACGGACTTCCTCGGCGGCCAGCTGGAGACGACGGACAAGGGCTACGTCGTCTGGACGGTTCCCTTCCGCACGAACACGAGCGTGGAGGGCGTGTTCGCCGCCGGCGACGTGGCGGACGACAACTACCGGCAAGCCGTCACCGCAGCCGGCACGGGCTGCATGGCCGCACTGGACGCGGAACGCTGGCTCGCCGAGCAGGGCATCGAGTGACGGTCGGTTGAGAGTTGGGAGTTGAGAGTCTAGAGAGGGAAGCAGATGATGCTGGGCGGCTGCCTCTCAACTCTCCACACTCAACTCTCAACTCACCCATGCTCACCAAGGAAGGCTGCCAAGCGCGGCAGCAACGGCTGTGGAACGCCGTGCCTGATCACGTCGAGTGGCTGCTCGTCGCCGATCCACGGCACTTGCAGTACCTCGTGAACTTCCAGGTCCAGCCGCTCAGCTTCTCCGGCGGCGAGCGCGGGCTGCTGCTGCTCGAACGAGACAACGGCCCGACGCTGATCGCGGATAACTTCGCGTTCCGCTCCGCCACGCACGAGCCGTTCGTGGAGAACGAGGAGATCGAGACGTGGTACGACCACCGGCACTCGGTGGTCAACCGCGACCATGCGATGCTCAAGGCGCTCGCCCGTCTCTCGGACCGGCTCTACGGGCGTTCCGGAGCCGTGGAGGCGGAGTGGCTGCCGGTCGGGGCGTTCGAGGTGCTGAGCCTCGACCACGAGTCGCACTCGGTCACCATCGAACCGTCCGACCCGGTCGATCCCGAGAAGTCGGTTGATCTCGGCTCCCAGCTTCGGCGTCTGCGGCGGTCGAAGCTGCCGGACGAGGTCGATTTGTTGAAGCAGTGCATGCGAGCGTGCGAGGCCGGGCACGCACGGGCCCGCGAGGTGATCGCGCCCGGCGTCACGGAACTCGAGGTCTACCGAGAAGTGCAGAATGCGGCCGTCGGCGCGGCCGGTCGGCCGGCCCTCGTCTACGGCGACTTCCGCGCGCTCAACGCCGAGAACCCGAAGGCGGGCGGGCTGCCGACCGACTACGCCCTGCAGGCGGGCGACGTGTTCGTGCTCGACTACTCCGTCGTGCTCGACGGGTACCGCAGCGACTTCACCAACGGCTACGCGGTCGGCGAGCCGACCGACGGCCAGCAGCGGTTGTTCGAGGCCTGCGCGGCTGCGATGGCCGCCGGTGAAGGCCAGCTGAAGGCGGGGGCGAACGGGGCCGACGTCTACGCGGCCGCCTCGTCGCAGCTCGAAGAGGCCAGGTTCGGGCCGCTCGCCCACCACGCCGGGCACGGCCTCGGCCTGGGGCACCCGGAGTCGCCGATCCTCGTCCCGGAGAGCACCGACGTGCTCGTCGCGGGCGACGTCGTCACGATCGAGCCGGGGGCCTACGTCGAGGGCGTCGGCGGCCTTCGCATCGAACACAACTACCTCGTGACCGACGACGGGTACGAGCGGCTGTCGAACCACGAGATCTCGCTGACATGACCGAAGAGCCCGTCGACGATCTCGAGGACGACGAGGACTACCCTCCGCCGCCGCTCGAACGCGTTCGCGACCGCGCCTGGGTGCTGTCGTGCGTCGTCGCGCGGGCGTTCGCCGAGACGTTCGACGACCGGGCCGAGGCCGCCACGCTGCAGTCGCGGATCCTGACGTGGATCCACGACGTCGGCTTCGACGACGAGTTCGAGTACGAGGAGCGAGAGATGGTCGAGGCGGATCTCGGTTCGCTCGACCAGCAGACCGTCGTCAACGGGACGTGGCGGTCGGAGAGCCTCGCGGTGTTGGCCTGGGCGCTGGGCCGGTACGAGGTGCCGGCACACGACGAGCTGGCCGATCCGTCGGGAGTCGCCCACTCCGTGGGCTTCCTCGCGGAGAACGCTCGCGACGAGGCATCGGACTTGGAGCTTCGCAGCGAGGAGGAGATCGCCGCTCGCGGAGCCGTACTGCTGGGGCTGCACTGGCGGGTGCGGGACTTCACGATCCGCCCCGAGGCGATGGACTTCGCCGAGTTCGCCCGCGACTCCTGGTTCGGCGGGTTCCCGCTCGAGGGGATCGCGCTCGCGGACGGCGACCTCTCGATTGACGGCGTCCCGATCGCCGACGCCCCGCAGGAGAGCTTCGACCGCTGTCAGAGCATCGCCGTCGAGCGTCACCAGGCGGTCAACTGGCTGCAGGGTTGCAACCCGGTCTTCTCCGAGGTCGACACCTCGACGTGATCATGCCCTCGCACGCCGACGACTTGGCCCACCTCGAGCAGAGCGGTCTGCTGCGGCGACCGCGGACCGTCACGCCGCTGGCTGGTGGGCGGTGCGTCGTCGACGGCCGCGAGCTGTGGAACTTCACCACGAACGACTACCTCGACCTCGCCGGGGACGAGCGACTCGTCGAGGCGGCGGTCGAAGTGGTGCGGACGGTGGGCGTCGGTGCGCGGGCGAGTGCTCTCGTCAGCGGTCGCACGGAACACCACGAACGACTCGAGGACCGGATCGCCCGTTTCGAGGGGACCGAGGCCGCGATGCTGTTCCCCACCGGTTACGCGGCGAACGTGGGAACGCTGGCCGCGTTGACCGGTCCCGACGACACCCTCCTCTGCGACCGGCTGAACCACGCGAGCCTCGTCGAAGGCTGCCGGTCCTCGGGCGCTCGCTTCCGAGTCTACCGGCACACCGCGATCGACCGGCTCGCGCGGGAACTCGGTTCGGACGAGAACTCGGGCGAGCGGTGGATCGTGACCGACGGCGTCTTCAGCATGGACGGAAAGCTCGCTCCGCTCGTCGAACTGTGCGACCGCGCGGAGCAGTACGGCGCTGCCGTGCTGGTGGACGATGCTCACGGGACCGGCGTGTTCGGGACGGGGGGACGCGGTGCCTGCGAGCATCTCGGTGTGGAGGACCGCGTGGCCGTGCGCGTCGGGACGCTCAGCAAGGCGGTCGGCACGCTGGGCGGGTTCGTGGTCGGTTCGCGGTCGTTGGTCGAGTGGCTGCGGAACGCTGCGGGGACGCAGATCTACTCGACCGCCTTGCCGCCTGCCGTCTGTGCGGCCGCTGCGGTCGCGTTCGACGTGATCGAGCAGGAGCCCGAGCGGCGTGTCCGGCTGCAGGAACTGTCTGCGTTCCTTCGAGGGCAACTGGCCGAGCTGGGTCTCGAAGTCGTGCGGGGCGGCGCCGGGCCGATCGTGCCGGTGCTCGTCGGAAAGTCCGAGACGGCCGTCGAGGTCGGGCGGCGTTTGGAGGAACGTGGCTTTCTCGTCTCGGCCATCCGGCCACCAACCGTGCCGCGGGGAACGGCCCGCCTGCGAGTCTCCGTCACGGTGGCCCACGACGAGAACGTGCTCTCGGACCTCGCCGCCGCCGTACGGGACGCGAGCCGATGACCGACGTGCCGAGCCGCGACGGGTTCGCGGAGGAGTACCCGTTCGAGTCCCACTTCGAGACGATCGGGGGGTTCCGCTACCACTACGTCGACGAAGGGCCCCGCGACGCGCCGCCGTTGCTGATGGTGCACGGCAACCCGACGTGGAGCTTCGCCTTCCGAAACGTCGTCAAGGCGTTCGCGGAGTCGCGTCGCTGCATCGCGATCGACCACGTCGGCTGCGGGTTCTCGGAGAAGCCGACCGACTATCCCTACGTTCTCGAGCGGCGGATCGCCGACCTCGTCGAGTTCGTCGAGCGGCTCGACCTGCAGGGCGTCACGCTCGTCGCCCACGACTGGGGCGGGTGCATCGGCCTCGGGGCCGCGACGCGGCTTCCGGAGCGGTTCTCGCGAGTCGTGCTGAGCAACACGGGAGCGTTTCGTTCCTCGCGGATTCCGTTGCGGATTGCCGTCTGCCGCTGGCCGGTGCTGGGGCCGCTCGGGGTTCGGGGACTCAACCTCTTCGCGAGGGCGGCACTCTCGATGGCCGTGCAGAACCCGTCCGTGTTGACTCCCGCGGTCCGAAAGGGGTTGCTCGCTCCGTACGACTCCTGGGCGAACCGGCTGGCCGTGCAGCGGTTCGTGGAGGACATCCCGATGTCGCCGAGCCATCCGAGCTGGGCGACGCTGGTCGGCGTGGAGGACGGGCTGGCGAAGCTCGCCGACAAGCCTGTGCTGCTCGTCTGGGGCGAACGCGACTGGTGCTTCACACCGGCGTTCCGCGAGGAGTTCGAACGCCGATTCCCGGGCGCCACGAGCGTGAAACTGGAGGACGCCGGGCACTATGTCTTCGAGGATGCGAGGGACGAGTATCTCGCCGCGATTCGGGGATTTCTTGCGAACTCGGACGGCTGAGCCGGCGTTCCGACCACCAGATCTGGTGGTCTTCGAGATCCCCAAGAGCAGTTCGCCACAAAATCGGAGAGTTGCTGGACAGCCCGGATCCGCCGGGTTACCGTCCTCCCTGTCGAGACGAGTCACGAGTTCCTCGATGGATTCGAGGGTGGCTCGACACGACGCCTCGCCGCCGAGTGCTCAGCAGGGTCGGCGGGGCAGCGGACCGAAGGATCGGATCCGGGAGTCGAGGAATGGACGCCGTGCGAGAACGACGAAAGACGTTCTGCCGTGACTCCGTCGCTTGCTCTCTCCCTGTCGCGTCGGGCCTCCGACGTGCGCTTCCGACCCCGCGGTTCGTCCCGGCCTCGCCCGTTGCGGACGACGTGGCGACGCGGTTCGGTTCACAGCACAGGAAGTGCACTTTCCAGGGAGAGGGAATCTCATGTCGACGAAGCCGCTGATCGGAATCAACGGGGACTACCGGGCCGCTCGCAAGGACGCCGCTCCTCTGAGCTGGTTCAACGCCGGGTACTACGACTCGGTGACGGCCGCCGGCGGACTGCCGATGATGGTCCCGCCCGTCGCCGACGACGAGGACCTGAAGCAGTACCTGTCGATGCTGGACGGGCTGGTGATCGCCGGCTGCACGCTGGACATGGACCCGGTGCGGATGGGGATGGACAAGCACCCGGCGACGCGGGCGATGCCGAGCCGTCGCGAGGACTTCGACCGCCGGCTGTGCACGATGGCGGCCGAGATGAAGATTCCGACGCTCGCCGTCGGCGTGGGCATGCAGGAGATGAACGTCGTCCTCGGCGGCACGCTCATCCAGAACATCAACGAGGCGATGCCGCGGGCGCTGCACCACCGTGACCCGGTGGAGAACCACTGCCGGCACGTCATCGAGATCGTCGAGGGTTCCCGGCTGTGGGACGTGTACGGGCCCGGCGAGATTCGCGTGAACAGCCAGCATCACATGGCGGTCGACGAGCTCGCGCCGCCGTTCACGGTGACGGCGACCTGCCCGGACGGGGTGATCGAGGCGTACGAGTCGGTCGAGCCGGACTGGTACTGCGTCGGCGTGCAGTGGCACCCGGAGAACGAGACCTCCTCCGCGCTGGACATGCAGGTGTTCCAGTCGCTGCTGGAGTTCGTCTGCGAGGACTCCCCGGCGATTCTGCCGCTGCGAGCCGCCGCCTGACGCCCACTGGCAACGAACCGGGTTGCCGTGCGGCAGCACCGGCGTTGCGGGAACGAACGCGACGTGGGACGAGGTCCACACCGGGCCTCGTCCCATCGTCGTTCTCGCATGCGTCAAACGGTTTCTCGACCGTTCTCGTGTTTCCCGGCGAAATCCGCCGGCACGGTTCCGGTCGGGCGTTAGGGTTCCCGTGCGGGCCACTCACTTCTCGTGGAGACGGACCCGTGGAAATTCTCGGTTGGCTGCTGATCGGCGGCATCGCGGGCTGGTTCGCTGGTGTTCTCGTTCAAGGGGACGACTTCGGACCGATTGCAGACGTGGTGTTCGGAGTGTGTGGAGGCCTCGTGGGAGGCTTCTTGCTGCAACAGATGGGGATCGAGCTGCGTGGCGTCGCCGGCTCGATCGCGACGGCGACCGTCGGGGCGATCGCCCTCGTCTCGGTGTTGAAGGCCGTCCGCATCACCTGAACCGACGGCCCGGCCACGGCGACGTTCTCGCGCGACGGGCTGACGCGTGACGCCGCTCCGACCGATGCTCTATCCTGCCCGCTTCGAACGAGCAGGGGACCGTCCGCATGGGCATCGTGGTTCAGAAATTCGGTGGGACGAGCGTCGCGGACGCGACCCGCATCAAGCGGGCCGCCGTGCGGGCCGTGGAGGCCCACCGGGCCGGGCAGCAGGTGGTGATGGTCGTCTCCGCCCGGGGGAAGAAGACCGACGAACTCGTCTCGCTGGCCGCGGGGATCACGCCGCCTCCGCGGCCACGCGAGATGGACATGCTGGTCGCGACCGGCGAGCAGGAGGCGG
>JANQQW010000143.1 GCA_028284885.1 Planctomycetaceae bacterium
CGCCGACGACCGGACACTGGCCGACCAACGGAGTGCCGTCGAACGGCTCCAGGCGTTGCTCGGAGTGCTGGAGGAGAAGGACCCACCCGGGGAGGCCGAGCCGGGGGGCGAGGAGCCCCCGGGCGAGCCGGGCGGGGCACCCGCGGACGAACTCGTCTCCGCCCTCGCGCAGCTGAAGCTGCTCCGTTCGCTCCAGCAGCAGTTGCTCGACCGCACGGCCCGCCTCGACGAGCTTCGTCGCACCGAGACGCTGTCCGACGAGGAGCGCGACGCCGCACTCGAGGCGGTCACCGCGGAGCAGGAGCGTCTGACGGCGCTCGCCCGCGAGCTGCTCGGGGCGGTGGCCGAGGAAGAGGAAGCGTCGAACGAACCGGACGTCGAGTTGGAGCTGGAGGAATGACACACCTGACTCACACGCTGTTCGTCGTCACGTTGCTCGCCTCGTTCACGGCGGTCCGCGCGGACGACGCGCCCGTGCCCGACGATCCCGAGACCGACGAGCTGGTTCGCGACCTGCTCGGGGAGGCGGAGGATCTCGTCGAGGAGGCGGAGACGGCCGACTCGCTGAAGAAGGCGCTCGAGTCGATGGAGCGGGCGAGCCGCAGGCTCGGCGACGACCGGGACAGCGGCGAGACGACGCGCGACCTGCAGAAGCAGGCGATCGACAGCCTCGACCGGTTGATCGAGCTTGCGAAGAAGCGAAAGCCGCAGGGGTCGTCGAACGGTTCGCCGCCGCAGGACGAGCCGACCATGGAAGACGAAGGCGAGGGGGACGAGCCGATGGAGGAGCCGGCGGGTCCCGGGGACTCGGGGGGGAACACCGGTGGGGAGCGCCGGACCGACGACGAGAACGCGACGGAGTCGTCCGACGTGACCAGCGCTGCCGACGCGGCCGCTGCGGCCCTCGCGGAACGCCGCCGCCTCGTCAAGGACGTCTGGGGCCACCTTCCGCCGGCCGTGCGGCAGGAACTGCTGAACGCCTACGGCGACCGGGCGCTGCCGAAGTACGAGTCGCTCGTGCGGGCCTACTACCGGGCGTTGGCCGAGAAGTCGAACCGGCCGGAGTAGATCCTCTCGTGGGACGGATTTCCAATCCGTCCAGTGCGACGTTCTCGAAGCGAGCGACAGACGGATTGGAGATCCGTCCCACGGGCGTGGGTCAGAACGGCAGCATGTCGGGCCGGACGACGAGACGCGGTCCGGTGCCGTCCGACACCGCAGAGGTCTGACGTCCCTGTTCGGCGGGCGGTCGGGCGATCAGGGGCGGCGGTTCGGGCGTCGGGGCCTCGTCGCCGAGCAGTTCCCGCACGAACGCCTCCTGCCGGCCGAGCCGTTGGAGCTCCCGGCGTTCGTGCTCGGGATCGACGTTCGACCCGGCGAGGAATCCGGCCTGCACGGTCCCGAATCGGCGGTCGCCGGGCGACCCTACGGTCGAGCTGCCGCTCGCCTCGACCTCCTCGAAGTAGCCGTTCCCGACCGGCCTGAGCTCTTCCGGGTTCTCGAACAAGGCGAGCTGGAGCGCGCCGACCTCCTCGACGCCGGTGCCGAGCACGTCGGCCGTCACCGTGCCGTCCGCGGCGATCGCGACGACCGTCGTCGAGTCGGGCAGACTGATCGCCGGCTCGACGGAATGACCCTCCGAGGAGACGAGTTGGCCTTCGGGACCGACGCGAAGCGACGCACACCGGCGGTACCGCAGCGTGCCGTCCTCCGTCGCGAAGACGAGGAACGCCGGTCCCGCGACGGCGACGTCGAGCAGGCGTTCCGTCGCGACGAGCGGCCCGGGCGTCGTGTCGATCCAGCTGCCGCCGAAGCCGCTGCCGTTCTCGACGCGGCTTCCGGCGGTCTCCGTCGGAGGCAGTTCCACGATCCGCGGCCGGCGGCGGAGGTAGCCGGGCGAGTTGACGTTCGCGACGTTGTTCAGCAGCACGCGGCGCGCGCGGCCGATCGCCGTCAGCGTGTTCTCCAGCGGCCGTCGCTCGATCTCGGTGAGGCGAACGGAGGGCGTCGGTGACGTGGAGACCGCGGGAACGTCGACCACGAGCTCTTCGGCCGGCGACGGTTCGCTGGCCGGCGGTTCGACGATCTCGACCTCGATCGGCGGGAACCGAGTCCGCGGCACGAGCGAGCCGAGGTCCTTCCGGATGCGGAGCACCTCGGCCAGCATGTCGGCCGGCAGCCCGCGCATCTCCTCGAACCACGCCTTCCGTTCCTCGTCGGTCGCGTTCGGGAGTTCGTGGTCGATCAGGCTGCGGAGCACGTCCTCGGGCACGGGCCGGGCGACCGCCGGGGGGGCGGGCTCGGCGGGCGGCTCCTCGACTTCCACGCTGCCCGGGGGGATCGGGACCGCGTCCTCGGGTTCCGGCAGCACCTCGGGCGGAGCCGTCGGGAACGAGGACTCCTCGACCTCGAGGTCGGCCACGTCGACGGGGAATCCGAGGTCGAAGTCGTCGCCGGACGGAACGAAGACGACGTCGTCGGAGAGGTCCGACGACTCGACGAGCGGTGCCTCCGGGGGTTCGGGGCCACGGGTCGCCATTCCGGCGAGGAACAGCCCGACGAACGTGCTCACGCCGAGCACGCAAATCCATGTCACCTGGTGCGGCTTCACTTCGGTCTCCGCTGCGGAAACGGGGGCGGGACGGTATCGGAAGCCCGATTTCGCGACAAGACGGGTCGGCCGGGACCGGCGTGGCCCCCCGGGACGAATTGCCCTAGAACTCCGGCTGCCCCGGGCCCCGTGGAGAGAGTCGTGAAAGCAGTGGTGTTCGACAGCTTCGGCGAACCGGGCGACGTGCTCGAGGTGCGCGACGTCCCCGACCCGACCCCCGCCTCGGGCGAGGTGCTGGTCCGCATGCTGGCCAGCCCGGTCAACCCGTCCGACCTGATGACGGTCCGCGGCGTGTACGGGAAGCGTCCCGAACTGCCGGCGACGCCCGGCTACGAAGGGGTCGGCGTCGTCGAGTCGTCCGGCGGCGGCATCCTGGCGGGCCTCGTGAGCGGGAAGCGGGTCGCCGTCCTGAACGGGGCCGGCGGGAACTGGGCCGAGAAGGTCGTCATCCCCGCCCAGCAGGCGGTGCCGCTGCCGTCGAACCTCGCCGTCGAGCAGGCGGCCTCGTTCTTCGTCAACCCGGCCACCGCGTTCGTCCTCACGCGACGGTGGTTCAGCGTGCCGAAGGGGGACTGGCTGCTGCAGACGGCCGCCGGTTCGGCGCTCGGCCGCATGGTGATCCGGCTGGGGGGCGAGTACGGCTTCCGCACGCTGAACGTCGTTCGTCGCGAGGAACAGGTCGACGAGCTCAAGTCGCTGGGGGCGGACGAGGTCGTCGTCTTCGACCCGTCCCGCGACCACGAGGAGGACTTTGTCGAGACGGTCGTCCGCGTCACGGGGGGCGGCGTGAAGTACGCGATCGACCCGGTCGGCGGCGGGACCGGCTCGGCCGTCGTCCCCTGCCTGACGACCGGCGGCCGGCTCGTCGTGTTCGGCACGCTCGCCGACGGCCCGCTGATGTTCTCGTCCCGCGACCTGATGACCCCCGGGGCCAGCGTGGAGGGGTTCTGGCTCTCGAACTACATGGCCTCGCTGAACGTCATCTCGAAGCTGGCGCTCGTCCGGTCGATCTCGTCGCTGGTGAGCAAGGGCGTGCTCGCCTCGCCGCCCGGCCGCCGGTTCCCGCTGGAGCAGGTGCGGGACGCGGCCGAGGAGGCGGAACGGCCGGGGCGTTCCGGCAAGGTTCTGCTGGAGATCGCCGAGAAGTAGGCCGGCCGCGTGGGCTCAGGCCGAGCGGGACTGCGAGCCGCTCGTCTCCCCCGACGTGGCGACCGGCTCCGGACTCGACGTCTTCGTCCCGTTCCGGTCCTTCGGGCGGAAGTACTTCATCGACTCCGTGACGACGAGCTTGCGGGGCGTCATGCGGACGAGCAGCGAGGTGAAGAAGTCCCGCCAGCCGCAGGTGACGCTGGGCCGTCGACGTTCGAGCCCCTTGAGGGCGATGCGGACGACCTCCTCCGGCGACATGGCGGCCCGCTTCTTCAGCCACCCCCCGACACCGGCGACGTCGAAGAAGTCGGTCTTCGTGACGCCCGGACAGAGGGCCGTCACGGTGACGCCGCGGTCGCGGACCTCGGCCCACAACGCCTCGCTGAAGTGCAGCACGTACGCCTTGCTGGCCGCGTAGGCTCCCATGTAGGCGACCGGCTGGAAGCCGGCGACCGAGGAGACGTTCACGATGGCCCCGTGCTCCCGCTCCAGCATGCCGGGCAGCACGCCGTAGACGAGGGACGTCAGCGACTCGACGTTCAGCCGCAGCATCTCCTGCACGCGTCGCGGGTCGGTCGACTCGACGGAGTCGACGACGGCGAAGCCCGCGTTGTTGACGAGCAGCTCGATCGTCACGTCCTGCTCGGCGATCGACCGGAGCAGCCGCGGGACGGCCTCCGGCTGCTCGAGATCCGCGGGCAGCACGATCGAGCGGGTGCCGTGTCGCGTGTGGAGGTCCTCGGCCAGCTGGTTGAGCCGGTCCTCGCGTCGGGCGGTCAGCACGAGGTGCATGCCGCGGGCCGCCAGCCGGTGCGCAAACTCCTCGCCGATGCCGGAGGAAGCCCCCGTCACCAAGGCCCAGCGATCTGCATAGGAGTCCAACAACGGCCCGCACTCCGACGAGTACAAGTCCTGCGGATCCTAGCACGAACGGGGGGCGCGGTGGAAACCCCGATCTGCCAACGACTTTCGCAAATCGAGACGGGGTTCCTCGGGCGACGACCGGTTACAGGGGAGCTTCGCAAGGCGTAAGCGCTTTTTGGTGAACGCTTTGCGTCGATCGTTGATTCAGCCCCGCTCACTCGGTGTCCACCAGTCGTCCGGAACCTCGTCGCGAGGGCTCCAGACGGGGGATTCGTGCTCTTCGACGTACTCGAGCAGCAGTTCGTGCGGGCCGAAGTTCGCCTTGTACGTCATCGAGGGGCACTCGGCGATCCAGTAGCCGAGGTAGACGTGCGACCGGCCTGACCGCCGGGCGAACTCGATCTCCTGCAGCAGACTGAACGTGCCCGGCCCCTGCGGTCGCCAGTCGGGGTGGTGGTAGAAGTAGACGCTCGACAGCCCGGTCGGCAGCAGGTCGACCAGTCCGACGCCGACGAGTTCGCCGTCGACGCGGTAGCGGATCTCGCCGTCGAACGTGAAGTCGCCGACCAGGAACGACTGGAAGTAGTCGTCCGGCGTGGTGCGGTTCTCGGTCCAGCCGCGGCGGTCCGTCATGTCGGCGTGGTAGGCGTTGAACAGCCGGACGTGCTCGTCGGTCACCTCGGGCTCGCCCACCTCGACCGCGACGTGCTCGTTCCGCCGCAGGTTGCGTCGTTGGCTCTTCGTCGGCCGGAACCGTTCGACGTCGATCCGCAGACTGCGGCACTTCACGCAGTTGGGGCAGGCCGGCCGGAAGAAGTGGATGCCGTGCCGTCGCCACCCACGGACCAGCATCGCCTCGTAGTCGTCGGCGTCGATGGCGAAGATCAGCCGGTACTCCAGCGACGACGTCTCCCACGGCAGGTAGGAACACTCCCCCTCCGGCGCGACGACGCGGAACAGTTCCTTCGGACGTGCCATGTCGCTCGGTGTCTCCGGGACCACGCGTCGGGGTGGAGTCCCCGCCCCCGACTGTGCACACTCGGGCCGACAGATACCAGAGTTCGGAACGAGGAGGGAACCATGGGGAAACTCGACGGGCAGGTGGCGATCGTCACCGGCGGCAACCGGGGCATCGGCAAGGGGCTCGCCAAGCGGTTCGCGGCGGAGGGGGCCAAGGTCGCCATCTGCGCCCGCAGCCGAGATCAGCTGGAGGCGACGGCCGAGGAACTGCGGGCCGCCGGAGCGGACGTGCTGGCGACGCCGCTCGACGTCTCCGACGAGGAGGCCGTGGCGGCGTTCGTCCGCAGCGTGCACGCCCGGTACCGGCGGATCGACCTGCTGGTGAACAACGCTGGGGCGTTCGACGGCGGGCCGCTCGACGAGGTCAGCTTCGAGGGTTGGAACAACGTCATCAACGCCTGCCTGACCGGGACGTTTCTCTTCAGCCGGGCCTGCTTCCCCGTCATGAAGTCGCAGGGGGGTGGCCGGATTCTGAACGTCGGCTCGATCTCCGCCCAGCGGCCGCGGGCCGGCGGCGTGCCGTACGCGGCGGCGAAGTTCGGCGTGTGGGGCATGACGCAGGCGATGGCGATCGACGGCCGCGAGCACGGCATCGTCGTCAGCTGCCTGCACCCGGGGAACGTCCTCGTCGAACGCCGCGAGGACACCGGGGCCGCCAGCGACGCCGAGCCGATGATGTCGACCGACACGATCGTCGACGCGGCCATGGCGATGGTCACGCTCCCGCCCGACGTCAACTTCCTCGAGGCGATCGTGCTGCCGGTCGGGCAGGAGTACCTGGGCCGCGGGTGACGTGGGGTGCGCTTCGCTTCTCTCGGTGGGACGGATTTCCAATCCGTCTGTCGCGCGCTTCGTTGACGTCGCCATGGACGGATTGGAAATCCGTCCGACGCGGATCAGCCGTCGCCGTTGACGACCCAGTTGACGACGCGCACGGCGGGGCCGAGGCCGCGGGGGCTGTTCTTGTCGGTGAGCCGCGTCTCCAGCACGTGTTCGCCGGGGTTCAGGTCGTTGAAGAACATGACCGTTCGCGGGTAGTGCAGGCCCTTGCTGAAGCGGTGGTAGAGGTCAACCGACTTCCACTCGCCGCCGTCGATGCGGGCTTCGAGCGTCCCGGCGTCCGGCCCGGCGAGCACGTACGCCCCGATGCCACGGCCGCGGAACTTCGTCTTGGTGGTCGCGCCGGGCGTCGTGGTGACGCCCATCTTCTTGCCGGCGAACCGCTCCCGCAGGCTGCCGGGGATCGTCTTCCAGTCGGGGGTCTCGAACTCCCAACCCTCGCCGATGCCGAGATAGCCCGGGTTCCACGAACCGTCGTCGTAGCACGTCGCGATCAGTCGCTCCGGCATGTCGTGCGGCTCGGGGGAGGACTCGCTCTTCGCCGCCTTCGCCCACGCGGTCTCCAGCAGGGCGACGTTGAGGTCGGCCGCGATGCGGTTCCCGGCCGGCCTGGGGTGCGTGCCGCCGTACACGGCCCACGTCAGCGACCCGTCGTCGACGCGGTTCGCGACCTCCTGGGCGAGGTGCACGGTCGAGACGCCGTACTGCTTGGCGACTTCCTCGTGGGCGGCGACCGAGACGGGCGTCTTCCCCTTCCGCAGCAGTTCGAGCATGCCGGGGTTCACGAAGTACGTGACGACGACGTCGGCCCGCGGGCACTCCTTGCGGGCCCGGCGGATCAGTCCCTCGAGTCCGCGGATCGCGTTCTGCTTCGAGTGCCCCGCGTCCTGGTCGTCGTTGACGGCGAACTCGACGAACAGCAGATCGACCCCGCCCTCCGGCACACCGGGCCGTTCGTGAATCACGTCGGTGTACAGCCGAAAGGCCCCGGTGGTCGAGCAGGTCGAGGAGATGCCGGCGTTGGTGAAGGTGAACTTCGTCTTGGGGAACCGCTTGGTCAGCCAGTCGGCGACCATCGGCCGGTAGCCGTTCATCTCGGTGATGGACCCGCCGATGAAGGCGACGTGCCCGCGGCCGTTCTTCGCGAACTGGTGCAGCGAGTTCTCGAGGTTCCCGCGGAACGTCACCGTCTTCGGCAGTTCGGCGGCGCTCGTGGTCAGCGGGGCGACGAGGAACAGGAGGGTCGGCAGGAGCGAGCGGGGCATGTCGGTCTCGGTTCAGTCGGCGGGGTTCTTCCGCAGATCGTAACACGCGACGCGGCCGTCGAGCGTGCGGAGGAACAGCCGGCCGTCGACGAACGGGTTCTCCAGGTAGACCTCGTACGCGGTCGTCTGCTCGTGCGGCGGCGACCAGAACTCCGTCTGCGGGGCGAACCGCCGGGGGTCGAGCGGGTACGTCGTGATCTCGTTGCCGCTGTGCGAGGCGTCGCGGATCATCAGCAACTTGTCCTCGGCGACGAGGAACTGCGGAGCCGGCCAAGGGGCGGGGGTCTCGGCGAGAACCTGCCCGGTCGCCTCGTCGAGAATCACGACTCGCGATCCGGTCCGCTTCTCGATCCCGGTCGTCCAGTAGTAGACGCGGCCGTCGCGGACGGCGAAGTTGCGACGAGCGCAGCTGTCCATCCAGGTGGGGAACAGGTAGCCCGGCTCGTCCGGGTGCTCCCACACGCGGTCGGCCCCGCCGGTGCTCAGCCGGTACGCGGCGTGGCGAGCGTACCGGGCGTCGTCGCCCGGCTTGCGGGGGAACTTCGACCCGACGTTCACCAGCACGTGCTTGTCGGTCGTGATCAGCGAGCCGTGGTGCGGACCGAGCCCGTCGAGCGTCCACAGCACCTTCCCGGCCGTCGGGTCGATCAACCGGACCTCGCCGGCCACCGTACCCGCCAGCAGGAAGTCTCGTCCGGCGTGTCGCCAGGTCGCGGGGGTCGCGTGCCGCGAGTTCGCCTTCGCCAGTTCCCAGATCGTCTTGCCGGTCTCGACGTCGACGCCGCGGAGCGAGTGGTCGTTCCCGTCGAACAGCGGCACGACGAGCACGCCGCCCGCGACGACGAGCGAGACGTCCCAGCCCATCCCGCCGGTGAGCTGCCTCCGTTCGAGCGCCCTCTCGAGCGTTTCGAGTGCGGCGGTGCGAGCCGGTTCGACGGTCGACTCCCAGAGCTTCCTGCCGTCCTTCGCCGAGTAGGCCCGCAGGACTCCGAGTGTGCCGAGGCTGAAGACGCGACCGTCGTGGTAGGCGGGGGCGACACAGTACCCCTGCCGTTTGCCCATGTAGCGGTTCGCCCCGACGCCTGCCTCGACCGCCGTCCAGACCGTCTTGCCGGTCTGCTGGTCGATCGCGACGAGCAGGTCGTCGGCCCGGATGCGGAGGTTCCGCTTCAGCCGGGCCTGCTCCTCGTCGGTCAACGGCTTCTTCGCGTTGTTCAGGACCGTACCGAGCCGCGGGTCGTTCTCGGCCCACTCTTCGCCGGCCGGGCGGAAGGTCGTCACGAACAGTTTGCCGTCGGCGACGATCGGCCCAGCCGCGCCGCCGGGGTGCCCGGGTCGCTTGGCGAGGTTCTGCAGATAGCCCGACGCCGAGCCCTTCGCGTAGCCGAGGTCGTCCGTCTCGCTCAACCAGTCCTGCTTGGCCCGCGAGACGTCGTCCAGCAGCGGTTGCCCGGAGACGACTGGCGTGTAGTTGCCGTACGGGCCGTTCGCCTGTGGCCACGCGGCCGGTTCCGCCGCGGGCAGAACGGACGACGGCACCAGGAGCGACAGCAGGCAGAACAGGGGAGGTCGACGAGTCACGGCGGGCTCTCGGTGCGAGGTCGTGGTGCGGTCCACCGAGAGTTGCCGACGGACGGACGTCGGTTACGCCGGTCCCCCGGCCGACCTCACAGCCAGAGTTCGACGCGGTCCTTCAGCACGTCGGGCAGCTTCTTGTCCATGGCCCGGCGGACCTGGTTCTCGTGGTACCGCGTGCTGAAGTGGCCGAGGATGATCAGCTCGTTCTGGAACTTGTCCGCCCGCTCGACGATGTCGTCGAGGTGCGTGTGGCCGTGCTTGTGGATCTTCTCCTTGCGGTGCTCGGGCCGGTAGAAGGTCATCTCGGTGATGAGCACCTCGGCCTCGTACACGGCCGGGTCGGCGTCGAGCCCCTGCGGAGCCGTGTCGCCGCAGTACGCGACGAGCGGCACGCGGAACTCGGCCGAGACCTCGGTCCCCCCCAGCCGGAGATCGCGAATCTCCTCGCCGGAGAGGCCTTGGTACTCGGGCTTCAGCTTCTTGCGGCGGTCGAACACGACGTACCCGACCGACGGCACGGTGTGCTTCGTGGGGAAGACCGTGACGACGTGCTCGCGGGAGAGCTCGATCTCCTGGCCCGGCTCGACGCCGATCAACTCGCAGACCTGCCGGCCGCGGTCGAGCCGCTGCCAGGCCCGCATCAGCCGTTCGACGTTCTCCCGCACCTCGGCCGGCACGTAGATGGTGGGGGGCTCCATCTTCATCATCCGCCGCCGGGCGACGAGGACCGGGAGCGCGGCGAGATGGTCGAGGTGGGCGTGCGAGACGAAGTAGTGCTGCGTCCCCATGAACGACCACGGGCTGCCGCCGAGGTCGAACCCCAGCTTCAACTCCGGAATCCGCCAGTACGACTGCACGGCCGCCCGCGAGTAACCCTCGATGGTGAGGGCCTTGAACTGCTTCGTCTTGACGGGGAGGTTCTCGAGCACGGCTGCTGCACAGGAATGGTCGTCGGGTTCTCTCCCCCGGACGGCGGACCGGCGAGAACGGTTCGCAGTCTAGGCTGTGTCCGGACGCGATTCACGCGCTCCGCGGAGAACACCGGCCGGCCGTGACGCTGCCCGCGACTGCCGAAGAGAGTACTCTTGAGCGACACCCCCAGGAGACGCCCCGTGAACCGACCCGCCCCCGAACCGATCGACCCGGCCGAGATTCCCGACGTCGCCCGTGCGGTCGTCCTGTCCGACCGCTTCCCGCACCTCGCCACGACGGACGGCGACCAGCCCCGTCTGCGGCCCGTCTCGCCCGTGCGGACGGAGGACTTCACCGTCTACGTCGCCAACCTCCGCAGCTACCACAAGACGGCCGAGATCGCCGCCAACCCCAAGGTCGAACTCGCCTACCTCGCGGAGAACCACGACCAGGTCCGCATCACGGGGACCGCCGAGATCCTCGACGACGAGGAACTGCTGCTGTCGATCTGGAACGACAACCCGCTCCTGAGACAGTACCTCGGCTCGATCGACAACCCGGAACTGGTCGTCTACCGCATCGTCCCCAACCGCGTTCGCTTCATGCGCGAGTGGGCGCTCGAGTATCACGAAGTGCCGTTGGACTAAACGCTGTGGCGGGAGGGGAGTGGAGCCGATGCGGAAATCGCTGCGACAGTCTGGAAGGCACACCATTCTCCCGATCGTTGACGATGAACTTGTCGAAGTCTGCATCCGCTCCGTGGGCAGCCCCGAACTCGTCTTTGCCGATACGGAAGGCCAGCAGGCCATCATCGTCTTCGAGGACGAGTTTCAGATCGGGCGCGGCACGCACCGGCTCAGGCTGCGGCACTTGGAACCGTTCAACATGGCTCCGCTCGTCGAACTCGTGGGAACGACCGTGACCGACGCACTGGCGACCGCTGAGGGTCGGCTGGAGCTCTCCTTCTCCAATGCCGTCACTCTCGAGTGCTCGTCGACGACAGGGTACGAGGCGTGGCACTTCTACTTTCCAAGGCCCGCGCGACCGCTCGGAGGCGACCTTTCGCACTATCTCTCGGTCCATGGAACGGGGAGCGGCTTGGCGTGACGGCGCTGATCGGCCGCCCCGTCCGGTACCGGAGCCCTTTTGCGCGATTTCGAATAGAATGGTCGGAACAACCAACCACACCCCGAGAGGATTCCCCGTGAAAGTGCTCCTGGCCGTCTCCGTTTCCGACGCGACCCCCAAGGCCGTCGAGTTCCTCGGCAAGAGTCTCGCCGCCGGCGAGGACGTGGAGGTGACGGTTCTGCACGTCGTCGAGACCCTGCCGGCTCACTTCCTCGTCCTCCCGCAACGGGAGAAGCTCCGCGGCGTGGCGGACACCTTGAGCGAGGTCTCCCGCGAGAGCGGTGCCAAGCTGCTCGAGGAGGTCCGGGACAGGCTCGTCGCGGACGGTTGGAACGCCGACCACGTCCAGACCAAGACGATCGAGGTCGATGCCCTGCCCGAGTCCCAGCACGTGAGTGCCGCGGCCGGGATCACGCGGGAGATGAAGGAGGGCGCGTACGACGTGGTCGTCCTCGGCCGCCGCGGGACCTCCGCCGCCGAGGGGAACTTCGTCGGCAGCGTCGCCCAGCACATCCTCCGCGAGGCCCGCGGCGTGACCGTCTGCGTCGTCGACTGAGCCCCGGCTCCCCGGCTCTCTCTCGACCGCGAGTCACCCGAACTCCGCCGGCGATCTTCCGACGCTGACGATGCTGCACGCCACGATCGGTTCGAGGCCGAGCTCGCGGGCGCGGTCCAGGAGTTCTGGGCTCTCGCTGCCGGGGTTCAGCCAGAGCTCCCGTGGGGCGCGGGTGGCGATCTCGTCGAGGAGTTCCAGGCCGACCTCGGGCGGGACGTACATCGAGACCCGGTCGAGCGGGCCCGGCGGCACGTCGGCGAGCGACGCGTACGCCGGCAGCCCCTCCACCTCGTCGGCGTGCGGGTTCACCGGGTAGACGGTGTACCCCTCCGCGAGGTGGGCACGGACCGACTTGTTCCCGAACTTTCCCGGGTCCCGGCTCGCCCCGACGACGGCGACCGTCGGCTCGTGGCTCACTTCGTGCTCTTCAACTCGGCGAGGAAGGCGTCGTGCCGTTGCTGGATCTCGGCCTGCGCCGGGGCCGGGCCGTGCGTGACGACGACGCGGTACCGCATCTCCAGCGGCTTCTCCTCGGTCAGCGTCGTCGCGAAGAACGAGCCGAAGCGACCGTACGGCCGCTCGGAGTACCGCCGCGGCTCGGGGTGGCCGGGGGCGTCGTGGTACTCGACCGTGTACGTCTCGCCGTCGACCGGGAAGGTCATCGCCAGCCACGGCAGGTTCACGTGCTTCGGTGGGTTGTCCTTGTCGCCCACCTGGAAGGCGGCCGGCTCCTGCGGGAAGCCGTCGGGGCGGACGTACGTGGCCGCGTTCTTGTCGGCCACCTCCTGCGAGGCGCGGAACTGGAAGCCGGCGTGCTGCCGGTCGCCGTTCAGTTCGATGTCGCCCCGCTGACTGACGAGCTTCGTGCTCCAGTCGAACTGCGTGACGTTCGGCGCGAGTTGCGTGGCGACGACCGTGCGGGTCTCGACGACGACCGGCTCGCCCTCGGGGTCGTTCCAGTGAATCGTCGCCGTCATGCGGCCGGACTTCGCGTCCCCCGCCTTGGTCACGAACTCCTGGTGCTCGATCCGCTCGCCCTTGTTGCAGTGCCAGAAGTCGTACGACTTGCCGCCAGCCTTGGTCTTGTTCCAGCCGACGTACATGCCGCGGTGGTGCGTGTACCTTCCGCCCGGTCCCTTGGTTATGATCGTCTCGCTGCCCGGCCCGAAGGCGTGGTGGTAGACCTTGTAGGTGGCGTGGGCCGACTCCTTGCTGCTGGTGTCGCTGCCGTACATGTACCGCAGCAGCGGCTGCTCGCCGACGTACAGGTCGGCCGTCCCGGCCTGCGGGTCGTCCTTCCAGTGGTAGCCGTCCTCTGCAGCGGCAACGGGAGCGAGCAGGAGCAACAGCGACAGCGAACGGACGACGTGCATCGGACTCTCCGGGGAGGTTCTGGGTGGGCCCTCCATGCTACCGCCGTGGCGGGTCACCGGCGACTGAATCAGTCCGTCTCAACGCAAAGTCGCGAAGACGCGAAGGACCGCAGAGACACTCAGTCGATTTCTTCTTCGCGAATCTCAGCGCCTTCGCGCCTTTGCGTCGAAAGCCGGCAGCCACCCCGCCCACGTTCAGCCGATCAGCCCGGCAACCTTTTCGAACTCGCTGAAGTCGTCGAACAGGTGGTCCGGCTCGGACGGTTCCAGTTCGTCGCGGGTGGAGCCACCCGTGGCGACGGCGATCACGTTCGCCCCGATGGCCCGGCCGCACTTCACGTCGGCCGGTGTGTCCCCCAGCACCCACAGCCGGTCGGTCGGGATCTCGTCGCCGTGGTGGTCGGTCGCCTCGCCGTGGGCGTCGCGGGCCACGTCGTCCCGGTCGAGGTGGTGGTCGCCGAACCCGCCGAAGTGGAACCGGTCGTGCAGGTCGAAGTGCTTCAGCTTCGCCTCCGCCCCGCGACGGAAGTTCCCGGTCAGCAGCCCGAGCACCACGTCGTCCCGCGACTCCAGGATCTCGAGCAGTTCCAGAATCCCCGGCAGGACGCGACCGTCCCGCGTGGCGAGTGCCCGCGGCAGGTGGCCGAGGTAGCACTCCACGAACCGTTCGCGAGCGCCGTTCTCGAACGAGACGCCGTAGTACTCGCACAGGTCCGTGGTGATGGCGTGGTCGGTCCGGCCGGCGAACGAGATCCCCTCGACGGGATGGCCGACGCCGAAGATCTCGAGGTAGGCCGCCTCCATCGCCGCCTGCCCGGCCCCGCCACTGCTGAGCAGGGTGCCGTCGATGTCGAAGAAGCAGTAGTGCAAGGGGTCGCTCCGTCCGCGGTCGGTCCGTGGATAGGATAGGGACTGCGTCAACCTCGTGACCCCATTGGGGTGACGGGGTCTTGGGGAGATGAGGAGCAAGATCGCCAGCACCCCATCTCCCCACCGTCCGACCTCCCCAACCACGCCGCTCGCTGCGAACGGCCCCGCGAAGTGCAAGAACGACTCCCGGATCGCGAAATCGTCCTCGTCGGCGCGGGGCACACGCATGCGCACGTGCTGCGGATGTGGCGGATGGGGGCGGTCCCCGGCACGCGGCTCACGCTCGTCTCGCCGTTCCCGGTCGCCACCTACAGCGGCATGCTGCCAGGCACGCTCGCCGGGCTTTACGAACCGGAGGAGATGCGGATCGACCTGCGGCGGTTGACGGCCGCGAGCGGCGTCCGGCTGGTCGTCGCCGCCGCGACCGGGCTCGACCCCGAGCGACGCGAGATCCGCCTCGCGGACCGGCCGCCGCTGCGGTACGACGTCGCCTCGGTCGGCATCGGTTCCGTCCCGGCCGGCGGGTCGGTCTGGCGGAAGCACCCGGAGATTCTCAGCATCAAGCCGATGCAGACGTTTCGCGACCGGTTGAACGCCCGGCTCGACGAACACCGGGCCCGCAGCTCGATCCGCATCGCCGTCGTCGGGGCGGGAGCGGCCGGCGTCGAGGTCACGCTCTGCCTCTCGGCCCGGCTGCGGTCCGAGCGGGAGGCGAAACAGCCGACCGCCTTTCACGTGTACGACCTGTCGCTCGTCGACGCCGGCCCCCGGATCCTCGCCGGACATCGTGACGGGACGGTCGAGCGCGTGGAGCGGGAACTCGACGGGCGGGGCGTCACGCGGTCGCTCGGCCGTCGGGCGGTCGGGTACGAGGCGGGGACGCTGCGGTTCAACACGGGCGAGCCGTTGCCGGCCGACGTGGTCGTCTGGGCCGCCGGGGCCGCCCCGCCGCTGGTGCTGGAGAACTTCGACCTGCCGAGGACCGAGGACGGGTTCCTCGCCGTCGACGACACGCTCCGCACGACGGCCGGGCACGACGTGTTCGTCGTGGGGGACACGGCGACCCTCGTCGACGACCCCGTGCCGAAGGCGGGCGTGTACGCCGTCCGCGAAGGGCCCGTCCTCTGGGAGAACCTGCAGCGGACGCTCGCCGGACGACCGCTCAAGACGTACCGGCCGCAGCGGGGCTTCCTTTCGCTGCTGGCGCTCGGCGACGGACGGGCGGTCGGCGAGTACGGCGGCTTCTCGTTCGAGGGACGTTGGGCGTGGTGGCTGAAGAACGGCATCGACCGCAAGTTCATGGAGAAGCATCGTAACTTCCGGCCGATGACCGTCGAGATGACGGCCGACCGACGGCCGAGTCCCCGTGCCGGCGCGGCTCCGGCGATGCGGTGCCGCGGCTGTGGCGGGAAGGTCGGGGCGTCCGTCCTCGACGAGGCGCTCGGTCGCATCGAACTACCGCAGCCGATCGAGCACGACGACGGGGCCGTGCTCGACGGGGCCGCGACGACCGTCGACCTCGCCACCGTCGACGCATTCCACGCCTTCGACGACGACGCGTACCTCGTCGGCCGAGTCGCCGCGCTGAACGCCCTTGGCGACATCTGGGCGATGGGCGGTCGGCCGACCGGGGCGCTCGCCGTCGTCACGTTGCCGGAGGGGCCACGCCAACAGCAGGCCGAGCTGCTGTACCAGACGCTGAGCGGTTCCGTTCGCGAGTTCGAGGCCCACGGCGTGCGGCTGCTCGGCGGGCACACGCGGGAGGGGAGCGAGTTCGCCGTCGGTTCCACGGTCCTCGGCCAACTCAACGGTGGGCTCCCCTTCCAAAACGCGAATCTCCGGCCCGACGACCGGCTCGTGCTGACGAAACCGCTCGGCACCGGAACGCTGCTCGCCGCACACGTGCAGGCCGGCTGCCGGGCCGCGTGGTACGAGACGATGCTCGACAGCATGCTCGTCCCGAACGCCGAGGCCGCCCGACTCGCCCGCGAGCAGGGGGTGGTCGCCGCGACCGACGTGACCGGCTTCGGTCTGGTCGGTCACCTCGTCGAGATGCTCGACGCGAGCAAGACCTCGGCCACGCTCGAGCTCGACACGATCCCGCTGCTCCCCGGCTTCGCCGAGTCCCACGCCGCCGGCCACCGGAGTTCGCTCGACCCGGCGAACCGCGAGGTCGAGTCCCGGGTCGATCGCACGGACGCACTCGCCGCTTCCCCCACGTTCGCCGCGCTGTTCGACCCGCAGACCTCCGGCGGGCTGCTGCTGGCCGTGCCTTCGGAACGGGTCGACGAGCTCGTCACGTCGCTCCGAGGGGTGGGGCTCGACCGCGTTGCGGTGGTCGGAACCGTCGTCGAGGCCGGGGGTTCGCCCGGACGAATCGCGTTGCGGTGACGAGTCTTCGTGGTCCTCGTGATCGGCGCCTCGCTCCGGCTCGACTCGGGATTCGTCGACGATTCCGCATTGCGCCGCGGTCCGGGCTTCGTCCTTCGAGTAGAATCACGGGAGTCTCAGGAGTTTCGCATGACCCGCGCCTTCACCTACGCCCACGGCATCGAGAGCCGTTGGAAGCGGATGTTCGTCAAGGGAGTCGAGGCCGTCACCGGCCGCGGCCGGCTGGGGCGGTTGTACGACGAGTTCCGCGTGGAGAACGACGGCGTCTCCAACGTCTGGGACCGCTGCGTGAACAAACTGGGCGTCGATCTCGACGTGCAGGGCGACATCACCGAGAGCATCCCGGAGGAGGGGCCGGTCGTCGTCGTCGCGAACCACCCGTTCGGCGTCGTCGACGGGATCGTCATCTGCCACCTCGTCAACAAGGTGCGGCCCGACCACCGCATCCTCATCAACGACGTGCTCGCCGGCATCGAGGACATCCGCCCGTACCTGCTGCCGATCGACTTCCGCGAGACGAAGGAGGCCGTCGCGACGAACCTCCGCTCGCGGGCGAACGCCAAGAAGTTCCTGCAGCAGGGGGGCGTGGTGATCGTGTTCCCCAGCGGCGGCGTCTCGACGGCCCGCAACACGTTCGGCCCGGCCGTCGACGACACCTGGAAGCCGTTCACCGCGAAGCTCGTGCAGCAGACCGGGGCGGACGTGGTGCCGCTCTTCTTCCACGGACAGAACGGCCGGCTGTTCCAGTGGGCCAGCCGCGTCAGCCTGACGCTGCGGTTGTCGCTGCTCATCAACGAGACCCGCAAGCGGATCGGCAGTTCGATGCGGGTCACCGTCGGCGACCGCATCCCGCACCAGGAACTGGCGGCTGTCTCGGACCGCGAGCGGATGATGGCCGTGCTCCGCGAGACGACGTACGCCCTCGGCGGTTCCGAGAGCCAACGCCGCCTCGTCGCCGCTCCGCTCTCCGCGTGAGCGGTGTGACGGGCGGCGATTGCCGCTAACTTGGACCTCGACCCAGTCGTTTCCGTCGGTCGAGGCTCGTCATGCGTCTGCTCCCGTTGTCGGTTTTCTCCACCGTCTTGATCTCGGCTTCGTGCGCCTTCGCGGCCGAGAAGCCGAACGTCGTCGTCCTGCTGACCGACGACCAGGGCACGCTCGACGCCGGCTGTTACGGGTCGGAAGACCTCTCCACGCCGCACGTGGACGCCCTCGCCGCGTCCGGCGTGCGGTTCACCCAGGCGTACGCGCACACCGTCTGCTGTCCGTCGCGGGCAGCCCTGCTCACCGGCCGGCACCCGCAGCGGGGCGGCGTCCGGTTCTGGACGCAGGGCAACATGAACGGGCCGGACGGCATCAACATGGCCCTCGAGGAAGTCACGCTCGCAGAGGTCCTCCGGGAGGCCGGCTACCGCACCGCCCTCTACGGCAAGTGGCACCTCGGCGCCCACCGCGACTTCGGGCCGAAGAAGCAGGGCTTCGACGAGTTCTTCGGCATCCGCGACGGCTTCATCGACAACGACACCCACCACTTCCTGCACGGCAAGGGCTTCCACGACCTCTACGAGGGGACGACCCCCGTCCACGCCGAGGGCCGGTACTTCCCCGAACTGATGGTCCAGAGGGCGCTCACGTTCATCGACGAGAACCGCGACCGGCCCTTCTTCCTGTACGTCCCCTTCAACATCCCGCACTACCCGGAGCAGTCGCTCGAACGGTTCCGTGGCCAGTACGAGAAGCTCGACGACCCGGCCCGCCGGTCTTACGGGGCAGTCGTCAGCACCACGGACCACTACGTCGGTCTCGTGCTCCAGCGGCTCGAGAAGCGCGGGCTCCGCGACGACACGATCGTCGTCTTCCAGAGCGACAACGGGCACTCCGAGGAGACCGGCCTCCGCATCCGCGTCGACGGTCACACGAGCGGCCTCCCGAAGGGCCACTTCTACGGGGCCAGCGGCGGCGGCTTCACCGGCAAGTGGATCGGCAACAAGGGAACGTTCCTCGAAGGGGGCATCCGCGTGCCGGCGATCGTCAGCTACCCGCGACGGCTGCCGAAAGGGGAGGTCCGCGACCAGGTCGTCACCATCATGGACTGGTTCCCCACCATCCTCTCCCTCTGCGAGGTTCCGCTGCCGCCGAAGTCCCCGAAGCTCGACGGCCACGACCTCGGGCCCGTCATCGCGTCCGCCGAGGCCGAGTCCGGTTACGGCGACGTGCTGCACTTCGCCTGGGGCAACGGCTGGGCCGTCCGCGACGGCGACTGGAAGCTGATCGGCAACACGAACCCGCGGACCGGCGAGAGCAGTGTCACGCTTCGCAACCTGTCCGACGAACGTCCCGAGGCGAAGGACCACGCCGCCGGGCAACCGGACATCGTCGCTCGGCTGACCGAACTCCACGAGACGTGGGTCGAGGACGTCACGCCGAAGCCCTGATCCAGCCTACGGCAGGCCCGGCCAGACGAGGTGCGGGCCGATCGGCTCGCACGGGTCGCAGAACGGCCGGGCGGGCGGGGCCGGCGGCGGTTGCCGCGGCGGAACCTCGACCGCCTCGATCTCGACCGTCACGCTCAGCGGTTCGGCCGGTTCGGGCCTCGGCTCCGTCCGTTCGGCGTGAAGCACGACCGGCTGCGGGAACGGAACGAACAGCATCGCCGGTTCGGCCGGGGGCACGACCGGTTCCCGCGAGGCGACGTCGGCGATCTCCGACCGCAGTGCCGCGAGGTCGGACTCGTAGCGACCGGTCAGCTCGGCGAGCGCGGCCCGCTGCCGTTCGCAGAGTCGTTCGAG
>JANQQW010000147.1 GCA_028284885.1 Planctomycetaceae bacterium
CAGCGACAGCGTCTTGCCGAGCGACGTGGCGAGATCGACCTCACGCGCGATTCGTTCGTCGAACTCCCGCCGGTTCGCGAGGCCGGTCAACGCGTCCTGCCGAGCCTTCCGTTCGGTGTCGGCATGGTGGAGCACGCGGTCGAGCGAGTCGCCGAGGTGGCCACAGGCCCACTCGACCAGCTTCGCCCGCGAGTCCGAGAAGTCGAACTCCTGACGATGCGAGAAGACGACCACGCCCATCGTGTTGAACTCGCGTCGCACGGGCGAGACGACCGCGCCCTCGACGATCGTCCCGACTCCAAGTCGCGCGAGGTCCTCGGGCTGCAGAAGGACGATGTCGGCGGCGTTCTCGAGGCCGTGGACGGCGCAGCACTCCTCGTGCTCCCGCCAACGCCCTTCCGGGCCGCTCGCCAGGCTCTCGCCGCAGCGGACGATCGCCTCCTTGGAGACGGTCGCCTCGCCGGCGGCGAGGTACAACGCCGCGCGGTCGACGCCGATCATCTTCCGCAGTCTGTCGACGAACGCCTCGACCATCGCCAGCGGCGACGGGAAGCGGCGGTCGGTGATCGCTCGCAGCTCGAGAATCTCGTTCGTCGACCGCAGCTCGGCCTCGTTCGTCTCGAGCGTGCGTGCCCAGCGAATGTTCGTGGCGACGGTGCTCATCAGGCGGCGGGCGAGCTGCAGCTGCTGCTGCTCGGGGATGTCGCTGGGGTACAGCGACGTCGAGGCGACGACGCCGATCGGTCCCGTGGCCTCGCCGAGTCGGAGCAGGTACAGCTTCGGCGTCTTCTGCGTCTCCTCGTCGAGTTGCGCGAGGATGCCCCGCTCCTCGAGCGTCTTCTCGCCGAGGATGACCTGTCCTCTCGCGACGACGTCGCGGACGGTCTCCACGTCGAACTTCACACGGCGGCGTTCGCGTGGCGAGAGGCCTCGGGCCTCGTGCACCCGCAGTCGGCCCCCTTCGAACAAGAACAGGGCCGCGAAGTCCGTGGAGGGGTTCGGCGCGAGGTGCTCGAGCAGGACCTGCGCGGCGTGCTGCAACTTCGTCTGGGCGACGAACTCGTTCAGGAACTCGTTCTCCAGCCGCGAGACGAGTGCCTCCTCGCGGGTCGTCTGCATCTCCTCCTCGAGTTCCTCGAGCTCCTCACGGACGTCGTCGTTCGTCCGGCGAGCCGCGCTCACGGTGTAGAGGTGGTAGACGTACTGCGTCAGGCAGACGAGCGCCAAGGCGGACACGTAGCCGCCGGCGAACGCTTCTTTCACCAGGTCGTCGAGCATCGGATTCGCCACGTCGTTGGAGGACGGCCGCTTCCGAACGCTACCTCGTGGTCGTGCCCGTGTTCGCCCGCCACCCGGGCCGCTCACCCGTTCGTGCCCCGCCGGACCGTCGCCTCCGTTCCGTTCGGGACAACCGTCTCGACCGGACCGAGTCCTCGGGCTGGACACCGTCTCGGCTGCTGGGCGACACTCGCGGGAGAACGTCCGTTGTCCAACCGGAGGTGGGGAGATGTCGAGAGTCGGAGTCGTACTGGGCCTGCTCGGCGCGTTGGCCACGATTCACTCGGCAGCCGCCGAGGAGAACCCCGCGGGCAAGCCGGCGGCGGAGTCGAAGACGATCGAACTGTTCGACGGCAAGACGCTGAAGGGCTGGAAGGTCTCGAAATTCGGCGGCGACGGCGAGGTGAAGGTCGACAAGGGACGAATCCTGCTCGAGGCCGGCGTCGATCTCACCGGCATCAGCACGAAACGCGAGTTGCCGACCGTCGACTACCAGGTCGATCTCGACGCCATGCGGGTGGACGGCTCGGACTTCTTCTGCGGACTGACCTTCCCGGTGAAGAAGGACCCCTGCTCGCTCATCGTCGGCGGGTGGGGCGGTGGCGTCTGCGGGCTCTCCAGCATCGACGGACTGGACGCCAGCGAGAACGGGACAACGTTCTACCGCGGATTCGAGTCCGGGAAGTGGTACCACATTCGCCTCCGAGTGCACGAGAAGCGGATTCAGGCGTGGATCGACGACAAGCAGATCATCGACGAGGACATCGTGGGCAAGAAGATCTCGATTCGTTCCGAGGTCGAGCAGTCGAAGCCGTTCGGGCTGGCCAGTTGGCAGACGTCGGCCGCCTTCCGGAAGATCACGGTGCGGCCGCTCACGGCCGCCGAGAAGAAGGCGATCGAGGCCGCCGGTGACGACGAGTGACACGGCCGGCCCGGCCGTCCGCGTGCTCGCGGTCCACGACGACTCCAGCGTGCGAGACGCGATCCACACTGCACTCGTGGGACTTCCGCTGTCGGTCGTGACGGCCTCCGAGATCGAGGGCGTCGCGGACGAGTTCACGGACGATGCCCCCGAAGTCGTCTTGTGTCGTCGCGCCGACGTCGATCGTGTGCAGTCGAGCAAGTCGGGGGCGCGACTCTCGCGGTTGCCGTTCGTCATCCTGCTGCGGAATCGGCACGAGGAATTCGACGAGTCGGACGACCAGATCGACGACGTCGTCGAGGTTCCGGTCGACGTCGACTTGCTGCGTCTCCGGCTTCGAACGGTCCGTCGCGTGGTGCTTCGGGAGCGACAACTTCGGGAACTGGCTCGGCAGGACTCGCTGACAGGGTTGCCGAACCGACGGGCCTGCGACGAGGCGCTTCGTCGCGAGTGGGAACGGGCGGTCCGTTACGGCCGGCCGCTGAGCTGCGCGGTCGTCGACGTCGATCGTTTCAAGAGCGTCAACGACGAGCGGGGGCACCTCGAAGGGGACCGATTGCTCGCGCGAATCGGCGCGGTCGCGGCGGCGGGCGTGCGGTCCTCGGATTTTGCGGGGCGGTACGGCGGCGACGAGTTCCTTCTGTTGCTTCCCGAGACCGAGTTGGCGGCGGCACAGGTCTGCTGCGAGCGTCTCGTCGAAGCGGTCACGGAAGCGCTGCAGGGCTCCGGCGCAGGCGGTTCGGAGCCGACGATCACGGTCGGTGTGGGCGAACGGACGCCGTCGATGCAGCGCGCCGCCGACTTGGTGGCCGCGGCCGACGCCAACCTGCGCGCAGGCAAGCGAGCCGGGGGAAACCGGGTTGCCGTCGCGGACTGACTCGCCGAACGGTCGAATGCCCGGATTGTTCTGCTGGTGCGGGCCAGTTCCACGGCAGAGTGCCGAGCACGACGGGAAGGGGCGGGTTGACACTTCCGAAGCACGACGGCTACGCTCGAATGGTCATTCGAGCGTGTTCTGTGCTCGGAGCTGGTTGCCGATTCGATTTCCATCTCGACCACCTCCTCCAACGACACTGTCCGGCCGACGATCGTGGGGAATTGGTCCCGAGATCCCGTGGCAACTGCTGGAAATCAAGGGTATTCTGGGTTGGCGTCTGCGAGCGCTGCCCGGCATCCGACGTGGCCCCCCCCTCGAACTCCCTGACGAACCCCGACTGACAGCGAGGAGCGACTGGTGAAACGGACCGGCCCGAGTCTCGAATCGTTCCGCACGTGGGCCGCGTGCCGAGTTCTGCTGTCGCTGGGACTCTGTTGTGCGGCGGTCGTCGCCGTCGGTCAGGAGGCTCCGGTTCCGGAACCGACGGAAGTGCCGCCCGAGGCCCCCGCCAAGGCTGACGACACCGTCGTGCTCCCTTCGGAGTACAAGCCGCCTCGCAATCCCGACCCGATGCTGCTGATCGTCAAAGAGCTCGTTCCGAAGTTCGACGGCTCCGGGCCGAGCGCTAAGGTCATTCCGAACGGCAGCGTCGACGGTCTCACCTGGTACAAGAAGAACCGCGCGGCGTTCCAGCGGGCGATGAACGCCGGCGACATGGTCGGCCAGAATCGCGTCCTTGTGCAGAACGGCCTGAAGGTTCTCGTGCTGAGGCTCTCGTTGCAGGCCAATCGCCCGGTTCTCACGGACGTGCGGAAGGAGATCGAGCGGTGGATGGACCGGGCCGCGAGTCTGTCCGCTCCGAACGCCCGTCGGCCGTTCCGCCAGTTCGTGATGGACAACGTCATCGAGAACTGCGAGCTGCTCCTCGACAACCAGCTCGAAGTCCGGATGTCGGCCGTGATCCTGCTGAACAACGCCTACGTGGAGGTTCCCAACGCGAACCGACGCGAACGGGAGAAGGAGTTCTACGCCCCGACCTACACGACGTTCACGAAGATCCTCGAGGACCAGAACCAGCACGTCGTCGTCCGCATCTGGGCGGCCAAGGGACTGAGGCGTGTCCTCTCCGAAGCCGAGGTCCGGAACCAGCAGCGTGACCAGATCGCCCGGACGTTGATGGGACAGCTGCTGCCCGGCAAGAACGATCCGTGGCTCGACATGCGGATCGCCGAGGCGGCCGGTTACGTCGGCATCGTCAAGTTCGCAGGGGGCAAGCCGGTCGTCGCGGACGGCCTCGCGAAGGTCCTCAACGACGCTGGCCGCGACCCGCTCGTCCGCTCCGAGTCCGCGAAGCAGCTCGCACGCATCGTTCCGGACGAGTCCTACAACCTCACGCTCTTCGCCCACCAGACGGTACGGCTCGTCAAGGAGATGGCCGCTGCTCAGGCCAAGCAGCCCAAGTCCGCGAAGTGGCGCGTCTGCTTCCTGAACGTCTACCTCGCCTTCGTCCCGGAAGACAAGGAGGCCGCCAACGCCGAGTCCGGGCTGCTTGTGCGGGCCAAGGGCAACCTCAAGCACGGCGAGTACGTCCCGAAGGCCTTCCAAGAGGTATTGCCGTTCGTTTCTCACGCCCTCGGAAAGAACTGGCAGGCCCCGTTCCCCGCGCAGCAGATCGGCGGACTGGACGCGTGGTTGAAGACCAACCCCCCCAAGGACTGGCGACCGACTCCCGCCTGCGAGCCGCTCGAGGTGCAGCGCGTCGCCGAGAAGGGGCCGGCGGGCGAACCGGCTGGCTGAGAGGGCAGAGGCGATCGGTCTTTCCGCCGGACGGCTTCTGAGGTACCGTCCCGCTCCCCTCGCCTCCTCTCCCACTCCCAGTACCCGTTTCCGTGCACGCTTCCCCACAGCCGGGGATCGTTTCGCACCCGCGCGACGTCGGTCGCCCGGTTCGGTCGCCGTACGTCGTGTTGCTCGTCGCCCTGCTCTGCCTGGGCCCGCTCGGCTGCCGTGTCCCGCTCTCGTTCGACGGGCTCGCCGAACGTCTGTGGTCCCCCCAGCCGGACGAACTGCACGACCAGTTGGCCGGCCTGACTTGGGTTCCCGACGCGGCCCCTCCGCTCGACGTCGTCGATCGCGACCGCTTGGTCTCGCGGTGGCGGACGTCGCTCACGAGGGGGGCCGCAACCTCCGGTGGTGCGCAAACGGCGGAGTGGCCCCCACTTTCGGTGGAGTCGTCCTCGCCCACGTCTCCGCGGGTCGCACGAACGTTCGCAACCCGTTCGCCAGAGGAACTGTCGAGGTACTTGTCGGAAGACGGACTGGCCGGTTGGAACGGCGCCGTCGTTCTGGGGCGTCGCGGGCCGCGGTTCGCGAGTCGCCGAGTCCTCGCGGTCCTCCGCCGGTTGGTCGTCGATCCGCCGCGACTCGACCCGACGACCGGACGGGCCTCGGAGTCGGGCTGGGGTGTACCGTTCGACAAGCAGCCGGAGGTCACGGACTCGTCCCCGCTGCCCCCGTCGCTACGGCTCGCAGCCGCCGAGGCATGGGTCTGGTGCCTCGGATCGTCGGCCGAAGACCCCGTCGACGCGTTGGCGCCGGTGGGGCGACTCCTCGAGGAGAGAACGCTGCCGCCTTCCCTGCGAGCGGAGCTGACTCGGGGCGTGACTCGTTGGATCCCGCCGTCTCAGGTCCCGCACCTCACGGCCGCCGTCGGCGAGGAGGCGCGCGAGCACGCGTCCGTGGCACTCCGGCGGGCCGCGGTGGAGGCGTGCGTCGTCCACGCCGCCTGGAACGCGGCGGCCGTGCGGCGGCCGGACGCGAACGTCCGGTGGCCGAGGCACCTCGAGGAGTCCGAGGCCGATCCCGATCCCGTCGTCCGTGCGACCTACGGGACCTGGGTCGCCACCGCCGGCACGGACGACGCCTGGGAAGTCCTCTTGAAGCAACTGCAGGACCGCTCTCGGCAGGTTCGACACTCCGCGATACTCGCCTTGGGCCAACTCGCCGTCGGTGACGCGGACGACGAACTCGTCCTGCGCATCCGCGATCGGCTGGAGACTCTCGCCGCCGAAGGGGAGGTTCGTGTTCGGACTGACGCCGTCCACGCTCTGGGGCGGTTGGGCGTGCGGGCGGTCGAACCGTTCGTGGACGACGACTCCGGCCGCGTTCGCGAGGTGGCGGCCCAGTCACTGGCGGACTGGCCGACACCACTCGCGGCGAGGCATCTGCTGGACCTCTCCGCTGACCGCAGCCTGCAGGTCGAGTCGGCCGCGGTGTCGTCGGTGGCGAGCTGGCCGGACGAGTTGGCCGTCCCGGTGCTCCTCCGGGCGATGGAGTCCGGCGGGACCCCGACGCGACTGGCCGCCGACCGGGCGCTCCGCCGTCGGCTGGGGGTCGACTACTCGTTCAACGAGCAGGACGCGCTCCCGGAACGCCGCGTCGAACTGTCCAAGATCGTGGCCCGGTTCGGACTGCCGACGACTCCGCCGCCCGACACGACCGCCGGGGCGAACCCGATCGAGTCGTGGAGGGAGCAGGAGCTCCTCGCCGACCTGTCGCGGCTTCGTGACCCGGAACAGCGGCCTGCGGCACTGGCACGACTGCGGGAGATCGAGCCAGCGGCCGTGTCCGTGCTGGAGCGTCGCCTCGTCGACGAGCCAGGCGAGGTTCGCGAGCTCGTCGTGCGGGAGGTCTTCCCTTCGGCTTCCCCGGTCTACGCAGCGCTCCAAGACCTCGAAGGCGTCGATCGTCGTGCCCGCGTCGCGGCGGCACGCCGGCTGGCTGCGACGGCTCAGCGGACGCCGTTGTCCCCGTTCGCCGTGGCGCGCCTGCGGGCGATCGTCGTCCGAGGCGTCGCGGACCGGGACGTCTGGCGGGCCGTGCTCGAGTCAGTCGGCCCGGACGGGGGCGAGGAGGCCGCACGGCTCGTGCAGTTCGGTCTGGGGTTTCGTTGGCCCGACGTCCAACGGCTTGCCTGCGAGTACGTCGAACGACATCCGCGGCCCGCGTACGCAGCGTGGCTGACGCCGTTGTTCGAGGACGAGCACCGTTCCGTGCGGATTGCGGCCATTCGGGCGGCCGTCGCCTGCCGCAACCCCGTGGTGGTCGACGGCGTTCGCGAGGACGGCCTGTTCGGGACCACGGGCCTGCGGTCTCTGCTGCGTGACGAGGACGTCGGCATCCGGACGGAGGCGGCGGTGGCCCTCGCGCTCCTCGGCGAGGCCGAAGGGCTTCGCGAGGTGGACCGGCTGGCCCGGGGGCCGGAACCGGCGTTGCGCGTCGAGGCGATTCGGGCGATGTCGCGTTCCGGGCATCGCGGCTTCACCGGAACGTTGATCGCCGTGGCCCACGACGACCGCGTGGCCCGCGTGCGACGCGAGGCACTCGACGCGCTCCGCTCGATCGTGCCGGAGCTGGAGCAGCCCCGCGAGGCGAGTCTGCAACACGCACCGGAGATCGCCTCGCGAGCCTGGGTGCGATGGTGGGCGGCTCGACGTTCACCGGGAGGTGCCGGCGAGCTGTTGGACATTTCCCACGAGGCCCGCTAGCCTGCCGCTCGCCGACAGATCTTCCCTTCCGGCATCGGTTTACGCTGAGACCTGAGGCCGTCGGCGGGGAACTTCGGGAGTACGCCGTGCAGAACCTGCGAGACGCC
The DNA here is from genome assembly GCA_028284885.1 of Planctomycetaceae bacterium. Taxonomy (GTDB): domain Bacteria; phylum Planctomycetota; class Planctomycetia; order Planctomycetales; family Planctomycetaceae; genus JANQQW01. The sequence goes on from JANQQW010000147.1 coordinate 7,732, forward strand.
ATTCGAGAGGGCAACTGCCTGCTCCGTCTCGAGGCTCGCAGCATGGACGAGATTTTCGGCTCCACGGCCGAGTTCCTCGTCCAGACGGGGCGGCTGTCCCACGAGCAGCTGGGAGTCGTGCTCGAGGGGCTCCGCGAGCACGAGCGGCAGCACCCGACGGTCATCGGCAACGGCTGCGCGCTGCCGCACTTCTACGACGACGCCATCGACGCGCCGATGATGGTGTTCGTCCGGCTGCACCGTCCGGTCAACATGGGCGCCCCGGACGGCGCGGGTACGCAGTTCGTGTTCGTGCTGTTGGGCCCGACGCGGATCGCGTCGGACCACCTCGACACGTTGGCCTCGGTCGCCCGGCTGATGGCGGACAGCGAGTTTCACTACGAGGCCTCGGTCGCCAAGTCGAAGGACGACCTGCTCGAGGCGATCGACCGTCACGTCGCCCGGCTCCGTCCGCCGGCCGACGCCACCCCCCGCGTCACGGGTGCGGACGACCTGAAGGTGGAGGGGGGCATCGGGGCCGGGCTGCTCGCCGACGTCCGTCGCCGGCTTCCGCACTACGTCGACGACGTTCGCGACGGGCTGAAGAGCAAGTCGGCCGCGGCGACGCTGTTCATGTTCTTCGCCTGCCTCGCCCCGGCGATCGCCTTCGGCGGCATCATGGGGGAGGCGACCGGGCAGGCGATCGGCACCGTCGAGATGCTCGTCGCCACGTCGGTCTGCGGCGTCCTCTACGTGCTGCTCGCCGGACAACCGTTGATCCTGCTGGGCGGCGTGGGACCGCTGCTGATCTTCACGATCATCCTGTTCCGGTTGACCGACGACCTCCAGATGGGCGACCAGTTCCTCGCGATCTACGGGTGGGTCGGCCTGTGGACCGGGTTGTTCACGGTCCTCCTCGCGGTGACGAACGCGAGCGGGTTGATGCGGTACTTCACGCGGTTCACGGACGAAATCTTCTCGGCGCTGATGTCGCTGATCTTCATCTACGAGGCGGTGAAGGCCCTCGTGGGGATCTTCCACGGCAGCTTCAGCGACCCGGACGCGCCGCACGACGTGGCGTTCCTGTCGCTGCTCGTGGCCCTCGGGACGTTCTACGTGGCGACACAGCTGTCGCAGTTCCGGAAGAGCGCGTACCTGCTGCCCTGGATGCGGGAGTTCCTCGCGGACTTCGGTCCGTCGATCGCGCTCGCGGTGATGGCCGTCGTCGCGTGGTGGCTGTCGGGCGAGGTCGTGCTGCCGACGCTGACGATGAGTTCCGGTCTGACGACGAGCAGCGGCCGGCCGTGGCAGGTGGACCTGAACGCGGCGCCGGTCTGGATCCGTTTCGCCGCAGCGGGCCCGGCACTGCTGGCGACGCTGCTCGTCTACCTCACGCAGAACATCACGGCTCGACTCGTGAACAGCCCAGAGAACAAGCTCCGGAAGGGAGCGGGCTACCACCTCGACCTCGCCGTCGTCGGCGGCATGATCGCCGGCTGTTCGCTGTTCGGCCTGCCGTGGCTGTGCGCGGCGACGGTGCGGTCCCTCGCCCACCTCCGGGCGCTGGCGACCGTGGAGGAGGTGACCTCCCCCTCGGGCGACAAACGGGACCGCGTGCTGCACGTGGACGAGAACCGGGTGACGGCGTTCGTGATCCACCTGCTGATCGGCGGCAGCCTGTTCCTCGCCCCGATCCTCGGCCTCGTGCCGAAGTCCACGCTGTACGGGCTGTTCCTCTACATGGGCTTCGTGTCGCTCGGCGGGAACCAGTTCGTCGAGAGGCTGAGCCTGTGGCTGATGGACTCGGCGATGTACCCCGCGACCCACTACATGCGGCGTGTGAGCATCCGGACGATTCACCTCTACACGCTGCTGCAGTTCGTCTGTCTGGTCGTGCTCTGCGTGGTGAACCTGTACCCCAGCGAGATCGTCCAAATCCTGTTCCCCGTGTTCATCGCGTTGCTCGTGCCGGTCCGTTTCCTCGCGGCCGGGTGGTTCCCGAAGGAGGATCTCGCCGTGCTCGACTCCGACGAGGAGCCCGAGGAGGAGGAACAGAACTGGGTGTGAGCCCGTCGCGGTTCGCGGGCGAACGGATCAGTACCGGTGGGCTCGGGCGACACCGGCCTCGGGCAGCTCCCAGGCGACGGACCCGTCGCGTCGGACCTCGACGACGGCCGTGCGGTGCACGATGAGGGTGTTCCCGTTGGGGAGCCGCTGGGCGTGCTGGGGTCCGGAGACACCCTCCTTGGACCAGACCACGCGACCGCGGGGATCGACCTCGACGACGCGGGCCTTGCGGTACTGTGCGACGAGCGTGTTGCCGTTGGCGAGCCGCTCGGCGGACCGCGGTCCCTGCATGTCGTTCAAGCGTGTCCCCTCGACGATCTTGCCCTCGCGGTCGAGCTCCACGACGGCGTTCTGGCTGTACCAGGTGACGAGCGTGCGACCGTTCTCCAGCCGTCGGGCGTCGGCCACGCTGCCCTGCAGGCTGGCCTTCCAGACGACTTTTCCCTCGCCGTCGTACTCGTGGACGGCCCCCTTGTCCCAGAGCGCGACGAGCAGGTTGCCGTCGGGGAGTTCGCGGACCGAGTAGGGGCGGCCGTCGAGATTCGTCTTCGACCGCATTGGCGTCGGAGCATCATCGACGGTGCCGGGCTCGCGGTCGCCCGGCGGGTAGACGACGAACGACCGGTCCGTGTAGGAGATGCCGATCCGGCGCCCGTCCTCGGTTCCCTGGACGTCCCGCGCCGAACGGAGCTGGGCGCGCCAGCGTTCGCGTCCGGACCGGTCGTACTCGACGACCTGGCCGGTCTGGGCGTTCGCCACGAGAGTCCGTCCGCGCAGAAGACGCGTTCGCCCGATCGGCTTCTCGACCTCGAAGGGCTCCGCGGAGGCGTCGCGAAGCCACGTTCGCCACTTGGCGACGGCCGCGGCTCGGGAGGCGTCGTCGTTCGACGCGTCGAAGCCGAACCGGACCTCGACGGCGGCACGAAGGAGTGCGACCGCCGACCGCTGCTCGGCGACCTCTCGCGACTCGAGACGGTCGACGAGCCCGGCGAGCCCGCGACGGTCTCCGCGGTTGACGAGTGCGACCGCCGCGGCCAGCCGGACGGAGGCGTTCGCGTCGTCGAGGAGTTCGACGAGTTCCTCCTCGACGTCCCGGACGGAGGGGGACTCGAGTCCACGAACGGCCGCCCGACGCGTTCGCGGCGTGTTGTTCTCTGCGATCGTCCTGCGGAGCACGTCGAGGTCGCCCGGGCCGGCGGTCGTCGCGATCACCGTCTCGGCCGCCCGCAGGAGGTGGTCGTCGGAGGAGAGGGAGAACACGCGGAGGACCGACTCCGTCGCGTCGCCCAGCGACTCCCGACCGATCGTCGCGACACAGTCGTAGACCAACTCGTTCCACCGGTCTCGAAACGCCGGGTCGTCGCCGGCGGCGAAGCTCCCGAGGGTCTCCTCGCCGACGGCCAGCTCCAAGGTCTCACGGGGGTGTGTGGACGCGAGGTCGAAGTCGCCGGCGACCGCCAGGACACGCCGAGCGAGGGCGATCGACCTCGCACGCGAGACGGCGCGAGCCGCGGCGCTGACATCGGCGTACGCCTCGTCGTCACGGTCGAGTCGGTCGAAGAGACGCGCTCGGGCCAGCATGGCGGCGACGTCCCCCTGCCGGACGCGTTCGGCGAGCAGTTCGAGTTCGGCGGCCAGCGGGCTGATTGCGGAGACGTGCGTCGCCCCGACCGAGACGAGGCCCGACCGCGTGACGGCGAGGTTGCCGAGCGGGGCGCGACTCGGCGTGACGTACGACGACTCGGACGTCTTCACGCCGGTCCGGACGTCGAGGGCGACCAGGCGTCCGTCGGCGGGGACGTAGACCGCGTCCGCCGTGACGACCCCGCGACCGGTGACACCGTCGATCTCCGCTTCCCACAGGATCCGGCCCGTCGAGATCTCGTGGCATCGGACGACCTCCGGACCGCCGACGACGAGCCGGTCGCCGAGCGTGCCGAGCAGTTCGTTGGCCGCGGCGGCTCCGGTCGGCCGCATGGCGGTGTCCCACAGCAAGGTCCCCTCGTGTCGGTCCAGACAGACGATCCGGTCGAGGTCCGACGGGAGCAGAACGAGGTGGCGACCGACCGCGACCAGGCCGTCCTCCTCCCAGCCGACGAAGTCGAGCAGCGGGTAGCGTGATGCGGCGCGTTCCTTGGCGGAGAGGGACAGGATGGAGGACCGGTCGTACCGGACGGCCCACTCGAGTGTGCCGCTGCGGGCGGCGAGGCAGAACACGGCCCCCGTGCCAGGCAGGACGTAGACCCGCGACCCGGCCGTCACGACGCGGACCGGCGACCAGCCGGAACACCCGCCGTGCGGTTCGTCGCACAACAAGGTCCGCCAAAGCGTGCTTCCGTCCGCCGCCGACATCGCCTGCAACCAGACCTCGCCTCCCTCGGAGACGGGGGCCAGCACGTGGTCCCGTGTCGGCATCGGCCCGCCGAGGAAGCCGACGTCGTCGAACCGTGCGTCCGGTTGCCCGGCCGCCCTCGACCACAGTTGCTTGCCAGTCTGCAGCTCGTAGCAGACGAGACGGTTTGAACGGATCCGGCGAGTGCTGTTCGTGGTCGTGGGTCTCGGCGGCTGCGACGAACCCCCGGAACCGACCGCCGGCCCCTCGACGACGTAGACCCGGTCTCCGTCGACGGCCGTCGATCCGGGAACGCGGTCGAAGAACCGCAGCATCTCGTCGTCGGGCGGGGTCTTGGAGACGATGCCGAACCGCGTGCGGCGACCGGCGAACTGGCGGATGGAGGGATCGACCTGACGGACGTGGCGTCGTCCCATCCAGGCGACCCGACCGCTCGCCGCCTCGACCGCAACGAGGCGTTCCTCGCCCGGCAGCAGGACGAGACCCTGCGTGACGACGACAGGCGTGACGGGTGGGCGAGCGTGTCGTCGCCAGGTACGGACGATGCGCTGCGAGTGACCCTGGCCGCGGGGCTGCGATTCCTGGGGGAGCCCCACGGGGAGGCCCGCCGGGGCGACGTCGATCGGCCTCGCGTCGACCGGGACGGACCAGCGGTCGGTGATCTTCTCGCCGAGGAGCGCCGCCGGCAGTGCGGGAGCCGGGCGACGTCCGTCCGTCCGACCGCGGAAGTCGGTCCACGACGGGTTCGCGGTCGCCACCTCGACGTCGAAAGGCGCGCCGTCGGAACGCTCCAGCTTCGCGACGCGCTCACGGGCGATGCGGAGACGAGCCGACAGGGCTCGTCGGTTCGACGGCTTCAGGTCGGGGTGTCGCTGGGCCCGTTCGAGCATCTCGACGGCCTGCCCGGGATCCCCTCGCCCGAGGTGCACGGTCGCGAGTTGGATGGCGCCCTTCGGGCCGAACGACCCGCAGAAGAACCGCTCGACGAGCGACTCCAGTAGCGCGGGGTCGCCGCTGGCTTGGTACTGCGACCACAGGCGGGCCGCGACGGGCCGCGTCTCCCGGTCGTAGGTGGCCCGGTCCTCGTCCGATCGTGACAGGATGGCCGCCTCCAGCAGCGAACGCAGCGCCGAGTACCGTGCATACGTCCCCTGCTCCGAATGCGTTCGCTCGAGCCAGTCCGGTTCGAGCCGCAGGGAACGGAGGCTGGCCCGCCCGGCGAACGGGCCGTCGCCGGAGATGCCGTCCAGCCGCATCTGCCAGGCGCGCATTGCCTCGACGACGCGGCCGCTGTCGGCGAGTTCCTCGATCTGGTCGAGCGTCCGCCAGACGGTCCGCGCTTGGTTGAGCGGTGCCGGGTCGGCGAACGCCGGCTGCGGCGCGGGGGGCGGTTCGCCGTCGTTCGCGGGCGAGTCGAGCCACGGGAAGAGGAAGACGAGGAGTGTGAACACACCTCGCCACGACGCCGTCTTCGATTCGAGTCCGACCATGCCCCGATGATAGGGCGGCCCGCGTCGACAGGTCCAGACGGCGGATCGTCGGGACTCACACGTCTGGCAAGCCGTGGACGATCGATCCCGGGTCGCGGAAGACGGCGTAGCGGTCCTTGGCCAGCCCGCCGAACGCCTCACGGAGGCGGGGGCCGTCCGGGTCCTCGCCCGTCACGTTCCTCAGGAAGAGTCGTTCGACCTGCTGCGGACGGGACCGCGCGAGGTCGCCGTAGATCTCCGGATCACGTTCGCTCGTGTCGCCGACCAGCACGAAACGGCGGCGCGGGAAGTCGTCGAGAACCGCGGCCAGCGTCGCCCGTTTTCGCTGCTCCCCTCCGGAGATGAACCGCTTCAAGCCGCCCCGGCGGACACGGAACGGTCGCAAGTGCATCGACCCGGGAGGGAACCCCGAGTCGTCGAGGAACCGCGCGAGCGAGCCGGTCATCTGCCAAGGGCTGTTGGAGACGTAGTGGAAGGCCGCACCGGCCGCGGACCAGTCGCGGAACAGCGCGGGCATCCCCGGCACGGCGTGGAACCGCCGGAGGAACGTGTTCGCCAGCATCTCCCGTCGGACGGAGATGTTGGAGTGCTTGATCGTGTCGTCGACGTCCGAGACGACCGAGAGGCCCGTCGGAGCGAGCAGTCGGCAGCGGCAGCGGGCCGTCACGCCGTCGGCCGTCTCGGCGACGACCTCGGTCCACCCGCCCTGTTCACCGAGTGCCGGCTCGTCGTCGGCGGCGCGAACGGTCCCGACGACGTGCCCCGTCTCGTTCGAGGCCGGCAGCGTGTGAGTACGTCCGCCGACGCGGATCGTCAGCGCGCGGTCGCGGAGGCCGCTGACGAGGAACGGCGTCACGCGGTCGCGAAGGATCGCCGAACGCTCGTCCGTCGGGCGAAGACGGAGTCCGCGCTCCAGCAGTCGGACGAACCGCCGCCGCCACCGCCACGCGGCCGCGTCCTCGAACACCCAGCCGGACACGCGCACGACCCAGTCGTCCCCCTCGCGGAACGCATAGGTCGGGAACAGTTCGACGCGGTGTGCCTGTTCGACGGACTCGACACTCACGGCTCGGATCCGGTGGACTCGTCGATCGCGATGATACCCTCGCCCTCAGCGAACGTCTGGGAGTTTCGCATGAAGATCGTCCCGTTCTGCGGACGATCGACGTGGTCAATCGTGATTCGCACGCGACTCCAGCGCCTCCACGAGGTTCGTGACGGTCGAGTCGACGCTCGCACGCACCTCCTCCAGAGCCACGCCGGACTCGAGCGCGACGAGTCGCTGGTCGAACTCGTCTGCGGACTCGCGAAAGCGGTCTTTCAGCCAGTCGCGGTCCTCTTTGCCGAGCAGGTCGTGATCGTCGAGGAGGATTCGCGAGCAGCCGGCGCGAAACTCGCCGAGCCGACGGGCGAGCCCGAATCGCGTCGTCGGTTCGTCCCGGAACCACTCGTCGGCACCGGCGGCCAACGCCAGCAGGTAGTCCCGGTCCGTCGGCGCTTGGAGGAGGTCCTCGCGACGCCACCCCCAGTCCGCGTTCGGAGCGACCGCCGGAGGAGTCCGGTTCGGCGGAGACGACTCGGTCGCGGGAGGCTCGCTGTCGCCGACGCTCCACGACACGACGACCACCACCAACGCCGTGACGGCCACCGTCGCCGCGTAGGGCAGCAGACGCGGCCAGTCCACGCGAGTGGCAAGCCGAGCGAGCCAGCCGGCATCCGTGGGCCTCGACGAGTCCGGCTCGTCACCGGTGTCCGAGAGGAACAGGTGACGGACGGCCTGCCACTGCCGGTCGAGAGCGGACGCAGACTCCTCACGCAACGGCTCTTCGACGCGACTCCAGTACGGCCCGCCGGCGAGCAGAACCCGCTCCTGGAGTTCGAGCAGCCAGTGCGGGTGCTGTAGGAACCAGACGAGGCGATCACGTCCGAGGATCGAAAGGCCACTGCTCAGGACCTCCGAGAGGAGCGCCCCGAGGGCTCGCTCCATCGAAGTCGGGGCGGGATCGGCGGGATGCACGGCCTGCAGTTCGGCCACGACCTCGGCCAGGTGCGTGCCGGCGACGTGCTTCTCCAGCCAAGCGGCGAGGTGCGACGGCTTCTCCGGCAGGTCGAGGACGTGCAGCCGGTCGTGGGAACGGCGAAAGCACTTGAGAAGCTCGTCCGTGGCGCGGTGGCAAAGCTTGTGGACACGCGACGCACTCACGGTGGACCGTTCGCCGATCGCGTCGTACCCCTCCGCCCCCATCCGGGCCCGGATCAGTTCGAGCTGCTCGTCGTCGAGTCGCTCGAGGCACTGCCGTAACGCCGCACGACGCTCGGCTTCGACCTCGCCCGCTTCGTGCCGACCGGCTTCGTTGACGTGGCCGAGCGCCGTCTCGTGGACCAGTCCGCTCGTCGATCCGCCGACTCCGCGACGACGGACACGGGCGAGGACGCGGCTCCAAACGGCGACCTGTGCTGCATCGACGCGGGCCGCGGGAAGCCTGGCGGCGAGAAAGGCGAGAGAGCGGTGGCCGTGCCGGAGAAACAGCGTCTCGGCGGCGTGAATCGGTTCGTCGCCGGGCGACTCGGGCGTTCCGACGAGTCGGGCGAGGTCTCGGTCGGTCAGCGATTGCGTACGGAACGTCGACGAGGGCAAGAGTGCGTCACCGACTGGTCGGAGTCGTCATCTGGCCCGATGGTGACGAGACCGCGAGCGGTCCGCAACGTCCTTCGCGGACAAGCGGCGTGCGCAATGTCGGTGACCGGCGTCCTCGCGGGCACCGGACCGAGTCAGGCGACGGCGGCCTGCTGGTCGGAGGCTCGGACCGGATCGGCGTCGGCCTGCCGCGGGTCGTTCAGCTTCGCGGTCGTCGAGCTGGCGGTCGTGTTCGCCGACTCGGCTCGCCACATCAGCGTCGCGAACACGCCGGTGGTGACAGCGTGCATGGCGAGGTAGGCGAAGATGGCAGGGCCGTGGACGGCGACACACCCCAACAACCAAGCGGCCAGCAGGGTCGGCAGCAGAACTTGCAGACGCGGGATTCGCATGTCGGTGGCAATCCTGAAACGTCGTGGGACCTCGTGTCCCGGATCGGTGAGGCTTCGGGGGTCCGAAACCCTACTTCATCAGACTTCGGTTACGTGCCGAAAATCGTGGAGCGAAACGAGTTTCCGACTTGCGTTTTAGGCCAGCTAGCGACTTGGGCCAACGCCAATCGCACCGCTTTCGCCAAGAGGACCGATTCGAGCGTTCCTCGAGGGCGGGATGTGGAGCGACGTTGAGTTCTGGAGACGTCGGTCAACGCAGTGCTGGTGGGTCGTGGTGAGTTCCGTCGCGCACGGAGTCTGGGGATTCTTACGGTCAGACCGGTTCGACCAGTCCCGCACCGAGGAGGACGAGGCGGGTGGACACACGGTTTTCGGGCAGGCGGTACATGCGGCTGACGGCGGGGCGGTAGGACTCCATCTGAGGTCGATGGTGTTCCACACGGGCTTCGACGGCAAGACGATTCCCCCGGTCGACGGCGTCCGTCTTGAAATCGAGAACGTCGGCCGCGAGCAGGTTGGTCCCGTCGAAGAGCAGGACCAGACGGTCGATCGAGCCGCTGACGAGAGATCGTCCGTCGTGCACGGAGAAGCGGCGTTCGGCGTGGACCTCCAGGCGAAGGTCGCGGGCTTCGAGGTCGCTGCGAACGCTCGCGGGCAGGGCAAGGTCCTTCGGCGGCGCGTAGGAGCCACGTGTGAGGCACCACGCGACGGCGGGTTCCCGCAGCATCCCGCGGAAGGCGGGGAGGCTCGACTCGACGAGTTCCCGGGAGGCCCCGAGCGACTCGCCGATCCGCGTCAACGTCCGGTCGTCCGGTGCGCCGTCGTCGAGCCACTCGATGCTCTCGAACCAGGCGTGGATCAGCGTGCCCCGTTCCATGGCGGCGGCGTTGCCCTGCTCCAGCACGTCGTGCAGGTGGACGACCCGCGCGGCCTGTTGCCGGGAGGGGGCGACGCGTTCGCGACCTCGCCGGCGACCGTCCGTCATCTCGGCCAGCTTCACGGTCAGCCGGACAGGCTCCCCGTCCTCCTCTGAAGGCGACGTCTCGCCGGAGTCGCCGGCCCAGTGCGGACTGCCCGCCTCGTAGAGGACTGTTGCCCCCTTCTCCGCGTTGTCCCCGAGGGTGTGCTTCAGGATGGCGGACGGCGACTTCTGCCACTGCCGCTGGCCGGGCGGCGGGACGATCATCTGCAGCTCGTGCACGGCCCGCGTGAGCGCGACGTACAGCAGGCACATCGTCTCCCGCGTCCGGCGGGCCGCGTTCTCCTCGAACACCTGCTGCCACTCCCGCGGGAGCACGCTGCGGATCGCCTCGTTCCGGTAGAGGCAGATCCGTTCGGGCGGGCTCGTCGGCGTCTCACGACCGACGACGAACGAGTCCTTCGCCCGGTAGAGCTCGAACGACAGCTCGGGCAGGACGACCGCGTCGAACTGCAGCCCCTTCGACTGGTGAATGGTCATCACGCGGACGAGCCGTCGGCCCGGCACGGCGACCCGCGTGTGCTCCACGTACCGGACGAAGTCGCGAGCCCGGAGCGTCGCCTCCGACTGGTAGTCG
>JANQQW010000169.1 GCA_028284885.1 Planctomycetaceae bacterium
GTCGGGCACGTCCTCCCAGATCCTCGCCACGCCGGTGCGACCGCGAGCCGCATGGGCCTGGTCGAGCAACTGCACGCGGCCGGTTCCGGCCCGGTCCTCGCCCCCGACGTCGAGCGGTTCGCCGAAACGCTACGCGCGGTCCCCGACGTCGACGTCGTCGTGAACACGGAGGGCACTGTGCACCACGGTGCGGGCGACGCCTACGCCCGTTGCGTGCGGCTCGCCAAAGAGGACGGCCGACACGTCCGGGTGACGAACGCCGTCCTTCAGGGACTCACTGAAGGGCAGGTTCGCGACCTCGCGTTCGCCGACGTCATCGAGGTTCGCGAGACGGGCAGCTTGCGGGAGTGTCGCAAGGTGGGCCTCGAGGCGACGCTCGTTCCCGACTCGATCCACGCCGCGACCTGGGCGAAGCCGACGCACTACACGCGGCGGCTCGACGGCTGCGTCGTCATCGGATGCGGGCACGAGCACGTCGTCGGCCGTACGTTCGAGCGGCTCCACGAGCGGATTCCCGGTTCGGCCCGGTACACGATGACTGAGGCCGCGCCCGAGTGGCGGCACCTCGTGCCGAATCTCCGCCGGTGCCGGCTCTACGTGACGGGTCGCTACCACGCGCTCCTGGCGTGCTGGATCGCCGGCTGTCCCGTCGTCGTCTTGAACGGGGCCAACACGTCGAAGCTGCACGACCAGCTCGAGACGGTCGGCAGCCGGTGCCGCGTCTATGAGCTCGACGAGGCGCTCGCGGCCGTCGAGGCCGGGGTCAGCGCGGCTTGGGCCGAGTGGTGTCGTGCGGACGCTGCCCGCTGGCTGGCTGCCACCTGAGCTCTCACTTCCGCTTGCCGATCCATACTTGCCCCGGCTTCCGAAACCACGCGAAGTCGGTCCCGCGAATGACGACGACGCCGACTGGGTTCGCGCCCGACTCGATCCGACCGCGCATCTGTACCACCCCTGGGGCGACGACGGTGTAGCCGTGAGGCCGACTGTCCGAGCCGGCCGGCATCCACGATCTCGCTGTGAATCGAACACCTGCGGTGCGATCGCCATCGCGGTACGCCCACTCTGTCCCGATCAGCATTCTGCGGAAGTCGGCGATCGAGACCTTCGCAGTACCCAGTTCTCTCTGAACGGCCCTCGCTCCGTCCAAGTCTCCGGCCATCGTCTCCTCGCGGAGGATCGTCTCCAACGCTTCCGCGTACTCGCGTCGTGCGGCTTCGACGGCGTCGGCGTAGTTCGCCTTCGCGACCTCGGCCTTTCGAGGAAGGTCTGCGCCGAATGCGACGAGGGCGATTAGGGCAGCTGGCATGCGATCGACTCCGATTCGAATGGCGGCACATGTTCTGCTACAGCCTACCCAGTCCCGCTGATGGGGATCCATGTTCTGCAGACCCCGCCTGCGGCGTAGCCACCGCAACCGGCGACGATCGGGCTGATGGCCGACAAGACGTGCAGACGTCTGCGGGACCTGCACTCCCGTGTGTGGTGGATCTCTGCACCGCCTGCGGTGAGAATCAGGTACGGACAAATCGACACTGACGGTGCCGGGGGGGCGAGTCGGCGTGGGGCCCTCCAGCCCCGACTGCGCGTGGCACGAGCTCGGCACGATGGACGTTCTCATCTCCAAACTCGCTCCAAAGGCTCGACTGCAATCCACAGTCGCCAGAGACGGTCGAGACCGCAATCGCCAGAGTCTCAGTCTTGTACGCACAACTGTGACCCAGCAATAGAGGGCGCTCCATGGCACTCTACGCATTTGACGGCACCTGGAACGATTCGAGTTCGCCGGGCCGGGACACAAGCAAGGACACGAACGTGCATCGCTTCCGTGCCCTCTACGAGGGCAACACCTTCTACCTGGACGGTGTCGGAACGCGCTGGGGGATCGTTGGACGACTCATCGGAGGGGCGACAGGTGCCGGTGCTTCGAAGCGCGTCCACGAACAGTTCGCGAATCTGCAGCAAGCGTTCAAGTCTGGCGACGAAGTCGTTGACGTGGTCGGATACAGTCGAGGAGCCACGATCGCACGTCTGTTCGTGCAGCATGTCGAAGAGGCCTTCGACCTGATCGAGCGAGGAGACGGAACTCGACTGCAGGCGCCGCCGGCAGTGCGATTCCTGGGTCTATTCGACACGGTCGCCTCATTCGGCATTCCGTGGACCGACGACGACGGGTTCCGCAAGGAGATTCCCGACTTCGTTGAGAGTACCTTCCACGCTATGGCCCTCGACGAAACTCGGGAGACGTTCGGGATCGAACGGTGCCTCGGGAATCGCGCGAGAATCACCGAGGTCTGGTTCCGGGGAGGACACGGCGACATCGGCGGCAACGGCACGTACGACGATCGGGACAACGAAGAAAAGGCCAACCTGACTCGATCATTCATCGCGCTGAACTGGATGGTGGCCAAGGCCAGGGCCTGCAACCTGCCCGTCGGTGAATCGACGAGCCTGCCCGATGCAGTTCCCGAGAACGCGGAAGCCGTGGTGACAACCCGCGAGGGGAGGATCAGCTTCGGGAACGCTGGAACACTCTCACGGCGCATTCATGTCGGTGACCTCGTACATCACACCGTCGAGCAGACGACACTGACTCACGGAATGGATGGCCGACTGCTGAGGCGGATCAGCGTGCCAACGAGGATCGAAGACAAGGTTCTGGAGCATGATGCCGAGGGGCTGAACTGGGCTCCGGAGCCAGGAGTCAGCGCCGGACCCGACAACATAGTGACTGCGGACTCGTACCCCTCTCTGCAGAACCTGAGCACCCGCCGCTATCCATTCGACGTCCTGCCCGCCCGGACCTGGCGTGCGTGGCTCGAGATCTGGGGATTGGACCAGCTCGACGAACCGGTCATCGAGGACGAACGGCTCGCCGAGTTCTGGTCGCCTTCGGCAGCAGACCGTGCCCTTGCCTGGGACGTCTACGTCGAACTGATGACCCGGATCACCGTTCAACGACTGAAGGACGATGAGGGGAACAGCAAGACTGCACTGGAGAGCGTGTACCAGTTGTTCCCGCTCTCCCGCGATGGCATGAAGAGGCACGGCGTCACTTGTGCCAACGCGGCGACGCTGATCACGATCTTTCTGAACACGCGAATCCGCTGGTTCACCGCCAAGTGGCATCCGCTCGCGGAATTGATCGACGAAGCCTCGGAGAAGTGTGATTCCGCTAAGTGCAGCGATTTCCGCACTGAGTTGAAGGACAGGATTCAGCCCACACTAAGCCTGCTGGCCGACGCACTCTCTGTCCTCTCCGACGCGAAGCTCTCCTCGACGGACATCGATGGCACAGCGTAGGACCGCCGACGGAGCGCGGAGTTCCACCGGGCACGGTATGCGCGTCACGCAGGACCACCAAGTAGTTGGAACACCGGGATCCACGATCCTCAGGGCAGTCGAGGAGATGCCCCTTAGGTCAAGAGACCCTGAAGAGATGGTAGGCCTTGCCAATGACCTTGGACTCATGTGTAGTGGGTGGCTGACGACTCCTCGCTGGACTCCGACCGTGGCTCGAGAAAGACGTCCAGAATCAGATCCGCGCCTGTTTCTGAACGAACCGCCCTTCTTCCGACAGGTTCTTGCGCGAGCACGCCGGCCAGATCATGGCTGAGCCGCGAATCGCCCTTCTTGAACTCATTGCAAATGCGTACGACGCTTGCGCCACGGAGTCAGCGCAAGCCGCTGCTTCGTAACCGGCACCCAGGATGGCGTGCACACACTCTTCGGACTCGATCCAAGCAAGCACTAGTTATGCCACTAGAACTGGACGCCATGACTGACGATGAACTCAAGAAGTCGTTCGAGGAACTCAGAGACCGCATCGAAGACCTGGAGAAGAATCGGTTCAGGCAGGGCGTGTACGCTGGTGCTGTTGGGCTGATCCTTGTTGCCACTCTTGGAATTACGTTCGTCCAATTGCCCGGCAAGGCAAGAGAAGCGGCCAATGCCCAGTTGCCCGACCTGGTCACCAAGGAGGCACAGAATACGCTACCCAACTTGGTGTCCAAGGAAGCTGAGAATCGACTGCCGAAACTCGTCGACACAGAAGCCAAGGAACAGTTGCCGAAGTTGCTTGACTCGCAGGTCCCACCTGTCATCGACAGAATCGTCAAGGAGCGAACAGCGGATTTTGAAGGTCTTCGGCAGACCCTGCTGCGAGAGTTGATTTCCGTCTCACAACGAACGGCCACCGTCGAAGTGACAATCGACAGGCTTGAGTCACAGGCTCAAGCAATCGAGGACCAGACCAATGCCCTTGCAGCCAACCTTAAGGATGCACAGGACACGGACTATGCGAAGATTGCCGGCGTGATAGGAGAGCTGAAGAAGGCCCCCAAGGTCGAGGACTTGTTGCAAACTCAAAGAGATCACGGCGAATCTCTTAAGAGCCTCGAGGCAGCCGCGAGTCGTCACGCGATGCGGTTTATCATAGGCCACGTTAGGGTGACAGATGTCCCGAATGCTGATTCTGGTGGTTATCGCATTGATGAGCTTGAAGGAGACGTCTACAAGATTACCTTCGACAAGCCATTTGCTTCGCGGCCTGCAGTCTGTGTTACCGTCGCCCGTAATGATCAAAGCAGTTCGGCCGGTGCCGACAATACGGTCCGCGTCGATACGTTCTCCGATCACTGCTTGGTCTATCTCAGGGATCTCACGTTGAGTCGGAGGAGGGATGGGCAGCTCTTTATTGACTCTCAGGGCGAGACTGCGGACTTCGGGTTCTTTGTGGCAGGCAGGGACTAAGGGCGGCAAATCGAGCGGTTGCACTCGAGCGGCGGTCGCCGCAGAGTGGGCCGGGGGCGCACCCGGGATGCACCCTCCTCTGCGGGTTGGGCGTGCCAGGGTCATCATGTTCTTGGAGAAGCTGGATCCGGTCAGCAGCTGTCATCAAGTGCTCGCGACTCGATCGCGGCGAAGACACCGGATCGTGATCCCGCCGCCTCCGGTACGCACGCACTGACTGGTGGTTGCCGAACGCCTTGGTCAGTCTCTCTTGCCTGCCAGGTTCCTGATCAGCAATACGACTGCGCCGATGACCCCTCCAATAACTGCCGCAACCAGCACTCGATACCAGTCGAATTGCATGACAAGCTCGCTCATTCCGTGTCGAGACCGTCGACAAGCACTGTTTCCCAATCGGCCGCAGGCCGTCGCCGACTGAGACGCTATCGCCGCCCGCGTGGCGACGCAAGAAGAGAGTCACTAGTGTCGGCCGGGTAGGAAGCCTCACCACCGTTCCACACGGGACGCGGAGCCCGTTGCTGTTTGGTATTGCCGTTGCAGCATCGTCGGTCGTCATGGACTCGACCGATCTCACAGCGATCCTCACAGACGCGGGCGGCCGCGACGGTCGTTCTGAGTTCGAAGTGCCGGCCGACCGTCGGGAGGAGGTCCGCTCCTCCCGAACCCTCGCCCAGTGCTATCGCGAGTTCGTCGAGCCACACCGGCTCCGGCTGTCCGAGACGAAGGGGAAGCCGACCGCGTCCACGTTGGCGAAGGAACGCCAGGCGGTCCGTCGCTGGGAACGCTGGGACCTCGAGCAGCGGCCCGAACGACTTCCCGCCGGCGTCGAGTGGTACGGACTCCCGATCCGGTACGTGACGGGCGAGTACGTCGAACGCTGGGTCTCCGACACCGTCGACCAGGGCGGCTTGTCCCGGGCAACGATCGCCTCGACGTGGAACCACCTTCGTGTCGTCCTGAACTGGCTCCAGTCCCGCTCACGCCTCCTCGAGACCCAGCCGACGCCCGACGTACCAGGAACCCTCGACCGGCTCTGTGAGGACCACGGGGCCGCCCTCGTGCACGCCACCTACTCGCTCGAGGACCTCGGCGCCGTGCACCACGAAATCGGCCGGCTCGACGTCCCCGCGTCCGTGGCAAACCAGCTCCAAGCCGCGTGGGTTCTCTCAACGTGCTGTGGGCCCCGGACCGCCGATCTCTTTGGGCTTCGATGGGGCGAAGACGTCCGGCTGGACGGTGACGAGCCCGAGATCACCTACAAGGCCCGTAAGACGGGCAAGAGGCACTGGTGCCCGCTGCCCACCTGCGTCGTGACGCACCTCCGGAACATCTCCGTCACCACGCCACGCAGAGCGGGGCGGTCGGTTTTCACGCTCGGGGAACGCCGCCGAAACGCCCTGATCAAGGACGTGATACGAGCGATCGACTCGGAGCGGTTCGACGTCGACGATCGCCGTTCGGACTTCTGCAAGCCATGGCAGGTGGGGCGAGCCACGGCGTACACCAGGGCGGACGCCGTCGTCGACGGGGCCGGCCGCTACCTCTGCCACCCGCCGCACTCGCCGAAGGTGAAGCAGTCGGCCGACGTCCGGGCGAACTACCTCGACTGGCGGCCGCGGCTCCGCGAGGCGATGGTCGGCATGGAGCAACCCGCCGAGTTCCTCGGCCGGTTGAGCCGTGCCGCCTGAGACCTACGCGGCCTCGTCGAGTCCGCGATCACTCCACGCGCCACGAAAGAGGATCAGCAGTGTGACACCTACGAGGCACTGGAACATCGGTTCTCGGGACCCTCTGAACGGCTTTTGAACAACCTTCGGCGAACAGTGTAATTTGTACAGTTCCCAGTTGCCTTCGGATCGTGGCGGATTCAAGATGCCCGCCATGCAACCGGCCGCCAACATCCGATGGCAAGCTGACCCGACCGAGTGCCGTGGTCTCGCCATGCTCGCGCTGCACGGGGACGCCCTTCGATCGCACGCTCTCGCGGTCTCGCACGGCTGACGCTCCGGGCGGCTCTCTCTCATCCGTCCGTCGACCTTCGTCTCTCTCCCTCCCCACCTGACGGTCGCTTGCGTCACGGCATCATCTGATGCACCGACGCAAGTGTCGCTCGAGGTGTGCCCGCGGACTGGCTCGCCCAGCGTCGTCACGCTCATCGCCCCGGAGCTCATCCGCGGCGAGCTCGATCGAAGGAACAAAGGGCACGGATGCTGCCCACACCACGTCCGGCTGGGCCGGGCGCACGCCCCTCGCTGTAGGTAGGGGCGCTCACTCACGATGATGAGACCGCCAAGCGGCTACTTGACCACCGACGACCAGCAACCGTACAAACCACGGCGTCTGCCGGGTGCTACCAACACCACGGCAGCAAACCCTCCCTCACTTCGCATGAGGTCGAGACCGCCGTGGATCGGTGGCAGCACGGACGCACGCGCTTTGCCCCTCGCGCGAGGGGACCCCCGCGAACAAGGACTGCGCTCCCGTTCCGTGCCGCGCAAACAAAAAACCGCGAGAGGTTGCAGCCCCTCGCGGCAAATCACCACCTGTTTGTTGCGGCTCAACCCCAGCTACCACACCGAGAATTTCGCCTACAGGCGTGATTTGAAGGACTCTACGCGCCCATGTCAACGCAATTCCATTCGGTCCTCGCGATGCATTGTCTTGCCTGCAGAGAGCCGTTCGTGTTCGACCGAGGCACCTACTGGTACTCGAAGACGGTCCTCGCCCACTCAATCGGCGTCGAGCCGAAGACACTGAGCAACCGGGGATTCCGGTGGACCGAACTCGAGGAGCACCCCATCGGGGGTCTCTATCGCTACTCCGACTTCGTTGAGGAACTTCGTGGCCCGGCCCCGCAAGCGAAAGCGAGCTAACGGAAAGGGGACCGTCTACCGCACGTCGGACGGCCGCTACCGAGCCGAGATTGTCATCGGCTGGGTCGGCGGCCGCCGGCGCCGGAAGGTCCGTACCTGTCGAACGCGGAAAGAGGCGTACGACGCGCTGGACGAGCTGCTCGCGCGTCAGGAGCAGGCTCCTGACAAGGGGCTCGACGACTTCCTGCGTGGCTGGTTGGCGATCGTCAAACGTGACCGCGCGCCGAGCACCCATCTGAACTACAGCCTGTCCGTGAAGAACTGGGTCGCTCCCGGCCTTGGACACCTGAAGGTCGGTGAGTTGACGGCTCTCGAAATCGATCAGTGGCTGTCGGGCATCGAGAACGCCCCAACTCGACGGGCGGCCTACCTCACCCTCAGTGCCTCGCTCGGGTACGCGGTGCGGATGGGGGTGATTCTGTCCAACCCCTGCTCGCTGCTCAACGCACCGCGGGCGAAGCGGAAGGAGATCAACCCGTTCTCCGAGAGCGAGGTGACGTCCATCCTGGTTGAGACCGAGCAACACCGGCTGCACGCGGCGTTCGTTCTCGCATTCGCGTTCGGTCTTCGCAGCGGCGAACTGTGGGGGCTGCACTGGGCGGACATCGACTTCAAAGCCGAGACCCTCGCGGTTCGAAGGCAGGCGTGCGAGGTTGCCGGCCGAGTCCACTTGAAGGACCTGAAGAACGCCAAGACGGCGCGGACGATCCACCTGACTGGGCGATGCCTCGAAGCCCTGTACGAGCGTCGGAAGGCCGCGGTGGTCGACCTCTTCTCCGCCGACGAGCCCGTTTTCACCACGGGGGCTGGCTACGTCCTGCGGTCCAACTTCTCGAACCGCACCTGGAAGCCGTTGCTGAAGAGGCTGAGCATCGCCCACCGGGGCTTTCACCACACGCGGCACACAGCGGCGAAGATGCTGCTGGCGGATGGCGTTCCGCTGAACGAGGTGTCGTTCATTCTCGGCCATTCAAACCCCAGCACGACCTCGGACGTGTACGGCGAGTTCGTTCCGGGAATGGCCGGACAGGCCACCGAAGCGGTGCGAAAACGGCTCGGGTAGTCACCCAGTGACCACCCAAGCCGAGTGCAATTCGCCGTAAGTCGAGTCGGGGCGACTGGATTCGAACCAGCGACCTCTTCGTCCCGAACGAAGCGCGCTACCAGGCTGCGCCACGCCCCGATGTCAGGCGGCCATTCTAGTGAAGCCCCGGCGGCGGTCAACGTCGCGGGGGCACCTCGGTGCAACCTCTCGACACCGCCGTGACGGTTCGGTTCGCCGGAAACCCGGCCTACTTGGTCCTCGACGCGAGGCGGCGGGCGATGTAGCCGCGGACGACTGGCAGCTTGCACTCCCGCAGGGCCTTCGTCGCCCACGCCGGATCCTCGGCGACGACCGGCTCGATGCCGTACCAGATCATCAGCGGGATGTTCGGGTCGTCGGCGTCCTCGGCCCGCGAGAGGAGGGCCATCGCGATCGGCTTGCGCTCGTCGAGTTCCAGACGCTGCAGCAGCGACGCGAACGTCAGCCGGGCGAACGGGTCCTTCTCGTCGGCGGCCGCTCGGGCGAGCCCCTCGGCCGACTTGCCCCCTTGCACGATCTCCTCGACGAGCAGTCGTTGTGCGAAGGTCCGCACCTCGAGGCGTTCGTGGCCGAGATAGCCGAGTGCACCAACGCCGCCGATGCCGGACTGCATCACGACGGTGAGTGCACGCTGGCGGGCCAAGGCGGTGCGTCCGTTCTCGACGAGTTCCTCGACCGCCCCCGCGACCTCGACCGCGATCTCCGATTCGTCGTCCCGGACCCGTTCGAGGAACGCCAGTTGGGCGCGGCGGCCGAACCACTCGTTCTCGTGGTCGAACAGCCTGACGAGTTCGAGCAGCGAGAGCTTCGCGAGATCCCCCTTCCACGGCTTCGTCTTGCCGTAGGTGATCTTGTGGATGCGGCCGTTCGAGCGGTCGCAGTGGTCGTAGTCGTGGCACTCGCCGGTGTCGGACCAGTCGGTCATGAAGACGCCGCCGTCGGGTCCGTACTTCAGTTCGAGGCCGCGGAACCAGGGGTCGTTGGCCTTGAGGAAGTCGGGTTCGCGCTTCGAGCGGTAGCCCGACTTGAAGCGGTGCAGCGAGTCGACGTTGACGCGTCGGCCGTGCAGGTTACAGGTGTAGAGTTTGCCGCGGTACTCCACGGGCCAGTTGTCGCCGCGGTAGATCATGCAGCCGACGTGGGCGTGTCCGCCGCCGGCCGCGTCGTGAATGCCCTGTCCGCCGCGGGAGGTCGTCCACTTGCCGCCGCCCCAGTGGATGTAGTCCGCGCAGCTGGGCATCAGGCCGTACACGTTCTCCGTCAGATCCTCGCCGTACATCCGCTCGTAGTGGCCGCCGGGGACCACGTGGAAGAGGTGCTTGATGACGCAGTTCGTGACGAAGATCTCGCCGCGGTCGTCGAACTCGAGTCCCCACGGGTTCGTGAAGCCTCGGGCGACGACGTCGAACACGTGCTTCGTGGGGTGGTACCGCCAGACGCCGCACCGCATGGGGGTGCGGTCCTCCTCCGGCGTGCCCGGCTTGCCGACCATCGACGTCGCGAGGATGCCGTTGCAGCCGTAGAGCCACCCGTCGGGCCCCCACGTCAGCCCGTTGAAGACGTTGTGCTTGCAGTCGAGGGACCAGCCGTCGAGCAGAACCTCGGGCGGCCCGTCCGGCTCGTCGTCGCCGTCCGCGTCGGGGACGAACAGGAAGTTCGGCAGCGAGCAGAGCCAGACGCCGCCGTAGCCGACGGCGATGCCGGAGAGGTTGCTGCCGTTCTCCAGGAAGACGGTCTTCTCGTCGAATCGGCCGTCGCCGTCGGTGTCCTCGAAGACCGAGACGCGGTCGTTGCCGGTGCCGTCGTCGCTCCACTTCGGGTAGCTGAGGCACTCGACGACCCACAGCCGGCCGCGGTGGTCGAAGGTGAACGCGATCGGCTGCACGACGTCCGGTTCGCCGGCGAACAGCGTCACCTCGAAACCCTCCGGCACGGACATCCGGCCGGGCGCCTCGGTCGGCGGGACCGGGGCCGCAGGCTCGTCTGCGAGAACGAGAGAGGCCGGCTGGAACAGGAGGGCCGCGGCGAGCAGACGAGTCATGGTGTACCTCGATGGAACGGTCCCGCGGATTGTAGCCGGACCAACCGCGACGGATCGAGGACTCGACGCGTCAGACGACCGCCTTCGGACCGTCCGGGACCTCGCCGTCGATCCACGTCCGGTGCCAGCACTCCAGCACGAGCAACGACCACAACCGGGCCCCGTGGTCGAACCGGTGTTCGGAGTGATCCTTGAGGAGTCGGCGGATCTCGGACTCGACGAAGTAGCCGCGTTCCAGGCTGCGGCGGTCGAGTAGGCAACCCTGCACGAACTCTCGCAGCTCGTTGCGGAACCAGTGGCCGAGCGGCACGCCGAACCCCATTTTCGGCCGGTTCCTGACCGAAGGGGGCAGCAGCTCGGAGAAGGTCTGCGTCAGCACGTGCTTGCCGCGTCGCCCCCTCAGCTTCAGTTCGACCGGCATCTTGGCGGCGAGTTCGACGACGTGATGGTCGAGGAACGGACTGCGGCACTCGAGGCCGTGGGCCATGGTGGCGACATCGACCTTCCTCAGGATGTCGCACGGCAGGTAGGTCAGCACGTCGGCGCAGGTCGTCCGAGTGACGAAGTCGCGTCCCGGACAGGTCTGGAAGGCGTTCTGCAGGAAGTCGGCCGGATCCCGTTCGCCGATCGCCGCCTTCATCTCGGGCGACAGCAACCCGCCCCACACCTCCGGGTCGAAGATCGCAATCCAGTTGAGGTACCGCCGCTCCGGGGGTTGGTCGACCACCTTCAGGAACCGCTGGGCTCGCCGCAGGTACGACCCCTGCTCGCTCGGCGTCGGCAGCTTCTGCCACAGGTCCCAGCCGAAGACCGATCGGGCGAACCTCGGCAGGGCGTCGATCATCCCGGCGAGTCGCACGGCCTGGTAACGGTTGTAGCCGCCGAACAGCTCGTCGCCGCCGTCGCCGGAGAGGGCGACCGTCACGTCCGACCGCGTCGTCTCGGCGAGCGCCATCGTCGGGATCGCGGAGCTGTCGGCGAACGGCACGTCGTAGTGCCACGCGAGCTTCGGCAACACCTTGACCGCCGCGGCCTCGACGACCCGCTCGTGGTGCTGGGAACCGATCGTCGAGGCGACCTCGCGGGCGTAGTCACGTTCGTCGAAGCTCGCCTCGGAGAAGCCGATCGAGAACGTGTGGATCGGCGACCCGCTCAGCCGTTGCATCAACCCGGCGACGATCGACGAGTCGATGCCGCCCGAGAGAAACGCCCCGATCGGCACGTCGCTCCGCATCCGCAAGCGGACCGACTCCGTCAGTCGGTCGTGCAGTTCGCGGCTCCAGCGGTCCGGCGACCAGCCGGACGTGTCTTCCGGGACGGTGTCCTCCTCCTCGCGGCCGGGCTCGTAGGGTGGCGTCCAGTAGCGACGGACGTCGAGCTTGCCCTTCTCGAAGACAGCAAGATGCGCCGGTGGGATCTCGCGGTAGCCCTTCAGGATCGAGGTCGAGTGCGGCACGTACTGGTAGACGAGGTACTGCCACAACGCGAAGCGGTCGATCTCCCGCGGCGCTCCGGGCACCTGCAGCAGGGCCTTCATCTCGCTGGCGAAGTAGAGGTGCCGGCCGTCGCGACGAACGAACAGCGGCTTCTGTCCGAGCCGGTCGCGAACCAGCACGAGCCGGCCCTTCCCGGCGTCCCACAGGGCGAACGCGAACATGCCGCGGAGCCGCTCGACGAGACCGAAGCCGTACTCCTCGTACGCGTGGACGAGGACCTCGGTGTCCCCGTCGGTCCGGAACCGGTGTCCGCGGCTCTGCAGTTCCTCGCGCAGCTCCAGGTAGTTGTAGATCTCGCCGTTGAAGGAGACCCAGACGGTCTCGTCCTCGTTCGCCATCGGCTGTGGGCTGCCTTCGACGTCGATGATCGACAGCCGCCGGTGCCCGAGTGCGGCCCCGGCTCGGTCGTCACGGGCGTCGAGGTGGAAGCCGTCGGCGTCGGGTCCGCGGTGGGCGAGGACGCGGGTCATCCGCTCGAGGACCTCGCGCTGCAGAGGCCGCGCCCCCTTCTCCCAGGCCGCCCCGGCGATGCCGCACACGTCGATCCTCCTCAGTTCGCGAGTACGCGACGGTACACGTCGACGTGGCCGGCGACCATCGCCTCGACCGAGAAGTCCGACCGCATCCGCTCTCGACCGGCCTCGCCCATCCGCCTTGCCGCCTCCGGGTCGGCGAGCAGGCGGTCGGTCCACTGGGCGAAGGCGGTCGCGTCGCCGACCGGCACGAGGTAGCCGGTCTCGCCGTCGACGACGAGTTCGCGATTCGCCGGGATTTCGCTCGCCACGACCGGCTTCCCCGCCGCCATCGCCTCCATCACGGCGTTCGACTGCCCCTCGAAGTCGCTCGCGATCCAGAACACGTCCGTCGTCGCCAGCAACTCCGGCACGTCCTCGCGATGGCCAGCGAAGTGCACGAGGTGCGCACACTCGAACTCCCGCGCCAGGTCCCCGACCTTTCGTCGTTCTGGACCTTCTCCGACGACCAACAGGTGCACGTCGTCCGTCAGCTGCCGGAGGATCTGCATGGCCCACACGAGGTCGAAGACACGTTTCTGGCGGGCGAGACGCCCCACGGTGACAACGACGCGAGCGGACTCGGGGATCTCGAACTCGGCCCGCAATCCGGCGTCCGAGCGAGGAGTCGGGGAATCGTCGTCGATGACAATGCCGTTCGGCACCACGCTGATCCGCTCGGCCGGGTAGCCGAGTTCTCCGTAGAAGTCGGCGACGGGCGGGGAGTTCGCGACCAGCCAAGCCGTCCGGTCGATCTGGCGACGATCGAGCCAGCGCTGCCAGCCGGCCTTCCACGAGTCGACGCACCGCTCCGAGACGACGACTCGCGGCCCCCCTGCCCCGCCGGTCACGAGTCGCGTGTACGCGTTCGCCGTGAACATCCAGGAGTTGACAACGTCCGGCTGCCAGTCCCGGATTCGCGACCTCAGCCGCCACAGCGTCGCCGGGTCGAACTTCCACCGCTTGCCGAGCACCTCGACCGGCACGCCGGCCGCCTCGATCCGCTCTGCGTAGGGGCCGCCGCGGACGAGGGCGACCACCCGCACGTCGAACTCGTCGCGAGGCAGTTGCTCGGCGAGCAGTGTCAACTGCTTCTCCGCACCGGAGCGGTCGAGCGTCGGGATGACGAGCAGCAGTTTGATCATCGAATTCACGGGCAGGTGGGGTTGCGAGGGAGGTTAGACGACTCGGCCCTTTCCGTCATCAGCGACTGACGAAACGCCGCTTGGTCGTGCCCCGCGCCGGCCGATACCATGAAAGTCGAGCGCATAGAAAAGGGACGAGAGCCGTGCACGCCGTCGTCGGCAACTGCCACATCGAACTCGCGGAAGGCGACGTCACCAAGCAGTCCGTCGACGCGATCGTGAACGCCGCAAACGCCCGGCTGGCCGGGGGTGGCGGCGTCGACGGGGCGATCCACCGAGCGGGCGGCCCGTCGTTGATGCAGGAGACGCGCGAGAAGTTCCCCGACGGCTGCTCCACCGGCAGCGCCGTTCCCACGTCCGCGGGCGACCTGCCGGCGAGGTTCGTCTTCCACGCCGTCGGCCCCGTCTGGCGAGGCGGCCGGACCGACGAGCCCGCCAAGCTCGCCTCGGCACACACGCGGTGCCTCGAGCTCGCCGTCGAACACGACTGCGACAGCATCGCCTTCCCGGCCCTCAGCACCGGAGCGTACGGCTACCCGCTCGACCAGGCGGCCGAGGTCGCGTTGACGACGGTTCGCGACTTCCTCGCCGAGCACGACCGCCCCTCCCTCGTGCGGTTCGTCCTGTTCGACGCCGGAAGCTACGGCGCCTTCGCCCGCGTGCTGGAGGAGATGAGCACGTGAGCGTGGCCGCTGCCGTCGAACCGGTCGTCTGCGAGTACACCGCCTCGGACGGCTACGTCTTCAAGTACCGCCTGTGGCGAACCGCGGGCGAACCGCGGGGGTACGTCGTCGCGCTCCACGGCATTCAGAGCCACCCGGGCTGGTACGAGTACTCGACCCGCACGCTCTGCGAGTCCGGCTACGAGATCCGCTTCCTCGACCGCCGCGGGGCGGGGCTCAACGAGGTCGAACGCGGGCACGGCATGCCGGCCGCGCGGCTCGTCGCCGACGTCACGCAGGTCCTCCGGGACGTGCGCCATCTCCGCGACGCCGCCGAACTGCAGGTCCCGGTCGTGCTGATGGCCGTCAGCTGGGGGGGCAAGCTCGCGAACGCCGTCTGCGGCACGCGGCCCGATCTCGTCGACGCCCTCGCCCTGCAGTACCCCGGCATCAAACCGCTCATCCGGCCGACGTGGTGGCAGGACTTCAAGCTTCGGTACGCGACGAAGCGAGGCTGGGTGAACTACCGCGTTCCCATCCCGCTCGACGACCCGGAGCTGTTCACCGACGAGCCGGACTGGCAGACGTTCATCGCCGAAGATCCGCTGGCCCTGCACGAGGCCTCCGTCGGGTTCCTGGCCGCCAGCCGAGGGCTCGACAGGATCAACGACCGCGTGCCGCAGCAGATCACGCAACCGGTGCTTCTCCAACTCGCCGGCCGCGACCGGATCATCGACAACGTCGCGACCAAGAAGCACTTCGACCGCCTCGGCTCGAAGGACAAGGAACTGGTCGAGTACCCGAACGCCCGGCACACGCTCGAGTTCGAACCGAACCGCGACGAGGTGATCGGCGACCTGCTGGAGTGGCTCGGCCGCCTGCCCGACCGTCGATCCCCTTGAATCCGGATGAGAGTTCCGGGCCTCTTTGATATCCTCGACAGCACGACTTTCAGCCACCGGAGACCAACCGTGACGAACCGCTCGACTCGCCGTCAGTTCCTGAAGACCACGTCCGTGGCCGCGGCCACCATCGCGACCCCGCTCATCCTGCCGAAGAACGTCTTCGGGGCGAACGAGCGGATCGTCACCGGACACATCGGCGTCGGCCGGCAGGGGAGCGGCCTGCTCGGGCGGTTCATGGGGATCGCCACCGCGGCGGCGGTCTGCGACGTCGACACCGGACACGCCGCCAAGGCGGCCGGTCGCGTCGAGAAGGCGAACGGCAAGTGCGAGGTCTTCGGCGACTACCGGAAGCTGCTGGAGCGGAAGGACGTCGACGCGGTCGTCATCGCCACGCCGGACCACTGGCACGCCCTGCCGACGATCGACGCCTGCGACGCCGGCAAGCACGTCTACGTCGAGAAGCCGCTGTCGCTGACGGTCGCCGAGGGCCGGGCGATGGTGAACGCCGCCCGCCGCAACAAGACGACCGTCCAGACCGGCAGCATGCAGCGGTCGGCCGAGAACTTCCGTCGCGGCTGCGAGTACGTCCGCAACGGCCGGCTCGGCGAGCTCAAGGAGGTCCACGTCGGCATCCCCGGACCGAACCACCCCGGCAAGCTCGGCCCGAACACCGACCCGCCCAAGGAACTCGACTACGAGACGTGGATCGGCCCGGCCCCGATGAAGCCCTACAACTCCAAGCGGGTCCACTACAACTTCCGCTTCTGGTGGGACTACTCCGGCGGCCAGATGACCAACTGGGGCGCCCACCACATCGACATCGCCCACTGGGGCATGGGCATGGACGACTCCGGCCCCGTCGCCGTCGAGGGAACCGCCACCTTCCACCCGCAGAACTACCACGAGGTGACCGAGACCTGCCGCATCACCTACACCTACGAGAACGGCGTGAAGATGATCCTCGGCCAGAAGCAGAAGGACATCCCCACCGGGACGACCTTCATCGGCACCGAGGGCACGCTGTACGTCAACCGCGGCAAGATCAAGAGCGACCCGATCCAGATCCTGCTGGAACAGCTCGGCAAGGACGACGTCCGCCTGTACGACTCGCGGAACCACTACAAGGACTTCCTCGACTGCATCAAGTCGGGCGAGAAGCCGATCTGCGACGTCGAGATCGGCCACCGCACGGCCACCGCCTGCCACCTCGGCAACATCTGCGTCCGCCTCGGCGGCGAGAAGATCACCTGGGACCCGGTCGCCGAGGAGATCACCAACAGCCCCGACGCCCAGGCAATGATCGACAAGCCGTATCGGGATCCGTGGAAGCTCCCGGCTTGAGTGTCCGTGGGACGGATTTCCAGTCCGTCCGGCCGAATCGCGATTCCAAAATGGGGCGTGGGGCGGGAACCTTCCTGTCCCACGCAGCTGCGTGTGGCGGACGCTTCCCGCCCGCTCCAGAAGGAGGACTCTCGTGAAGTCGCGGACGCGACAACGAGTGGTGACCATCGTCGTCGCCGTGGTCTCGGCCGTCTCCTTGCGAATCGTGATCCTGACGAACTGCGTCGCCGAGGGCCGGCCCGTTCTCGCATGGGAGCAGCCCGACCCGTTGCCCGCTTGGAACCCCGACGTCCTCTCGCTGGAAGCGAACCCGGCCGGCCCGGAGTGGCCGCAACCGCGACAACCGGCTCGCAATTTCCAACACGAGCGGGACGCCTTCAGACGGGCGCTGGAGACATGGGAAGCCGCGAGTCTTCGCGACTACAGTTTCGTGTTGGAGCACTCCTGTTTCTGCGGGCCGGAGACGACCCAACCTCGACGGGTCGTCGTGCGAGACGGTCGGGTCAGCTTCGTTGAGTACGTTGAACTCGAGGGCTGGGAGCCACCCAACAGGCCGTCCGAGGGCATGACCGTCGACGAGGCGTTCGACTTGGTTCGGACCACTCAGCACCGGGGCGTCTACAGACTCTCCGCAACCTTCGATGCAAGGCTCGGCTATCCCACGTCGTTGTCCGTCGACGGAGAGTGGGGCGTGAGCGACGACGAGTGGTCCATGTCGATCCGCGACTTCCGCGTGCTCGAAGCCGATCTCCGGGTCGATCGAGCGAACCGGTAGTTCGCTCTGTCGCCCTCACACGTCCCGAAAGAACTCCGCCACCGGCGGCATGAAGCTGGGCCCGGCTTCCCGGAGAAGCCGGGCTTCGTCGCCATTCGAGTGCCGTAACATGCCCGACGCTCTTCGCACGATCATCCGTCGCCTTGCGAGAAAGGATGCCGACGTGCGGGCCGAGGCGGCGGAGGTTCTGGCCGGGCTGGGGAGCGACGCGGCCCCGGCGGCCGTGGCACTCGTGAAGGCGTCGGCCGACGAGGACGAACTCGTAAGGGACTGGGCATCGGAGGCGATCCAGCATCTGGGGCCGCCGCCGGCGAACGCGGCCGGGCGGCTCGTTCCGTTGCTCGCTCACCCCGATGCGAATGCCGGATTCTGGGCGGCAACGCTCATCGGGCGGCTCGGCGAAGCCGCCCGCCGTCGGGGCGAGGCGTTGCTGGCCCATGCGGAGGACGAGTCCCTCACGATGGCGGTCCGCGAGCGCTGCCTCCTGTCCCTCGACGAGGTCGGTCCAAGGCCGGCGATGAAGCCCCGACTGCAACGGCTCGCCGAAGACTCCCGTCGGCGACTCGCCAAGGCCGCGAAGATCCCGCTCGCGAGTCTCGGTGACTGACACCGGACTGTAGAATGACGGCGGGCCGCCGAGGTCGTTCGGTTCCGAGTCGTGAAGGCCGACATGCGAACGAGTCCGAGGCAACGACTCACGGTCGCGGGCGTCGCACTGACGTGGGCATTGTTCCTGCGCCTCACCATTCTGACCTACTGCGGCGGCGAAGGACGGCCGCGGTTCTTCTGGGAGCCGGAGCCACCGGTGTACGAGTGGGTGCCGGACGTCGTACTCGACCCGGACCTCTCCAAGACCGACCCGGTCCTCGTCCGGCTACGACTGGACTTCGAGGCGGCGAGGGCGAAGTGGGACGAGGTCGGCCCGAGCGACTACGTCGTCGTGATCGAGTACTCCTGCTTCTGTGGTCCCGAGGACGTCCACCCGCGGCGCATCGTCGTCCGTGACGGCGATGTCGCCGAGGTGGCGTACGTCGAGGTCGCTGGGCGAGAGACGCCGGACCTCAACCCGCGGGGAACGACGATCGACGAACTCTTCGACCGCGTCCTCGACCTCCGCAGGCGACGGCCCGCTCGTCTGGAAGTCCGGTACGACCCACTTCGTGGCTTCCCGACCGACATCGTCTACGACGCGACGCGACAGGGGATCGACGACGAGTGGTCGCTGACGGTCCGGGAGTTCGAGGCACTCGAAGACGACCGACACGTCGATCGGGCCCACCAGCAGACGAATGGCGGGACGGGCAAGCGTCCGGACCGGACGCACGGCATCCCCAACCGCCAACGAGAAACGCCCCGGTCGGGCGGGACCGGGGCGCCGCTCGTGTTGTCGGAGGTTTCACCGTCAACCTAGTCGAATTCCTTCGCCGGGAACGTCGTCTCCTTCACGTCGATCGTGGTGGTCTTGCCGTCCTCGATGGTCACCTTCAGGCTCCGCTCGAGGTAGCCGGCCCGTTCGTGCCAGACGCGGAACGAGTGCTCGCCGGCCGGCAGGTTCTCGATTCGGAACTTGCCGTCCGCGGCACTGATCGTGGCGTACGGGTGGTCGAGGATGAGCCAGTAGGCGGACATCCACGGGTGAATGTCGCACTTCACCTGGATCGGCAGAATCTCGGAGGCCTTCGTGTTCCTCGCGGGAATGATCTCCGGCTTGGGCGGCTTCGGCTGCAGGAGGAAGTTCACCGCGTCGTTCTTGATCGGGTAGGTGTGCGTGTTGTGGGCACACGCGTCCTGCGAGTAGACCGCGACCTCTTGGCCGCTGCGGACGAACAAGGCGTGCGGCTCGAAAGAGCATCCCTTCTGGTCGAACACGGCCGGCTTGGCCGGCACCGGGGCGAGCTTGGGGTGGACGTTCTCCGGGGCGGACCGCAGGTAGACGAACACGTTGGCCACGCCGTTCGTCTTCGGATCGACGAGCAGACTGTTGTCCGGGACCGGGTTCGCCGCGCAGATGGCGGCGTCCTTGACCTGGGCCCCCATGGCGACCAGCGGCGGCAGGTTCGGGGCGTTGCCCGCGAAGACGATCTGCCCTTCGAGGTGGCCGTAGCCTCCTTGGGCGAAGAGAGGGCTCGCCGAGAGGGCGAGGACGAGAAACGCGGGAAGGCAACGTGACATCGAGGTTCTCCCTGAGGAATGGGCGTCGGTGTGGTGAGGCGGACGGCAGTCCTGCCGTCGCGTCGGCGACGCCGTCTCGTGGCGTTCGGCGGGAATTGTAGGCTAACCGAACGAATCGGCGAACGCGACCGTGACTGGGTGTGTCTGCCGGCCGATGAATCCAACGAACCGAGACCGGGCCGGCAACAGGACAGCCGGGATTCGCTTGCAACAGGGCGGCGAATCACTCATCATTCCGGGCTCGACGAATCGCACCTGAAATCCCGCGAGCCGCCCAGCGAGTTCGCCCCGACGCACGAGGAACCGGTCATGGCTCACAAGAAGGGACAAGGCTCCAGCCGCAACGGTCGTGACTCGAAGGCCAAGCGTCGTGGTATCAAAAAGTTCGGTGGCGAGTCCGTGATCGCCGGGAACATCATTGCCCGGCAGTGCGGGACGAAGTGGCACCCCGGCGAGAACGTCGGCATGGGCCGCGACTACACGCTGTTCGCGCTCTGCGAGGGGAAGATCTTCTTCGACCGCGACGGCCGCCGCGTGAACGTGCAGCCCGCCTGACGTTCTTCTGCGAAGGCGAGCTCGGTAGCTCTCTCAGACTCTGTCCGAGAAGTCCGTACGACGGGCACTCCTGCCCGTCGCCAAGGCGTTTCGGCCGCGAAACGGACGGCGTGGACGGGCAAGAGTGCCCGTCCTACCACACTCCGGCGACCTTACAGACAGGCTCTCAGTCGAACCGGAGTTCGACGTCCGCGATCTCGTACGGCGTGACGTTGACGATCACCGCGTCGTCCTGGATCGGCAGTGTGCCGATGGTCCGGCCCTCGAAGTCCCGTTGCCGTGCGTAGCTCGGCGTTCGGAACAGCCGGAGCTTCACCTCGCGACGTCGCCCCTCGGTCTCGACGAGCCGAACTGCGAAGCCGTTGCCGGCTGGCACCTCGTCGCGGGTTCCCTCGTCGTCCGGTCGGACGGCGACGGGGTCCGGATCCAGCAGCGGCAGGACCGCGGTGAGCTGCACGTTCTTCGCCGAGAGGTGGAAGAACCAGCCGGTCGCCCCGGAGTTCGGCCGGCCGCCGTTCGTCGGGAGGACGACCGGCGGGACGAGCGCGTCGAGCGCCGCCTGCATGGGGTACGGGTCGTCCACGGTGATCGCGAAACGGAAGTGCCGCTGCTCCTCCCCCTCGACGACCATCAGCGAGTCGATCATGCGGTCGCCCGACTTGCGGTGGAAAGGCAGGCCGAACGGGACGATCGTGGTGCGCTCGTCGCCCGTGTTGGCGATCTCGACGAAGTGCAGGCTCTCGATCCGCTCCCCGCTGGAGAGGTGGGCCTGACCGAGGACCGAGCGGCCGACGGCGGCCGTCGTCTCGTTCCACGCGAACCGCGAGGCGACGTACTCGTTCCACGGGCTCCCCTCGGGCATCCGCTTCACGTCGAGCACGACGGCGACGTCGAGCGTCCGCCGTCCCCGCCACAGGCGGAACCGCTGCGAGAACCGTGCGAGCACGCTGCCGTCGGACGGGTCGAGCAGGTTGCCCCGCGTGACGACCTCGGCGAAGGCCGGGCCGGTCGAGGTGACGTCGGTCCCCGTGCACTCCATCGACGAGTAGAACGTCCGGGTGGGCTCGCCCCCTCCCT
The DNA here is from genome assembly GCA_028284885.1 of Planctomycetaceae bacterium. Taxonomy (GTDB): domain Bacteria; phylum Planctomycetota; class Planctomycetia; order Planctomycetales; family Planctomycetaceae; genus JANQQW01. The sequence goes on from JANQQW010000169.1 coordinate 21,391, forward strand.
CCGGGGCGGGGATCGTCTTCTCGTGGGCGAACCGCATGGCGAGCTGCTGGCTGAGCCGGTTCGGCTTCCGCCCGAACTCCTTGATCGTGTGGATGCCTCCGGTCGTCGGGCTGACGTGCACCTCGAAGAACTCGTTCCGCATCACGAGTTCCTCCTCGTCGACGAGGCTCTCGTGCTCCCCGTCCGGTCCCGACGTCGACTCGCCGACCGGGAACCAGGCGAACCCGCAGGCGGGCACCTCCACGAGAGCGGCCAGGCTGTCGCCGTCCTTCTGGGCGACCTTCACCGGTCCGGCGAGATCGACCGCCTCGACCGCGGGCAGATCACAGGCGACGCGGCGCTGGAAGGAGAGCGGGTTGAAGACGAGTCGCCCGGGCGGGGCGTCGCCCGGGGTCAGAACGAGTTCGGCGAGTTGTCCGGCGGAGGACTGCATCCAGCCGTACACGCTCGCGTCGAGGTCGGCCGGGGCGGCGTCGTTCGGATCGGGGCCGCCGGACTCCACGGCCTCGGACCACTCCGTTTGCAAGTCGGTCTGCGGCGGGCGGCCGAGTAGTGCCGCGGCCGTGTTCCGCAGCCAAGAGCCGGCCTCGTGGTACGTGCGGCGAGTCAGATGCGATGCATATCGGCCGAGCGGCGAGGACTCCTTCCGGGCGACGGCCTGTACCAAGAACGGTGACAGGTACTCGCTCTCGCGGTAGGTCGAGAGCCGGCCGGGCATCTCCGTTCGCTCGGAGAAGGTCTCGAAGGTGACGAACTCGCCGAGGACCGGGGCGTACTTCGACATGCGGACGAGGTCGTCGAGCCACGGGGTCTTCACCTCCGGCCAGCGGGCGAAGACGACGGCCGCCACCTGGTCCATGTCCATCGCCTCCGCCATTCTCTGCGAGAAGCGGAGGAAGCTGACGGCCGAGTCGCCGGCGAGCGGGATGCGGGAGACGGCGTCGACCACGGAGCCGTCGCACCCTTCCCACCGCTCCTTGCTCCCCTCGGCGTCCGGGTAGAAGCCGTCGTCGAGGATGACGTGCAGGGCGGTGTGGTAGCCGGACCGGGTGAGAATCTGCGGGAGCAGCGTACTGAGGCCGAAGCGTCGCCGTCCCCACGTTCGCGGCGGCTTGCCGAACCGTTCGCGGAAGACCGCCCGGCCACTCTCGAACTCGTGCAGCAGCGAGCCGAGCGGCAGCAGCGTGGTGGGCCGTTCCCGGTACTCCCCGCCGACGACGTCGAGCGTTCCCCGCTCGTGGGCGGCCCGGACCGCCTCGAGTGCCTCGGCGGACTCGCGGGCGATCTCGTCGAGGTCGGTCCCGCAGACGAGCAGGTTCTTCGGCTGGTCCGTTCCGGCCGTCCGCACGAGGTGGTCGTCGGCCAGTTCGGGAATCAGGAGGCAGAGGTCGAGCAGGTAGCAGTCGACCGGGTAGAACCGCTCGCGGGCCTCGTGGAGCGCCTCGAAGCAGCGGCGGAGGTGGGCGCGAGTCGCCTCGGCGTCGCCGGCGACCGCGGACTCGGCGGCCGCAATCCCCTCCCGCTGCAGCTGGGCGTCGTCGAGGTTGCTGAAGTGGTGCATGTGCCGCGTGAGCAACTCGATCTGCAGCCAGCAGCTGCCCAGGGCGTGGAAGTCGGCGACGAGTTCGGCATCGACCTCCGGCACGTCCTGCAGGCCGGACAACGCTTTCGCGACCACGTCGGCACGTTCTTCGACGCTGCGGACGACCGTGGCCCCCTCGCTCTCGGCACGCGTTGCCCAGCCGCCCGGCAGCCACTCCTCCGCAGGTTCGGGAACGAAGACGACGCGGGTGCCGATGTCGCTCGGCGGCTCGTCGGCCCGTTCCCAGGTGGGAATCGACTTCTTCGCGGCGACCAAGGCGGGATGCCAGGCGGCGGCGAAGGCGTTCAGCAGGCTGCTGGCCGGGCCCTCCCCCAGTTCCGTGGGGAAGTCCTCCAAGCCGTGGCTGGGGATCAGGACGACGATGTCCTCGCGGCTCTCCGACACGTTTCCCTCGCGATGAAGACTGGGAACCGCCGATCATACCGCTCCGCGGCCCACTTCTCACGCCGCGGGAGCAGACTTCGACGACGGACGGCGTCCAACGGGAATTCCCCGGAATTCGTAGGAAACCTTGGAACGCGACGAGAGTGCCACGCGTCCAAGGGGATGTCGAATTCACGGGTTCTCTTCCATTCCTTTTCCCGGCGTTCGGCAGACGACCCCTCGCGTTTTCTCGGGGGGAGCGCTCGTCCTTCTCCGCGGGCCTGCGGAACCACCTCTCGTCATCCAGATCGAATCCGCCACCCGTGATGGTGCGTTCGTCGCGGAACTCCAGTTCCGGGAAGAGGATCGGCACGACCCGACCCCTCCTCGACGAAGTTCCGGACGGCCGTTGGCCCTCATTGACTGTGGCAAAACCCGCGTGCTAGGCTGAATTTACGTTTCAATCCGTCTCTCGGGCGGCCGGTGCTCTCCGGGCGTTCGGGGCAGCGGTTTCGACAATCGGAGGGTCCTCCATGCCGGAATCCCGTGGTGTCTGGGGAATCGAGATCGGCCAAGCCGGTCTGAAGGCCATTCGGCTGCGGTACGCCGAGGCTGCCAAGCAGGTGATCGCGGTCGCGTTCGACTACGTCCCGCACCCCAAGATTCTGAGCCAGCCGGACGCCATTCCGGAGGAACTGGTCCCCAAGGCCCTCGAGACGTTCCTGTCCCGGAACTCGATCGCGGGCGACAAGGTCTGCATCGGCGTCCCCGGTCAGTCGGCCCTCACACGGTTCATCCAGTTGCCGCCGGTCGAGTCGAACCGCGTCGCGGAAATCGTGAAGTACGAGGCGCGGCAGCAGATCCCATTCGACCTCGAGGACGTGATCTGGGACTACCAACGCGTCGGCGGCGGCATGGAGGAGAGCGGGTTCCTGCTCGAGGCCGAGGTCGGCCTGTTCGCCATGAAGAAGGAACAGGTCCACGCGGCCCTGCAGCCGTTCGTCGACCAGAAGGTCGAAGTGGACGTGATCCAGGTCGCGCCGCTCGCCCTGTACAACATGCTCTCGTACGACCAGCTCGGCATCCGCATCGAGGAGGAAGGGCAGATTCCCGACGGCGAGGACGAGCACACCATCGTCGTCGACATGGGAGCCGACAACTCCACGCTGCTCGTCTCCAACGGCGAGAAGATCTGGATTCGCAACGTCCCGGTGGGGGGCAACCACTTCACCCGGGCCCTCACCAAGGAGATGAAGCTCACCTTCGCCAAGGCCGAGCACCTCAAGTGCAACGCTACCAAGGCCCCGGATCCGCGAGCCGTCTTCCAGGCGCTCCGCCCGGTCTTCAACGACTACGTCTCCGAGATCCAGCGGTCGATCGGCTACTTCTCCAGCGTCAACCGCGAGGCGTCGATCAAGCGGGTCCTCGGCGTCGGCAACGGCTTCAAGCTGGCCGGCCTGCAGAAGTTCCTGCAGCAGAACCTGCAGTACGAGGTCGAGCGGATCGACACGTTCAAGGGGCTCGTGGGGGACAACGTCCTGGGCGACCCGGTCTTCCAGGAGAACGTGCTCGGCTTCGCCGTGCCGTACGGGATGGCCCTCCAGGCACTCGGCGTGACGCCGATCCACACGTCGCTGCTCCCGCCGGAGATCACCCGCGCCCGAGCCATCCGCAAGAAGAAGCCGTGGGCCGTGGCGACGGCGGCCACACTGCTGTTCGGACTGGCCACGTCGGTGGCGGTCGGCGCAGGGGCGCTGATGAGCGTCGAGAACGAGGACTGGGAGAAGGCGAAGAAGGCCGCTCTCGACCTGAAGGGAGCCGTCGACGCGGACCGGACGGCCTACAACAAGGCGACCGAGGAGAGCAAGCAGATCGACCAGAAGATCGGTCGGCTCGTCGAGCCGTTCGAGGACCGGTTCAAGTGGCCGGAACTCTACAAGGCCGTCTACGACTGCATGCCCCACACGCCACCCGGCGTGGTGGAGGAGCAGGGGGTCGAGAAGCTGTCCGAGCAGGAGCGGATGAAGCTCGTCTCGCTGCGGGCGGTCGAGGTTCCGGACCTCGCCAAGTGGTGGGACGCCCGTGTGAACGACCCGCAGAGCAGCACGCTGGGCAAGGCCCCCGCCGACATCGCCAACCCGCCGTCCGGCCCCGGCTACGTCGTGGAGCTGAAGGGCCAGCACTACCACCACGTGCCGGAGAAGCAGAACGACGTCGGCGTGCAGTACGTCATCACCAGGCTGCTGGCCAACCTGCACCAGTGGGAGGTCAAGAACCCGAACACCAACCTGATGACGCCCGTCCGCGACGCCGGCATCAGCCACGCCTTCGTGGTCTCCTTCGTCACGCCGCAGGAAGTGCGGATCCTGAAGAACCAGGACGAGGGAGGTGACGTCGCCGCCCGGGCTCGGGCGGCCGTCGCCGCAGAGGCCGCCAACCGGGACACGCTCGAGGACGAGCTGTACGTCACACTGCGTGAGACGTCCTTCGTCGTCGAGTTCGCCTGGCAGCCGTTCACCCGGACCGAGCGTCTGAAGTTCACCGCCCTGCGGCCGTTGTTCGCCCAGAGCCAGAACGCGGCCGCCGTCACGCTGCCCGAGGCCCAGGCCGTGCTGACGAACTCCACGAACCTCGAGGTTCGCGGTCTGGGCCTGACGACCGAGGAACTCGAACGATTCAAGGCGTGGTACGCCGCCGGGCAGGTGCCCGCGACCCCGACCGGAACCACCAACTAGGACGTCCCCGAGGACGACGGAGAACTCGACATGGAGAAGCTGCAGGCGTTGCTCGTCCACCGCTTCTGGTTGCTGTTCGGTGCCGTGCTGCTCGTCCCCATCGTCGGATGGTGGATCGCCAGCGGCAGCCTCTCCTCGAAGACGGCCGCGGCGACCGACGACATCAAGGCCGCCAAGAACGCCCTGCCCGCGGGCGTCGGACTGCCCAACTCGAAGTACGTCGAGGGGGCCGAGGGCGTCACCAAGCAGAAGCAGGCGCTCTACGACCAGGAGTTCCAGCGGCTGTGGGACCGCCAGAAGGCACTGATGACCTGGCCGGTCGGCATGGAGTCGATGAGCCGGTACGACTTCGAGGCGTCGATCAGCGACGCGGACCGGCTCCAGTACCAACTCCGCTACAACGACGAGGTCGAGCGGATTCGCGAACTGCTTCCCGAGTACGACCCCCAGACCGAGCAGGGAATCGTGCTGCTCGAGGGGGCGACCCTGCCGTTCGTCGACACGAACCAGGCTTGGCGTGGCCGGTCGCCCTCGTCTCAACAGGCTTGGGACGCCCAGATGGACAACTGGTTCACGGAGGCGATCTTCAAGGCGATCCGTTCGGTCAACGGGACCGTGGAGGGGACCGAGCAGACGATCCGCGACGCAGCCGTCCGCCAGATCACAACCCTGATCTACAAGGGGGGAAGCCGGGGCGGTGACACGGCCGTGGCGGCGGATCCCGCGAACATGGAGGGGCAACCCGAAGGGGGCCTCGTGCCGGGCGGCGTCAACGCGGCGTTCGACCTGTTCGGTAGCACGACCGGCGGCGGCGGCGGGCGGAACGAGTCGTTCGGCGGCAGCGGCGGCGGCAACAACGTCGCCAGCCCGTCGAACATCGACGTCGATCCGGCGAAGATCTTCGGCGACGCCCGCATCCAGTCGACCACCGACGGCACGCTCTCGGAAGGCAACCAACCGGCCGGCCCCCTCGGAGCATTCGGCGGCAACACCCAGCAGAACGCGGCCGAACGTCGCTACATCGACGACGACGAGACGCTCCCCTACCGGACCCGCGGCTTCTACCTGCACGTCGTCGTCCGGAACGACGCTGTCCCGGACCTGCTGCTCGCCTTGTCCAACATGGACTGGCCGACGACAATCGTGCACGTGCACGTGGCCGAGGCCCATCCCGCACGGCTGGAACGTGCCAACGCGGGCGGGGCGTTCGAGGGTGGCGGAGGCGGCGGCGGCTTCGAACGGCCCGGCGTCGGTGGCTTCCCCCCTCGTGCCGGTCTGGGCGGTCTCGGCGGCGTCCGTCCCCGTCCGGGCGGAGAAGGAAGCGGCGGGACGTCGGGTGGTCTGCACACCTCCGCGCTCGGGCCGGGCAACGGTCTGGCGCAAGTCGTGATCGCCGGCGTGATGACGATCTACAACGAGCCGAAGAAGGAAGAGAACGCCGAGTCGACGGAGTCGTCCGATCCCGGCACGCCAGAGTCGGCCGAGTCCTCCGAGACGACCGAGCCCGATGACGAGACGCCCGCGAACGATCCCGACGCGGATCCGGCCGAAACGGACACAACCGACCGTGCCGACGCCACGACACCGGTCGGCACGCCGGCCGACGAAGCCGATTCCGATCCTGCTGACGCGGGATCGTCGGGAACCGAACCGGCCGACGCGACGTCCAATTCCAGTACCGAAGCCGAGCCGACGGACGGCGGTCGCTGAGCGACCGTTCCCGAGCGACAACCCCTCTGACCAACGTTGCGGGCAACCCACGCACCGGAGTCGAACATGAAGAACCTGCTCAGCTCACTCAAGTCGCTGGACTTCAAGGAGTTCGCCATCCGGCACGGTGAGAAGGTCGCGCTCAGCGTGGTCGGGTTGATCGTGCTGCTCACGCTCGCGTTGGGAACGCAGTGGAGCCGGTACAACGAGATCGCCCCGGACGAGTTGAGCGAGAAGGCCGCGACGACGGGACAACAAGTCCGGACGTCCGGTTGGCCCGAGACCGAGAAGCTGGCTCTGGAGGCCTCCACGACGGGACCGGCCCACCCGCAACGCCGCGTGGCCAGCATGCTGGCGGACCAGAACCTCGACGACCCGCGGTTCGACTTCACCATGGGCCCCGTCATCTGGGAGCCGTTGCCGCGTAGCGTGCCGATCCGCGAGCCGAAGTGGTACCAGCTGATCGAGCCGATCGCGTCGCACGGCCGGATCATTCTCGACATTCCGCAACTCGTGGCGGCCGAGGATCCGATGGGGGTCGCCGTCGGCGACGGAGTCGACACCCGGCGCGACGAGGGCGCAATTGTCGCGAGGAAACGGACGCAGTTCGACCCGCGGCAGGGCGGCGTCGGCGCGGGCGGCGGTGAGAGCTTCGATCCGGGGGCTGGACTGGGCATGCGTCTGCAGGGGTTCGCCCCGCCCGGATTTGAGTCGCCCGAGGGTCAGCCCGGCGGCTTCGGCGAGTTCGACGGCGAGGTCTCCGGGCCGAGTTCCGGACTGGCGACCCACTTCGTCTCGGTTCGGATGGTCTTCCCGGCCCGGGCCCAGCTCCAGGCGATTCTGAACGCTCGCGGCATCGGAGCCGTGGCGTCGGCCGACTTGTTCTCGATCCAGGACTTCGAGATCGAGCGGTCCCAGGCGATCGCAGGCCCCGACGGCGAGATCGAGTGGACGGAGTGGAAGTCGTTCGACCTCGACAAGACGCTCGAACTGCTGGACCTCGTGTCCGGCTTCGACACCGAGACCCTGCATCCGCAGGTGATCGACCAGACGATCACGATGCCGCTGCCGATGCCGAAGTACGGGTATTGGCAGGACGTGCACCACCCGCGTCTCAAGGACGCCGTGCTCAGTGCCGAGCAGCAGCAGCAGTTCGGGCAGTTCGCGGAGGCGATGGCTCAGACCCGCGAACAGTTCAACGAGGCCCCCGGGTTCGAGTTCGGGGCCGGCGAGGCGGCCGGCGAGAACGCCGACGTCGAGAAGGGGGGCTGGGCACCGAAGATTCGCGACTTCAAGTCCGAGGTCTCCGAGGTGGCGGCCGACCAAGAGCGAGCCCGCGCGACTTTCGACGTCATGCGGACGCAGGGGGGGGTCGGCGCTCTCAACCTGCAGACCCTGTCGGCCACCGGCGAGTACCTGCTGTTCCGGTTCGTCGACTTCGACGTGGAACCCGGTCGGGCCTACCGTTACCGAGCCCGACTGAAGTTCCTCAACCCGAACTACGACCTCCCGATCGACCGGGTGCTGCGTCCCAGCGTGGCGGAGGGGCTGTTCCGCCCCAATCCGCTGAACGACCAGGAGATGGAAGCGGCTTGGTCCGCGTCCACGAACCCGGTCGTCGTTCCGGACGACTTGGAGTACTACGTCGCCGGCGTCACCCGGTCCCTCCGGTCGTCCGAGGCGAACGCCAAGATCCGCGTCCACGTCTGGAGCGACGTCCTCGGTACGTGGGTCTCCGAAGTGGTCGAGGTCGCTCCTGGTGAGCGTGTCGGCGGCTCCGGACCGGAGAACACCGACGTGGCCAACCTCGTCGCGGACACCTTCGAGAAGGGGCAGCCGGTCCGGTTCGAGGCCGACGACGTGCTGGCCGACCTCGTCGCCACCCCGGTGCTCGACCTGAACGACGGCATGCACGCACAGTACCTCGCCGGGCTGGGCGAACCGCGACTCGAAGTGGTCGCACCGGTCGTCGTGCTGAACGAGTACGGTGAGTTGGTCGAGCACGACCCCGGGGCCAAGTCCGACGCCCGCGACGCGGCTCGCACGCGGTACGAGGACCAGATGACGGCCCTCGAGACGTTGCTCGCACCGCAGGCCGACACCGAGGGACTCGGCGGCAACCCGCTGGAGTCCGGCGAGGGCTTCACCGACTTCTACGGCGAGGGGGGCGAAGGAGCCGTCGCGCCTCAGCCGCGGAAGCGTCGACGAGTCAAGAAGGGGAATCCGCTGCGGATCGGCGGGAACTGATCGCGACGGAGGCCTCGGAGCGACCGCTCGGTCCACCGGCCGAGAGCATCCGTCGGCACTCGGCCGCCAGGAAGAAGGAACCGGTGACGCACACGAGACCCGCGTCGCCGGCTTTGCACGTCGCTGCCGCGAGGGCCTCCGCCGGCGTCTCCGCGCACTCGAACGACTGATGCCCGGCCGGACCGAGTGCCGAGAGCGACGATGCCAGTTCCGTCGGGGTCACCGCGCGCGGGTTCTCGACGAACCGGGTGAGCACGACGTGGTCGAACCGACCGACCACCTCCGCCAGCATCGCCGCGTGGTCCTTGTCCGTCGAGGAGGCGAAGACGAGGACTCGCGGCCCGGGAGCTGGGAAGTCGCGTACCGTGCTGACGACTGCCGCGACCGAGGCCTCGTTGTGTGCCGCGTCGCACACGATCGCCGGACGTTCGCCGACGATCTCGAACCGCAGCGGCCACTCGAGCCGCTCGATGCCGCGGACCGACCGTTCCGGATCGACGGCCACGACCCCGTTGGTCCGAACGAGTTCCAGAGCCCCCACAGCGAGCGCAGCGTTCGTCACTTGGTGTCGACCGTCCAGCGGCAGGCCGAGAGCAGGCCACTCCGCGGTCGGCGTCGCGACCTGTATCCGTGGCCGCGAGGGCACGGGATCCGGCACGTCGCCAATGACCGTCACGCCGACGTCCCGGTCGAGTTCCCACAGCGGGGCACCGTTGCGACGGCAGGTGTCTCGAACGACCTCGCTCGGCTCGTTGCCGCTCACACCCGTCACGCAGGGAACGCCCGGCTTCACGATGCCCGCCTTCTCACGAGCGATCGCCCCGAGCGTGTCCCCCAGCAGCCGTTCGTGGTCGCGGCTGACGTTCGTCACCACGGTCACGATCGGCCGGCAGACGTTGGTCGAGTCCAGCCGTCCGCCCATTCCCACCTCCATGACGGCGACCTCGACCTGCTGCTCCTCGAAGTGCATCCACGCGAGTGCCGTCAACGTCTCGAAGAAGGTCGGTCGGAGATCGAGCCCCTCCAGCAGGTCGGCGAGTCGGGCGACGACCGCAACGAACGCCTCCTCCGTCGCCTCCAGCCCGTCGACGCGTAACCGCTCCTCCACGCGGTCGACGTGTGGCGACGTGAACAGCCCGGTCCGAACGTCGGAGCCGACGAGACCGGCGGCGATCATCGCCGAGGTCGACCCCTTCCCCTTGGTGCCGGCGACGTGGACGGCGGGGATCCGGTCCTGCGGGTTCCCGAGCGCCGCGAGCAGACGACGAATCGTGTCGAGCTTGAAGGCGTCCGGGACCGGGGCGGGGCGGCGTTCGTAGTCGATTCGGTCCAGCAGGAAAGCACGCGCCTCGTCGGCCGTGCGAACCTTGCGTGGCGAGTGAGAGCGGGGAGTGGTCGTCACGGAGCCGGCAGGTCGAGGCGTCGATCGAGTTTTCGCGTGGCGCTTCGCTTTCCCGATCCGAGTTCGGACGCGAGTATACCCGTCGCCCGATCAAGGCGGGACCGACCAGACCTCGACGGAGGAGCGAAATCGCGATGCGACCGTTGTTCGTCCACCTCGTCCCGGCCCTCGTCGATCCCGCCGAACTGCAGGGCGGGACCGCCGTCGTCATCGACGTGCTTCGTGCCTCGACGACCATCTGCCACGCGCTCGCGGCCAGGGCGAGCCGAGTCCTGCCGGTCGCGTCGATCGAGGACGCTCTCGCACGACGCGACCACGAGCCGACCGTTCTGCTCGGGGGCGAGCGGGGGGGAAGGCCGATTGACGGGTTCGACCTCGGGAACACGCCGACGGCCTACACGCCGGACACAGTGGCCGGAAGGATGGTCGTCTTCACCACGACGAACGGCACCCGAGCCCTGCTGCACAGCCGTCATGCCGACACCTGCGTGGTCGCGTGCTTCGCGAACCTCTCTTCCGTCGTCGATCGCGTGGCGGACGGTTCGAGTCCCGTGCACCTCGTCTGTGCGGGAACGGACGGGGCCGTCACCATGGAGGACTGCCTCTGCGCCGGTGCGATCGGCCGAGCCCTCTTGGACCGTGGAGAGGCCGTCGAACTCGCCAACGACTCCGCACGTCTCGCCGTCTCCGCCTACGACGAGACGACGCGGGACGACGCCACAACCGGAGTCCTCAACGGACTCCGATCGAGCCAGGGCGGCCGAAACCTCGCGGCGATCGGGCTCGCGGCCGACGTCGATGTCTGCGCTCGGATCGACGCGACGACCGTCGTCCCGTCGTTCGACCCGTTGACCGGCGCGATCACCTCACTCGGCTGACTCGGCCACGCGTCGCGACTCGGCAAGAAGCTGCTCGAACTCCTCGACGCAGGCGTCGATTGAGATGACCGCCTGCTCGAAGTTCGTGTGGGTCGAGGCCTCAGCCGCATACCCGCGAAACTCCTCCGCGGCCCGCCGCAACTTGCCGATCTTCTTCGACAACATCCGCAGATAACCTCGCGGGTCGCCGACGCGAGTCTCGAGCGCTCGGGCCGTGTCGAAGACGGCCCGGACGACTCCCATCAGGTCCGGGAAGTCCTCCGCCTCCTCGCTGTGCTTGACGAAGGTCCGCACCATCCACGCGTGGGCGAGGACGATCTGGCAGCGATCGACGATCTCGGCCAGCCCGCGCGGCGGCTTCGCGTTCCCGTGGTCGGCGGTCACTCTCCGGACGCCTCCCCGAGTTCACCACGCTGGTCGAGTTCCGCCTCGAACTCGGCGATGCGGGCCAAGGCTGCGGCGTCCTGTTCGTACAGCGTCCGGGCGTCGTCGAGCAGCGTGCGGGCCTGGTCCCAGTCGTCGGCCTCGGCCAGCCGCCCCACCTCGGAGAGCGTCGCCTCCAGGAGCGGATCGCGACGCCCCATCTGTTCCATGCGAACCTCGACGAGCATCCCCTCGACCAGCTTCAACGACTCTGGGTGCTCGCCGGTCGCCGTCAGGAGCCGTTTCGTTCGGGCCAGCGTCTCGACGGCCGCGGCCAGGTCGCCGACCTCTCGTTGTCGTTGGGCTCGAAGCAGGAACCGCTCGGCGTCGTTCCCCGGCGTGACCCCCGGCCTCAGCCGTCCGCCGCGCGAGAACCGCTGCTCGAACTCGTAGCGGTCGATGCGGTCGAGCAGCGGCTGCACCCGGTCGCCCCACGCCTCGGCGTCCTTCTCCAGCAGCGGCAGCAGGTGGTCGTCCCGCGCCTCGAGCCAGTTCGCGCCTCGTGGTTGCCGCAGGATCGACTCGGCAGCGGCGAGGTGCTGTTCCGGCGTCATCGAACGGCTGCGCCACATCCAGACGGTCACGGCGACGACCACGACCAGCAGGCCGACGAGAACCCAGACGTTGTCCAGAAACCGGCCCAGTGCCGACTTTCTCTGCGACTGTTCGACGGCCGACTTTACGTAGTCGCGAACGAACGTCGCCTCGCCTGGCCCCTTCGGGTCGTCCACCTCCCCGGCCACCGCGGTCGCGTTCTCGGCGGCCCGCGTCGGCGCGGCGGCCGCGGTCTCCCCCAGCGAGGAGGAGTAGTCGATCCGACTGAGGATCGTCTGCAGCGTCCGGGACAGGACGTAGGCGTCGGGCGGCCGCTTGTCGGCCTCCTTCTCGAGGAGCTGGCAGACGACGTCGTTCACCTCGTGTGGGAGGTCGGGCACGAATCGCCGTGGCTCGTCGAAACGGTTGTTTACGTGCTGTTCGATGACGGACCGGGCGGTCTTGCCGGTGAACGGCGGCCGGCCGGTGAGCATCGTGTAGAGAACGGCCCCGAGGGCGTACAGGTCGCTCTGCCTGGTCACGCGGACGCCGCGAGCCTGTTCGGGCGACATGAACTCGGCGGTCCCGATGACGCCGCCGTCCGCGGTGAGCTGTGTCCCGGCGAAGACGTGGGCGATGCCGAAGTCGGTCAGCTTGATCGTCCCGTCGTACTCGATCAGCAGGTTCGAGGGCTTGAGGTCCCTGTGGATCACACCCGCGTCGTGCGCGGCCTTCAGCGCGCTGCAGATCTGGACGGCGAGTTCCACGGCCTCTCGCCACGGGATGCGTCGCTCGCGGGTCAGCCGGCCGGCCAGCGTCTCGCCGTCGACGAACTCCATCGCGTAGTAGTGCAGTTCGCCGTCCACGCCGCTCTCGTGCAGCTGCACGATGTGCCGGTTCGCCAACTTCTGCATCGACGCGATCTCGCGTCGGAACCGTGGGACGAACCCGGGTTCACGGGCGAGGGCGGCCGGCAGGACCTTCACGGCCGCGGCCTCGCCGGTCTGTTCGTGGACGGCGTAGTACACCGTCCCCATCCCGCCGGCGCCGAGCCGACGACCGACGACGTAGGGGCCGATCCTCTCGGGTTGCACGTCCATCCAAACCGGATCCCATGGGCGAGTGTTTCGAGTTTAGCGCGGAGCGCGGTCGCGCTCAATCGGCCGCGGCCCGCTATGATCGCGGCATCGTTCGAGACCGCCGCGGGCCGAACCGTGACCGATCCGGCTGCCACAGAACTGCAGGGAACCTCGCCGACGCTGTCGGTGCTCACGCAGAACGTGCAGGCGATCGTCGATGCGTGGGAACAGGGGGACGAACCAGTCCTCGCCGACTTCGTCCCGTCCGGCGTCCCGGCGGACGACCGACGACTCACGCTGATCGAGTTGGTGAAGGTCGATCTCGAGTACCGCTGGGGTTCGCGGAATCTACCGAAGCGGCTGGAGGAGTACTTCGAGGAGTTCCCGGAACTCGACGTCGACGGGTGCCCGCTGGACCTCGTCTACGAGGAGTACCACCTGCGACGCAACTGCGGGTTCCCGGTGACGGTCGAGGACTACGTGGAACGGTTTCCCGACCGGGAGCCGGAACTCCGGCGGCTGCTTTCCGAGGAGGGTGGATACGCTCCGACGTCCATCGTCACGGGGACGGGGCACGGTCGAATCGAGGAGTTCGTCGCGGGCGACCAGATCGACGACTTCGACCTGCTGGCCGTCCTCGGGCAAGGTGCCTTCGCGAAGGTCTTCCTCGCCCGGCAGATCTCGATGCAGCGGCTCGTCGCGCTCAAGGTCTCGGCGAACACGGGAACCGAACACCAGCTGCTCGCCCAGTTCGACCACGAGTCGATCGTCCGCGTGTTCGACCAACGAGTGGACGAGGGCCGCGGGTTGCGGCTGCTCTACATGCAGTACGTGCCGGGCGGCACGCTGCACGACGTCGTCCGCGAACTGCAGGCGACACCGGTGGCGGAGCGGTCGGGACGCGTGCTGCTGCGGGCCGTGGCCGCGGCGCTCGACAAGCGGGGGGAGACGCTGGAGGCGTCGTCGATCACCCGCGAGGTCGAGGCGATGACCTGGCCGGAGACCGTCTGCTGGATCGGAGCGAAGCTCGCCCGCGCTCTCGAGTACGCCCACTCCCGCGGCGTGCTGCACCGGGACGTGAAACCGGCGAACGTGCTGGTCTCGAAAGAGGGCGTGCCGAAGCTGGCCGACTTCAACATCGGGTTCTCGTCGAAGCAGGCCGGCGTCTCCCCGGCGGCCTACTTCGGCGGCAGCCTCGCCTACATGTCGCCCGAGCAACTCGAGGCGTGCAGCCCGGCCTGCGACCGGACGCCGGACGACCTCGACGGCCGCAGCGACCTGTTCACCTTGGGCGTCGTGCTGTGGGAACTGCTGACCGGCGAACGCCCCTTCCGCGACGGGCCCACCCCCAACGACTGGACGCGGGCCGTCGCCGAGATGGCCGGCCGCCGACAGCAGGGCGTCCCGCCGGAGGCGCTCGACGACGTCCCCGAGGAGGCGCCGAAGAGCCTGGTCCGCACGTTGGTCCGCACGCTCTCGCCGGACCGCGAAGAACGCTGGTCGTCGGGAACGGATCTCGCCCGGCACCTCGACCACTGCCGCAACCACCGCATGCAGGAGTTCCTCGACCCGCCCGAGCCGAGCTGGGCGAGTCGGGCCCGCCGGTTCCCGGTCTCGCTGATCCTCGTGGCCGCCCTGCTGCCCAACGTGCTCGCCGGGATCTTCAACTTTGCCTACAACGACCGCGAGATCGTCGGGCGGCTGGGGCCGGAGTCGCGGGACACGTTTCTCCGCATCCAAGCCGTCGTCAACGGCATCCTGTACCCGCTCGGGCTCGGGCTGTGCCTGTTCCTCGCGGAGAGCGTTCGGCGGGTCGTGGTGGCCCGGGAACGTGGCGACCCGGTCGAGCCGACGACCTGGCGGCGGATGAGACGCCGATGCCTCGACCTAGGCCACGTCGTCGCGATCGTCTGCACGGCCGAGTGGATGCTCGCTGGGTTCGTCTACCCGATCGCGATGCACTTCGCGCGGGCGGAGCTCAGCATCGAGGACTACGTGCACTTCTGGGCGTCACTTGCGCTCTGCGGGCTGATCGCGGCCGCGTATCCCTTCTTCGGCGTGACGTTCGTCGCCGTGCGGGGGCTGTACGCCCGACTCGCCGGTTCCGACCTCCCGGCCGACGACGTGCACCTGCTCGAACGACTCGCGACGCGGTGCTGGTTCTACCTCGCGATCGCCGTCACCGTGCCGTTCGCCAGCATGCTCGTGCTGTCGCTGATCGAGAGCCAGTTCCGTCTGGCGCTCGTCGTCCTCAGCGGCGGGGCGATGGTCGGCTTCGGGATCGTGTACTGGTTGTTCCGCGAGGTGCAGCGAGACGTGACGACCCTGCTGGACGCCCTCGGCACCGACCACGAGACGTGAGTCGCCTCAGTACGACTCGTCGGAACGGAACAACTCCTCGATCCCGTCCTCGACCTTCGTGCTCGGGTCGTTCTGATTGCGACGAATCGTCTCCTGCACCAGCTGCTGCATCTCCGGGACGAGCAGCTCGCGGTTCCGCCGGAGCTCCGACTCGACGATCTTCTGCGAGTCGCCGTGGTCACCGCGGAGAGACTCCACGGCCGCGAGCCCGGCGAGGGCGTTCGCCCTCAGCTCGGCGTCGTTCTCGAACCGCGTTCGGACCTCGTCGAACAACTGCTCTGCGTCGTCGACGCGACGTTCCGCGAGTGCGAACAGCCCGAGATGGAGCTTCGCCGTCGCGACGTCGCGGTCGGCCTCGGGGAAGTAGTCGACGACGGCCTGCCAAGCTTCCGCCGTGCCGAGCCGCCACGCGGTGAAGACCTGCTCGCCACTCGTCGGCTGCCGGGCGACTCGCTGTGGAGCGGGCGGCGCGTCGAGCGGGCTGCCGGGCCGCGTCCACCACCCGAGAGCGGCCGAGACGACGAAGACCACGGCCGCCGCCGCCGCGAACGTGCCGAGCCGTGCGGGCCAGTTCGAGGGCCCCTTGCGGCTGGCGATCCGGCTCCAGGACCGGGTCGCCGACTCGTCGCCGTTCAGCGACTTGCCGATCTCCCGAAGCTCATCGAGAACCTCGCCGGCGTTCTGTGGTCGGTCGGCGGGAGCCTTCGCCATCAACCGGTGGACGAGGTCACACAAGGCCGGGGGCAGGTCGGGACGGTGCTCCTCCAGCGGCACCGGCGTGTCGTTCAGATGCTTGACTGCGATGGCGAGCGCCGTCTCCCCGCGGAACGGCGGGTCTCCGGCGAGCAGGTGGTACAGGGTGACCCCGAACGAGTAGAGGTCGCTGCGGGCGTCGACCGGCTTGCCGTTCACCTGCTCGGGACTCATGTA
>JANQQW010000180.1 GCA_028284885.1 Planctomycetaceae bacterium
GTCGGGAGCGACGGTCGGGACACGTCGGTCGGCGAGTTGGTCGAGCCGGCGGGGGACACCTCGCTGGCCGCGGGTCTGGTCGCGCTCCTCGAGCGCGACCCGGACGTCGTGTTCGTCCTCACGGACGGGTACGAGAACGCACCGGCGGGTCGCTTCGGCGAGGTCGTGCGGGCGGTTCGGCGGATGGGCATCCGGACGCCGATCCACCAGCTCTCGCCGGTGTTCGCGGCCGAGGCGCGGGGGCTGCGGTCCCTCTCGCCGGAGGTGGCGAGCCTGCCGGCGAGCAAGCCGGAGGCGATCGGACCGGGCCTGTTGAAGGTCCTGTTCGAGAGCGACGTGGAACGCGGCGTGGCGGCCCTGCTCGGCATGGTCGCCCCGTCGGTTGGGATTGGCGGGTAGTGGGTAGTGGGTAGCACTCACGGAGTGCAGTCCGCCGTTGGCTACCCACTACCCACTATCAACTGCCAACTCAGTCACGGCAGTAACGGGTAGTTGATGGTTGGTCGTTGGTGGCCCCTTGGCGGGGAGGCGTCCCTCCGAGAGCGACCAACTACCTACTACCCACTACCAACGCAGTCTCGGAGGCAACGCATCATGTTTCGCAAGAACTCCACCACGATCCGCGTCGGCGACGTGCTGCACGGCTGCACGCCGGGCCGGATCCAGAGTGTCGGCTACATGCAGGTCGTTCCACTGGTGAGCGACCTGACCGACGACCGCTTCGTTTCGCCCCTCGAGGGGGAGACCGAAATCCGGACGACCGACTACGGCACGCTCGCTTTCCGCAACCCGAGCGACCGCGTGCTCATCGTCCCCTGCAACGCCGGCTTCGTCGTGAAGCAGGCCGCCCAGGACCACGCGATGTCGCACACGGGCGTCGTCGGGGCGTCGAAGGAGCGGCGGTTCGACTCGGCGATGTGTGTCCAGCAGTCGCAGGGCGGCCTCATCGCCAAGGGGGCGCACCGACTGCTGATCCTGCCGCACGCGCTGCGGGAGTCGGCGCTCGCGAACCGCGACGAGAAGGAGTACTCGAAGCTGTGGAACGACATCGCGGCGTTCAACCGCTCCGTCGGTGCTCCGGCGCGGGGCGACCTCGTCGCGTTCCTGAAGCAGTTCGCGAGGGAACTGGACCAGTTCGTCGCCGAGTTCGAGTGCGTCCCGAACCAGATCGGCGCCGTCGTCCTGGTCGACGACCAGATCGTCGGCGTCGAGCGGGCCCCGTCGCACGCCTACTGGCGGAGCGTCTGGCCGGCGCTGATTCGGGAGTGCTACGGTTCGCTCGCGATCCAGGTCGCGAAGTCCAACAACGGGGAGGCTCGGGTGCCGGCGTCGCGGATGCCGTTGCCGGAGGTCGATACGCTCGCGGACCTCGCAGCGGCGATCGCGAACGTGGCCGCCGAGGAGGACGAGCGGACGAAGGCGACGGTCCGCGAACTGCTCGACGCCCGACTCCGGCTCGTCCGGGACGAGACGACGTGCGGTCTGCGGGTCGAGACCGTCGAGTCCGAGCGGTTCGGTGGTCAGGTGGTCCGCGACGGGCAGCGGATCGTCTACGCCTCGCTGCCCGTGACGAACGGGTCGCTCGCCGAAGGACGCTGGCGGGCGGCCGAGCCGTTCTCGATTTGAACGGAGTGTCCGCGTGACGCCCCGGTCCGAGCCGTCGGACCGGGGCGTTCTCGCGCGCCGGGACGTGTCGAGACCTCGACCGTCTGCTCCTGCGAACCGGTCTCCGCACCGGGCCGTCCCCCCACTCCCCCCTCCCTACGCAATCCGAACGAGCGGAACTTCCGTGACTACCCGGTGCTCGCCGTCGGTGCGTCGTCGATTGAAAGACCAAGGGCGTCACCCCCCGACCGTTCGACGACAACCCCCGCGGAGGGCACAGGATGAGGATCGAGTTGTGGACCGTCACTCTGCTCTTGTCGCTGCCCGGCCTCGCTTCGGCGGCGACGCCCGGCGAACGAGTCGAGGCCGCCGCGGCGAGCGGAAAGCACTCGTACGTGATGTTCTACCGGTCGGATGACGACCGAACCCAGAGCATGGCGGAGACGATCGAGGGCTTCGTGTCCCAGCGGCCCGACGAGACCAGTTGGGTCAAGGTGAACGTCACGGACTCCGCCGGCAAGGACCTCGTGGAGCGGTTCAAGGCCTCGCGGCTACCCCTTCCCGCCGTGTTCGGGCTCGCCCCGAACGGGGCCATCACGTTCGTTCGCAAGCTGGCGGTCGACACGGACACACTCGAAGGGGGCATCGTGACCCCGCAGTGCTCGGCGATGGTCGAGGCGCTGCAGCGTCAGAAGGTAACCGTCGTCTGCTTCCACCCGTCAGGCTCGCCGGCGATCCCCAAAGGCGTGCAGGCACTCGCGAGGGACCGGAATCTGGGCCCGCAGCTCAGCTTCGTGTCGGCGATCGCCGACGACCCGGCCGAGGCCCGGTTCTTCCAACGCATGCGAGTGGAGCGGGACATCACCTCCCCGGCCGTGCTGGTGTTCGCCCCGCCCGGTTCGTTCATCGGCAGGTTCCCGGCCAACGTCAGCAGTGCCACGCTCGCCAAGGCGATCCACGGCTCGGGCAAGTGCAACTGCAAGAAGTGCCGCCACGGCAACTGACCGAACAGAGCACTCCCGAGACGAACGAGGTCGTCCATGAGACTCTTCGGAATGGTCTGGTCGGAGATGGTCCGCCGCCCGGGGCCCTCGGCCGCGGCGCTCGTCGTGGTCGCGTTCGGCGTCGCAGCGCTCGTCGCCGTCGAGAGCGTGGCCACGTCGTCCGAGAAGCGAGTCGCCGGGCAGATGAGGACGCTCGGCGCGAACGTCCTCGTGCTGCCCGCCGAGACCACGCTTCAGGACTACTACGCTGCGGACTCCCACGGCGAGTCGCTTCCCGAGGAGTACGCCAGCCGCATCACCATGGCCCAGCTGAAGGGCGTCGAGGAACTCTCCCCCCGGCTCTCCGTCGAGTGCGAACTCGACGAGTCCTCGGTCGTGCTGACCGGCGTCCTCCCCCGGCAGGAGTTCTACGAGCAGTCCGCGTGGCAGAGCTTCGACCTGCTCACGGCCGACATCGACTCCTTCGAGACGGGCGGCGGCCTCGGAAGGAAGCACGAAGGCTGTTGCGGTCGCACGTGTCAGCTGACGACCGAGGAGAAGCGGAGCCTCGCCTCCTACGCGAAGACGCGGATCGTCCACGAACTCGACCGGGACTCCGTGCTGGTCGGGGCCGACGTGGCGGAAGAGCACGGGTTCGCGGGGGGCGAGACGGTCCGGCTCCTCGGTGCCGACTTCCGCGTCGCCGGCGTCCTGCCGAGGACCGGAACCGTCGACGACGCACGGCTGCTGGGTCACCTGCACCGCGTGCAGGAGGTGAGCGACTCGGGCCCGGTGGTCAACGTGATCGAGGTCATGGGCTGCTGCGACGCGATGGCGGCCGACCTCGTCGGCGACCTCAAGGACCTGCTGCCCGGCGCCCGCGTCGTCACGATCGCCAACCTCGTCGAGGCCCAGGTGACGGTCAACGGGCTGATGAAGCGGCTGTCGTACGTTCTGTTCGCCGTCCTCGTCGTGCTCGGAGGGGCGAGTGTCGCCAGCGTCATGTTCGCGAACGTGTCGGAGCGTCGTCGCGAGCTGGGAACGTTGATGGCACTCGGCGCGACACCGTCGACGGTCGGCCGGATGGTGATCCTGAAGGCCGCGACCCTCGGCGTGGCCGGTGCCGTGCTCGGCGTCGGACTCGGCGCGGTCTCCGCCTACGCCGTCGGCCTCCGGTACCTCGGCTTCACGGTGTCGACTCCGCCCGCCATCGTGCTGACCGGATTCGGGACGGCCCTCCTCGTGGCCGTCGTCGCGAGCTACGTGCCCGCCAGGCGAGCCGCGCGGCTCGACCCCTGCACCTGTCTGCAGGAACTCTGAGCGTTCGAGCGGCCCCGTCGGGACGGCAAGGAGACGGACATGATCTCACTCGACCAGGTCGAGAAGCGGTACGAGCAAGGCGGGGCCGTCGTCCACGCCCTGCGGTCGACGACGCTCGACTTACGCGGTGGTGACTTCGTCGCGGTCGTCGGCCCCAGCGGCAGCGGCAAGTCGACGTTGTTGTCGGTCCTCGGCGCGATGCTCAACCCGAGTGCCGGTCGCGTCGTGCTGGACGGCACGTCGGTCTACGAGATCGGCGTCGCCGAGCGGGCCCGCGTCCGGAACGAACGGATCGGCTTCGTCTTCCAGAACTTCAACCTCGTCCCGTGGATGACCGCGCTGGAGAACGTCGAGCTGCCGCTCCGGCTGTACGGCGGCAGCCGGGCCGAACGACGGGGTCGTGCCCTAGAACTGCTGGAGCACTTCGGGCTCGCGGACCGCGTCGGGCATCGTCCTTCGGAGCTCAGTGCCGGGCAGCAACAGCGCGTCGCCCTGGCGCGGACACTGGTGACGAGGCCGACGCTCGTTCTCGCCGACGAGCCGACGGGCAACCTCGACCCGGCCTCTCGTAACCTCGTCCTCCAGACCCTGACGGACTTTCGCGACGACGACCGGGCGATCGTGCTGGTCACGCACGACCCGGCGGTGTCCCGCGCCGCCGACCGAATCCTGACGATCTCCGACGGACTGCTGGAGGAGTCGAAGGCCGCTTCGGAGATCGGGCTGGCGAGCGACGTCGCGTAGCCGCGACGGCACGCCGCTCGCCGGTCACGCCGGGCTGGCTCCGCTCGTCGGTGGCATCCACGTCAGCGACGAGTGGTGCAGCGAGATGACGACTTTGCCGTTGAGCTTGTGGTAGGCGAAGGTGTAGTCGGCCCGCGTGGCGTCGCCCTTCTCGTTCACGAACGTGTAGTGCCCCATGTCCTTGTAGCCGAGGCCACCGGCCTTGAGGATGGGCCCGACGGCGCTCTGGAACTCGACGTGCTTCCACCCGTGGTTCAGGAACCCGCCGTCGTTCGGGTAGTCGGGGTCGCCGCCGACGAAGTAGGACCGGGTCCCCGCCTCGTCCAGGCGGATGACGTCCGCCAACGTCGGCTTGAAGAGGAGCGGCTCGTCGGCCGAACCGAAGTCGTAGAGTCCGAGCAGCGTCTCGACGTCCTGCTCGACGACGGCCCTTGCCCAGGCCCGCTGTGCGTTCACCACCTCGGCCTTCGTCATCTTCTCGAACGAGCGCACCACGACACGACCCCTGCGTTTCGGAACGCGGCCATGATGGGCGAAGCCCACCCGGTGATCAAGCGGCGGCCGCGGAGAAGACGCGTGACGGCTCGTGCAGGGCTGCGACGTCAGGCCCCCGACGCGTCGCCGTCGTCGTGGCTGGCGACGGCGGGGCCGTCCTGCGGCGAGTCACAGGGAACGACACGCGGCTGGGCGACTTCGTGCTCGTCGACGCCGTAGTTCCGGAAGCGAATCGTGTAGTGGTCCTCGAACCAGTCCTTGATGCCCGGCAAGGCCTCGTCCTCGTAGCCGGGCTCGACGAACAGCGTCTCGCCGAAGACCTCTTCCCGGATGTCGCCGTCCTCGGCCGCGATCGTCCCCCCCTTGATCACCCACCGCGGGCGTTCGAACATCAGGCGTCGGTCCGTGTTCGGCGTGTAGATCGTGACGTCGGCGTCGGCCCCCACACCGAGGTGGCCCTTGTGCTTCATCCCCAGGATCCGTGCCGGTGAGGCCCGCGTGATGACGGCGATCTCGAACAGCGTGTACTCACGGTCGATGTCCGCGAGATCGGTCCGCTCGGCCAACCCGTGCGGCAGTCGGGCCATCGTGTCGCGCCGCAGCTCGCGGTCCATCAGCAGCGCGATGATCTCGGGGTACCGGTAGAACGCCCCGCCGTTGGGATGGTCGCTCGTCATGGCACACCGCCACGGGTCGTCCATCAGCAGGTACCACTCCAGGGCGATCGCCCACTGGACGGCGTGGATCAGGCTCTTCTCCGGTCGGTACTCGATCGGGATCACGCCGCAGCTGCTCTCCTGTTCGCAGTCGGCGGTGAACCACTTGTTGCCCGTCAGTCGGAACAGGTGCTGGCTGAACGGAGCGTCCCCCGTCATCGACAGCGTCTGGCCGGGGTTGACGTGCCCCACGTCGACGGTGATCTCGGGGTGCGCGCTGACGTAGTCGACGAGTCGTGAGGTCGCCGACCGGAAGCTGCGGGGGTCGTTCGGGTCGCCGTCGTACGAGTGGAACTGCACGTGGGCGAAGTGCCCGCGGTGTCCCTCGAGGCTCTCCATCGTGTGCTGGGTCGTCTCCCAGTTCCCGGGGATGCCGAGGTTGTTGCAGTGGATGTGGACCGAGTGCGGCAGCTTCAGGCGGTCGCTCGCGGCGGCGAGTTCCCGCACGATGGCGCGGGGCGTCACGCCGAAGCTCGGCACCGGCTCGTCGAGCTGCTGCATCGACATGCGGCTGATCTGCTTCCAGCTCTCGACGCCGCCGGGGTTGACGATCTTGACGGTGTACCCCTTCGCGGACTCGAGCATCCAGCTGCAGTACGCGTCGAGCTGTTCGTGCTCGCCCTCGCGAATCCGGTCCATCACGTAGTGGTTGTTGCCGAAGAGGACGAAGAACCCCTTGTCGAGCTGCGGCGTGTCGGCGAACTCCTCGTGGGCGTGCCGGGCGAGCAGCCCGGGGATCGCCGCGTCGAACGCGGTGGTGTAGCCCATCTGACTGTACATGTAGCCGGTCGTGAACGTGCTCGGCACGGGGCCGGCCGTTCCGGAGCGGGTGACGTCGGTTCGCCTGCAGATCGGGTCGAACCGCTTCATCTCGGGCGTCATCTTGCGGCCGGCGTTCACCTTCGGGCCGGCGATGTGGCAGTGCATGTCGATGCCGCCCGGCATGACGACGTAGCCCCGCACGTCGAGTTCGCGGTCCGGCCGAACGCCGCCCGTCGGCTCGGCGACGACCTTTCCGCCCTGCATCCAGACGTCGCGGACCTGGCCGTCGATCCCGTTCTCGGGGTCGTAGACCGTTCCGCCGGACAACTTGAACAACATCGCGGTTCTCCAACGTTCGCTGTGCGGCGGGGTCGTCGCGCCAACCGGGAGAGTCCGTCCGAGAGCCCCGTACGACAGGCACTCCTGCCCGTCGCCGAGATGCCACGCACGCGAAACGGCCTGCGGGGACGGGCAGGAGTGCCCGTCCTACGTTTCGTTCGGCCCGTTCTCGTAGAGACTCTCAACGAACCGGCTTGATCTCCTTGGGGTCGCGAGAGGCTGCGCGGTCCACGGGGAGCACGTCGGCGGAGACCGGCGGGAAGGTGACCTTGCCCGTCGCCGCCCACTCGGTGCCGCGGATCAGCGTCTCCTGGAACGCGACGCCGAGCATCGACTTGGCGTCGTGCCCCATGACGGTGTGGAAGATCCGGCCCTTGCCGTAGGTGATCGTCATCAGCACGGGCTCGTGCCGCTCGGAACCGCCGGTCGCGAGTGCGGTGGCGAGGATCGTCATGTTCTCCGCGGGACCGCGGAGCCGGTCGTAGAGTTCCTCCTTCGCCTGGAGGAACTCGCTCGGCAGGCCGCGGGTGATCGGGTGCTCCTTCTCTCGGACGACGACCTTGTACTCCCACGGCCGGCCGTGGGCGCCGCCGCGTCCCTTCGAGTTGTCCCGGACGACCTTGCCGTCCTTCCAGTAGACGTAGGGACCGTCGAACTCGTTGCGGCCGCCCCAGCCGCCGAGGCCGATCATCAGGTTGTACTCCTTCCAGTCGGGGAAGGAGTTGTCCGCGGCGTGCACGACGACGAGGTTGCCCCCCTCCTCGACGTACTTCTCGAAGGAGGCCTTCGTCTTCTCCGGCCAGGGGCTGCCGTTGTAGTTCGACAGCACGACGTCGTACTGCGTGAAGTCCGGGGCGAAGTCGGCGACCACCTCCTTGGTGACGGTGGCCGTCTCGACGGTGAATCGTCCCGTCGCCTCGAGGGTGGCCTTCATGACGGGCGAGCAGCGCTTCCAGTCGTGGTTGTTCTGCCCGTCGACCAGCAGCACGGTGATCTTGTCGGCCTCGGCGGACGCCGTCTCCTTCGCCTCGGTCAGCCGCGTGATGGGCGTCAGCTGCAGCTTGCGGAACTCGACCTCGGCCCCTTCGGCCTGCAGCGAGATCTGCCCCTGCTTCGCCGTGCAGTCGTACCCGTCGTTCACGAGGTCCCCGTTGACCCAGACCCGGATCTTGTCGCCCAGGCACTCGACGACCATCGTGTTCCACTCGCCGAGCGGCTTCTCGCTGCCGTCGGTCAGGTTGCGGATGTGGCGGGACTGCCCCTGCTTGCCGCCCCAGTTCTCCTTCGGCCCCTTCCGCCGCTGCTCCATGTTCGGGACCTTGATGTCCTCGTGGATGCACCAGAAGTCGCCGGCGGCCTGGTGCTGCATCTGCACCTCCAGCGACGCCGGGAACATCTTGTACAGCGCCCGGGACCGCTTGCCGTCGGTGTGGACCAACACGCCGCAGTTGCCCGGCTTGCCGGCGAAGCGGTACTCCACCTCCAGCCGGTAGTCCTTGAACGACTTCTTCGTGATCAGGTGCCCGCGCGGCACGCCCATGCTGACCAGCTTGCCGTCACGGACGAGGAAGCTCGGCTTCACGTTCGGGTTGTCGTCCGCCTCCGGGACGTCGGCGTACCATCCCGCGAGGTCTTTGCCGTTGAACAGCGAGACGGACTCGGCGGTCGCACTCGCCTCGTCCGACCGCGCCGGGCCGTCCGCGAGTGCCAACGGAATCGACAGGGCAACCAGGAGAGCAAGACGGCGACAGTGCATGGGAACCTCGCAGATCGTGGTGTGAGTGATGTGATGTTCCAGGACGTGGACGGCGACCGCAACACCCGAGCCGCACGCGAGGTGGGCGACGGCCGTCGCCGCTCACCCGCAACAGTCGTCCCCCGACGAGCAACAGCCGTTCGGCGTCGGGAGCGCGATTCCGCCCGTGATGACTCGGCGAACCGGCTGGCCCGTCTCCGGGTGCTCCGTCAACGCGTCCGCGGAGATCGACTGGTAGACCTCGATCTGCGTCGCCTCCTCGGAGGGGTCACTCGGAATCGTCTCGTAGACGTAGGTCGGCACAGGGTGGACTCCCTCGCTTCACGAGGTCGAAGGCGGAGCTTCAGTCCCGGAATCGTGCATGCGGTTCGACAAGCTCAAGAGTAACACGCCGACGAGCAGCCCCGCGACCGACGCGGCCAGCCAGGTGGGTGGAAGCGACTCCGTCTCCTCGCCCCCCAGACCCCAGCCGGCCAGCTGGTCGCGGTACGTGGCCACGGTCACCAGCAGCGAGTTGTGGGTGACGTGGACGAGGATGGACGGGAGGACGCTGCCGCTCCGCCAGGCGACCCAGCCGAGGAGGAATCCCATCAACAGGCTCGGTACGAACCGTTCCGGGGCCGCCCCGCCGGCGAGGACGACGTGGAACAGACCGAACGCGACGGCCGAGACGTACACGCTGTTCCAACCGCCCAACTGGGTCCGCAGGCCGGCGAACAGGAACCCTCGGAAGAACAGCTCCTCGCACACGCCCGGCACGATCCCCATGGCGACGACGACGACCAGCGGCGACACGCTCTTCCAAGCGACGAGGAGTTCCTCGACTCGCTTCGCGGTCTCGGCGTCGAAGCTGCCCCAGCCGAGCGCCTTCAGCCAGACGACCAGCTGGAACACGAGGGGCCACGCGGTGAGGCCGAGGACGACGGCGGCCGGCCAGACCAGCCAGTGGGCCCCCCGAACCCGGAAGCCGCTGTCGAACCGGACGCGGTGCCACCACGCCAGCAGGCCGGGGAGAAGCGCGAACAACGTCACCGTCAACACGGACGAGAGGACCAGCCGCTGACCGATCGGCGACTCCGTCCCGCGGGCCAGCAAGCCGGAGGCCGTGAAGTAGGCGGGGAACAGCATCGCCAGCGTCAGCAGGACGACGTTGACCGAGGGGGCGGCGGACCCGTGCGGCGGACGGCGGACGAGTTCGCCCCAGCTGCCGCTGCTTCCGGAGGCGACCGCGTCGTTCCCGAAGACTCGGGCGGCGAGCGAGAGCGCCACCAAGGTGTAGAACAGCGTCGAGACGGTCGCCGCCAGTCCCGCCCCCAGCGAGGCGTCTCCCTCGAACAGCGACCGGGCGAGGAGCAGCATGTTCACGAGCGGGACCACCGCCGTCCCGTAGTTCAACGTCCATCCGGGCAGCAGGATCACCATGCCGGGGGCGAGCGACAGCAGCAGCAGCGGGATCAGGTACGCCTGAGCCTCCTTGAAGCTGCGGGCGGAACCGGTGATCGCCAACAGGACGGCCGAGTAGAACACGGCGAACGTCGTCAGCACGGTCATCAGCTTCACGCCGAGGCCCCACGTCAGCCCGGCCTCCCCGAACACCAGCGCCTCGAGCTGCAGGACGTGCACCGTGACCGACATGGCGAGCAGGTTCATCATGCCGGTGAGCATGGTGACCGCCACCACGGCCACGAACTTGGCCGCCAGCAGTTGGAAGCGGGGGACAGGCAGGGCCATCAGGCTCTCGAGCGTGCCCCGTTCCCGTTCGCCGGCGGTCAGGTCGATCGCCGGGTAGACGCCCCCGGTGACCGTCATCAACAGCAGCACCAGCGGGAGCAGTCCGAGGATCGCCGAGGGAGACTCCGGCGAGTCCACGAGCAGCAGACGTTCGACGACCGGCAGGCGGAGTTCCCCGCCCTGCAGACGGACTCGGCGATCGACCTCGGCGAGGTTGTAGGCGCGGAGTCGTTCGGCGACGTAGTCGGCTGCGTCCCGGCCGGCGACCGACTCCCGACCACGGAGCAGGTCGACTTGGACCTCGGGCCCGTCCCCGACCGGGTCGGCGAACACGACGTCGACCCCCAGCGTCGCCTCGCCGGACGCCACCACCTGTTCCAGGGCGAGGCGCGTGGGCTCTTCGAGCGTGAACAACTGGAGTCGCGGCGTGGGCGGGCGGTCGTCTGGAGACGCACTCGCCGGGAGCAGCCGGTCCCCGGCGTTCAAGGCCTGCTGCAGCCACAGACCTTCCTGCTCGGTCCGCGTCACCAACCGGTACTCTGGCTCCTCTGCGGCGATCTGCTGGATCGCGACGAACCGGAACCCGAGGCCGAGCAGCGGGTAGAGGAGGACCGGCATCAGCACCAGCGTGACGATCGTCCGCCGGTCGCGGAGCGTCTCGCGGAGTTCCTTCCTCGTGAAGCGTGCCTGCTGCCTCCAGGTCGGGAGACTCGCACGACCGACGTCGTTCATGGCTCACCGTCCACGCTTCGGTCCGCCTCGAGCAGTGCCAGGAACATCTCGACGAGCGTCCGCCGCCCGGTGCTGGTTCGGAGTTCCTCCAGATCCCCCTCGTGCCGCAGCCGTCCGCGGTGCAGCAGCCCGAACCGGTCGCAGAGACGCTCGGCCTCCTCCAACTGGTGCGTGCAGACCACGACCGCCTTGCCCTCGTCGCGGAGTCGGCCGACGTAGTCGAAGACGACCTGCGCGCCGACGACGTCGAGTCCCCGCGTCGGCTCGTCCAGCAGCACGACGGGTGGGTCGTGGAACAGGGCCCGGGCGAGCGTGACCCGCTGCTGTTGGCCCGTGCTGAGGTGGGCACACCGGCGGTCGAGGAAGTCGACGATCGCCATCGTCTCGGCGAGGTCGTCGATGCGACTGCGGACCGCGTCGTCCGTCATGCCGTAGCCGCAGCCGAAGTACTCGAAGGTCTCCCGCGGAGTCAGCCACTGGTAGTGGCCCGCGCTGGCGGAGACGAGGCCGATGCGTCGCTTGATCTCCGTCGGATCCTCGGACGAGCGGAAGCCGTGGATCGAGGCCTCGCCACTGGTCGGTTCCAGCAACCCCAACACCATCCGCAAGGTGGTCGTCTTGCCGGCCCCGTTGGGACCCAGCAGCCCGTAGACCTCGCCGGGGCTGACGGAGAGCGAGAGCCGGTCGACGGCCGTCACGTCCTCGCCGAACTGCTTCGTCAACTCCTCGAGAACGATCATCCGAAGTGCCCGTTCGCAGCAACAGGTGCCGAAGAAGATCGTTCTCGGGTCGGCCCACCCGAGTCACGGCCATTCCGAACCACAGGCCTCTCTCGTCGCACGCTCGGTCCGATCGCCTGCTTCCGTGCACGCTTTCCGGAAGAGCTGCTGGATTGCGTTGGCTCTCACGGAAGACCGCCATTCTTGCAATGCCGTTGCATCTACGCAATCGTCGGACTGTTGGCCGGCGACCCGACGAGCACGGGCACGGAGGACAGCCACGTCGAGTCGCGTGGGGATGTCGCGGGTCGTGGCAGTCGAGCGACTAGACTCTAGACAGGGTGGCCTCGTCGGCCGCCCGCGGAAAGGCGTCCGTTGTGTAGTTGCAACGCAGATGCAAGAATCGAACAGGCTGGAGGCGTACCGAACCGGTGTGATCCGCGATCTCGTTCACGGAAGACGGTTCCGCCGTCTTCAGTCCGATGCGAGGCCCCTCGGCCTTCGCATCGCACACGGTGAGCATACTGCTGATCGCGACGCGGAGACGACCGCCAGTCCCCGACGGCAAGGGGGAACGGCGTTCACCCCACCGGCGACGTAGCATGTTCCAATTCCGGACTTCGCCTCCTGCCGCAGGTCGAAGAACCACGTCCCCGAGGTTGCGATGGAACAAGTAGACGTAGTGGTGGTCGGTGCCGGAGCGGCGGGGGTCGGTGTCGGCGTCGCGTTGAAGCACGCTGGCATCGAAGACCTCCTGCTGCTCGACCGGCACGGCGTCGGCGCCTCGTTCGACCGCTGGCCGAAGGAGATGCGGTTCATCACCCCGTCGTTCGCGACGAACTCCATCGGCATGCTCGACATCAACTCCGTGGCGATCGGCACGTCGCCGGCGTTCACGCTGGAGGTCGAGCATCCCACCGGCCAAGAGTTCGCCAAGTACCTTCGTGGCGTGTCGACGTTCTACGAACTCCCCGTCCGGTCCGGCATCGACGTGAAGTCAGTCGAGGCGAAGGGCGACCGATTCCTGCTGACGACGAGCAAGGGAGAGGTGAGCGCCAAGTTCGTCGTCTGGGCGGCCGGCGAGTTCCTCTACCCGCAGACGGCCCCCTTCGTCGGGGCCGAGCACTGCGTGCACAACGCGCTGGTCGACTCGTGGGAGACGATGACCGGCTCGGAGGCGGTGGTCATCGGCGGGTACGAGAGCGGCGTCGACGCGGCGATCCACCTCGCTCGGCGGGGAGCCGAGGTGATCGTGCTCGACCGCAACGAGGACCCGGCCTGGGAGAGCGAGTCGTCGGACCCGAGCGTGGCCCTCTCCACCTACACGATGGAGCGGCTCCTCGACCCCGCGATCGCGGACAAGATCATGCTCGAGGGCGGGGCCGACGTCGTCGAGGTCCGCGAGAACGGCCAGGGATTCGAGGTCGTCTGCCGCTCCGGCGACGTCTTCCGGACCGCCCAGCCCCCCGTTCTCGCGACCGGCTTCCACGGCAGCGTCACACTCGTCCGAGACCTGTTCGAGGCGCGTGAGGACGGCCTTCCGCTGCTCTCGGAGCAGGACGAGTCGACGGTCACCCCCGGCCTGTTCCTCTGCGGACCGACGGTACGACACGACAACCACGTGTTCTGCTTCATCTTCAAGTTCCGCCAACGGTTCGCCGTGGTCGCCAAGACGATCGCCGGGCGACTCGGGCTGGACGCCGAGGACCTCGAGGTCTACCGGCAGTGGGGCATGTACCTCGACGACCTCTCCTGCTGCGGCGAGCAGTGTGCCTGTTGACCAGACGTGTCTCGACCGGACCGGAAGACCACCATGCAGCAAACCAGAGCCGAGCCGTCGACGACGCTGACCGTTCTCGTCGCCGGTCGTGAGAGCGTCGGCAAGTCGCAACTCGTCTCGTCCCTGACCGGCCGGTCGGCGGGTGAGTCGAACTTTCGCGGTTCGACGGTGACCGTCGAGCGGTACCGTTCGGACGACACCGAGTTCGTCGACACGCCGGGCATCCTCCGCAAGTCCGACGCGGAGACGACGCGAATGGCGCTCGACGCGCTCGGCGAGCACGAGGTCGTCCTCCTGGTCGTGCAGGCGACGAGCCTGGACCAGGACCTCGACGACATGCTGCCGCTCGTCACCGGGAAACGCGGCGTCGTCGTGGTCACGTACTGGGACAAGGTGCAGCTCGGCGAGGCCGCGCAGGAGGCGATCGAACGCCTGTCGGCCGACGCCGGCGTCCCGTTCGTCCCCGTCGACGCCCGCCGCCTCTCCGACGAGTCGCGGGCACGGATCGCCGAGGCGCTCGAGGAGCCACGGACCTTTCAGAAGGGGTCGCTGACGACGCGAGCCGGGTGGCGGATCGAGCCGAAGCCGGGGTTGCTCGAGCACCGCGTCGTCGGCCCGCTGTGCGCCGTGCTGCTGATGGTGCTCCCGGCGTTGGCCACCATCTACGGTGCGAACGCCTTGGCCGACGTCCTGCACCCGATCGTGGCGAGCTGGGTCGATCCGTTGATCGCCACCGTGAACGCCAGCTGGCCGTGGTGGCTGCAACTCGTGCTCACGGCCCAGCACGGCGAGTTCGGCTACGGGCTGTTGAACATGGGGCCGTTCCTGCTGGTCTGGGCGTTCCCGACGGTGTTGCTGTTCGCCTTGATCCTCGGGGCGTACAAGGCGAGCGGACTGATCGAGCGGATCAACGTCGCTCTGCATCCGTTCGTGCGTCCGTTCGGGTTGAGCGGACGGGACGTCGCCCGGGTGATGATGGGCTTCGGCTGCAACGTCCCGGCCGTGATCAGCACGCGGTCCTGTTCCAGCTGCTCACGCGGCTCGGCGATCTCGGCGATCGCGTTCGGCTCGGCGTGCAGCTACCAGCTCCCGGCGACCTTGGCGGTGCTGTCCGCCACGGCGGTCGCCGCCGGGACGAGTTCCGCGATGCTGTCGATGGCGTTCCTCGGCTATCTGCTGGTGACCACGCTCGTCTACCTGCGGCTGACGTCGGCAGCTGAGGCTCGCAACTCGCTGAACGTGCTGATGACGCCCAGCCGGCCGTTCATGCAGTGGCCGACTCCGGCTGCCCTGTGGCGTGAGGCGAGCGGCACGATCCGCCAGTTCCTGCTGCAGGCGATGCCGGTCTTCGTGCTGATCTGCGTCGTCGCCTCGGTGCTGGCGTACGTCGGGGTGCTGGACGCGGCGTCCGGGCTGCTCGGGCCGGTCATGCAGCTGTTCGACCTCCCCGCCCAGACGGCGCTCCCCGTCGTCCTCGCCTCGGTGCGGAAGGACGGCATCTTTCTGCTGGCCGCAGAGGACGGTCCCGGCATCCCGCTGACTGCGGCCCAGGCGCTGACGGCCGTCTACCTCGCGGGAGTCCTCCTCCCCTGCCTCGTCACCGCACTCACCATCGCGCGGGAGACCGGCTGGCGTTCCACGTCGAAGGTCCTGCTGAGACAGGCGGGATTCGCCGTCCTGTTCTCGCTCGTCCTCGCCTGGGGAGGAAGGTTGCTGGTGTGACCCCGTCGGGCAGACTGCCGAGCATCGACACGGCCGTCGATGCCGAACCCGCGTTGGCCGAGGAGGACGAGGCCATGAACTCCGGTGTCTTCGGAGACACGCTCGGTGGTGTGCGGGCCGTCGATCTCTTGCACCAGCAGATCTGGTGCTGGGGCAAGGACGTCACCTACCCGGAGGGCAACCTCCTCGTCAGGCACGGCTTCGAGCGGATCGAGAAACCTCCCGGCAGCGACGTGGCCAGTCTCTACCGCTTGGACGTCTCGCCGACGGCCCGCGTCGTCCTCCGTGGCTTCGGCCTCTTCTACGGCGACGACCGGTGGGGCGGCCTGTTTCTGCGAAGGTACACGTTCTCGCCACGGCTGACACCCGCCGCCGACCTGGCCGAACCCGCGTGGAGGGCCGACGATCTTCCGAAACTCAGCGACCCCGGTGACGGCGATCTCGCCCGCTGCCGGCGGCTCTTGAGGGAGACCGTCGACTGGATCCACCGGTACGAGGTCTGGATCGCCGAGAGCGTCGGGCTCGCGCATCGCCGGCGAATGCTGGCCTCGTGGAGCCCGAAGGAGTACGTCGTGACGCCGGCCGAGGAGGTGTCCGGGGCCTGGCGTACGATCGGGGAGGCCCTGACGAACGAGCCCGCTCGGCGTACCGAGCCACGTGACGCCGCGTAGACGGGAATCGGAGTACCAGCCGTCGCGACGGCCGGCAACGACGACGGAGGAGACCATCACGGACCAAGAGCCCCCCACGACGGCGACGAGAGTGAACGTTCTCGTCCTCAACGGCTTCCTGGGAGCAGGGAAGACGACGCTGCTCAAACGCCTGATGGTCCAGTCCAGAGAGAGAGGCGTCTCGCTGGCCGTCGTCGTCAACGACATGAGCGAGCAGGACGTCGACGCCCTGACGATTGCGCAGACTGAGTTCTTCGAGAAGGACGACCACGGTCTCCAGTCCATCCACTCCTGTGTGCTGAGCAGCAGGCAGGGCATCGAGAAGCTCCAGCAGGCACTGGAGGCGATCCTCGCGAACGGCCAGCCCGACCTGCTCGTGATCGAGACCTCCGGAAGCTGCCACCCGATGCCGCTCGTCGAGTTCTTCAGCACACGTCCACGCTTCAAGCTGGGTGGAGTCCTGACACTCGTCGACGGCGCGATGATCGACCAGGACTACGGCAGCGGCCAGCAGATCCTGCCGATCATGCAGCACAACGTGCAGAACGAGCAGAGGGACACGACCAACCTGCTGGTGGAGCAGGTCATGTTCTGCAGCCACCTGCTGCTGACGAAGGCCGACCGAGTCGAGCCGGACAGACTGCAGTTGGTCGCCAAGTCCCTGCACGACTTGAACCCGTACGTGACGGTCGTGTCCGTTCCCTTCGGCAACCTGCCGATCGACGACGTGCTCGCGATGCCCGAGTACGACTACCACCGAGTCGAGCAGCTGATCCGCGAGTTGAAGCCGGCGTTGGAGGCAGAGACCGACGCCGACCGGCCGTACAACCTCGCAACGAGAGTCGTCGAGGACGACCGCCCGTTTCACCCGCAACGCCTGTGGGACACTTGCAACCACTATCTCGGTCAGTACATCCATCGGAGCAAGGGGTTTTTCTACCTCGCCAGTCGTGACGACGTGTCGCTGCTCTGGAACCAGGCCGCCGCCGGCGTCAGCCTGGAACTGGTCGGGTACTGGCGGGCCGCGGTCCTGGAAGACGAGGACAACGGCCTCGACGACTTCGAGATCGAGGGACTCCGCGAGAGGTTGAAGAACGAGACGGGGCGCTTCGGCGACCGTCGCTGCCACCTGACCGTGATCGGCGACGAGTCTCAGGTCGACTGGTTCGTCGCGGCTCTGTCGGAGTGCTTCCTCACCGAGGACGAGATCAGGCACTGGAGATCGGGGGGGGAGTTCTCCGACCCGTGGCCCGACGACTACGTGACGAGAACGTACTGAACGACGTTTCGAGGGAGATCGAAATGGCTGAAGCTGGTCAGTTCCCGCGGTCGTACGAGGAATGGCGGACGTGCATCACCGTGCGCTGCCGGATCCCGCTGACGCGGAGTTTCGTGGAGACGCGTATGACGGAGTTGCAGGACGAAACGCACCCGGGCACACGCGAGTTCCGAGACCGGTACGGCGACGCGTACCTCGAACAGGTCGTCGCGTGGTTCGAGACGGCTCGAGCGGAGGCGACGTGACCGACACCGTCGAGTCCCCGGGCTGATCGAGAGGGACGAGTTGCGGGGGCTTTCTCGCTTTCGGCGGCACGCCGGTCGAGCAGTCCTCCCACCCAGAGGTGCGGTGGGCTTGCGGCCGCGAGGGGTTCGACGCCAACCTCACCTGACGTCGAAGACACTCTGAACGAGGACGAGGGCATGGTTCGATCGATCGTCTGCGGTTCGGTGGCTCTGCTGGCCGCCGTCGCGGGGTTCCTGGCAACCGGCGGCGAGCAACGTGAAGCCGAGCCAGTTGCGTCGCGAGTGCTGCTGTCGGCCGGGGCGAAGCCGCTCGGAACGCTTCGCGGACGGCTCGACGTCGTCGACGTCGGCGGGACGAAGGCCGTCGAGTTCGACGGGGCGACCGACCGGCTCGTGCTCGCGGAACTCGTTCCGGGCAGGACGGACGCAGAGAAGGCCGGGCTGCCGAAGCGGGCCTTCACGGTGGGCGGCTGGGTGAACGTCCGCCGGACGACCCGGTGGGGGGCGTTCGTCGGCGCACTCCAGGACAACGGACCGGCCGAGAGAGGGTGGATGCTCGGGTTCGAGGAGGACCGCTTCTCCTTCGGACTGTCCACCGAGGGGGCGAACGACGGCGACGGCTGGATGACCTACCTCCGCTCGAAGAACCGCTTCGAGACCGGCCGTTGGTGCCACGTCGTCGCCACCTACGACGGCAAGACGATGCGACTGTTCGTCGACGGGAAGCTGGAGGGCGAGTCGACCGAACAGTCCGGCGACGTGCTCTACCCGTCGCGGGCGACGTTCGTGGTCGGCGGGTATCTCGACGCGGACGAGGACCACCCGTTCTCCGGCTGGATCGAGTCGCTGAACCTCACACCACGGGCCAGGTCCGAAAAGCAGGTCGCGGCCGAGTTCGCCGAGCACGCGAAGCGGGTCGAGTACCGGCACCCGGTCGACGCGGCGAGCAGCAACCTCCCGACGGTCGTCAAGCCGTTCCTGCAGTTCCCGACCAAGACCTCGATCCACGTCGTCTGGGAGACCGACGGTCGGGCGACGTCGACCGTGGAGTACGGCCCGACGAGCGCACTCGGGAAGTCGGCCGTAGCCGATGGGACGGCACGCATCCACGACGTGCTGGTCGACGGACTCGAGCCGCGGACGAACTACTTCTACCGGGTCCGCAGCGAGGACTCGAACGGCCGGGTCGCCGTCTCGGAGATCGCCACGTTCCAGACGGCCGTCGAGGACGACGACGCGTACGCGTTCACGGTCGTCGGCGACACCCAGTACAACCCGCGGGTCACCGGGAAGATCGCCGCACTCTGCTACGGGCTCCGGCCGAACTTCCACGTTCACGCCGGCGACCTCGTCTCGACCGGCGACGTGAAACGGCAGTGGGTCGAGCACTTCTTCGGGCCCTCGCACGTGCTGACGTCGCGGGTCGCGATGTACCCGGTCCTCGGCAACCACGAACGGAACGCCCACTGGTTCTACGACTACTTCTCGCTGCCAGAGCCGGAGTACCGCTACACGTTCCGGTACGGCAACGCCCAGTTCTTCATGCTGGACACGAACAAGCCGGTCGGCGCCGGGACGCCGCAGTACGAGTGGCTCGACGCCGAACTCGCCGCCTCGAAGGCCGAGTGGAAGTTCGCCGTCCACCACCACCCCATTTGGTCGTCGGACTCCAACGACTACGGGGACACGTCGAAGGGCTCGTCGACGTGGGGGAACCCGGCGCACCGCCCGCTCGCCGGGTTGTACGAGAAGCACGGCGTCGACGTCGTCTTCAACGGGCACGTTCACGTGTACGAACGGACGTGGCCGATGACCGGCCCGAAGGTCGACCAGGAGAACGGCGTTCGCTACGTGACGACGGGCGGGTCCGGAGGCGGACTCGAGCAGTTCGCACCGAACCGGACGTGGTTCCAGGCCCAAGGGGCGCGGGTGCACCACTTCTGCTTCGTGGCGGTCCACGGTGGAACGTTGCGCTTTCGCGCGTTCGACGAAGAGGGGCGGATGTTCGACCTGTTCGAGATCGTGAAGGACTGACGCGGGCCGTCCCACGTCGTCGTGGCGGACCTCGCCTAGCGCAGGGCGGCCGGCCTCACTCGGAAGCGGCGTCCGCAGCGCCACCCTTCACGACGTGCACGGCACCTTCCTCCAGTCGCAGCACGGTCGTCCCGAGGGCGTCGGCCTCCGCCTGGCTGTGCGTGACGTGCAGCGTGGTCACGCCAGTCCGCTCGCGAACCCGCTGAAGTAGCCTCTGCATCGCGTTCCGCGTCGACTCGTCCAGGGCGCTCAACGGCTCGTCGAGGAGCAGGACCGAAGGCTCGAACGCAAGGGCGCGGCCGAGGGCGACCCGCTGCCGCTCTCCGCCGCTCAGTCGGTGGACACGCCGGTCGAGGAGCGGGCCGATCCCCAGCAACTCGGACAGTTCCTCGACCTTCGCCACGACGCGGGACCGGGGGAATCGCCGGATTCGCGGGGCGAACTCCAGGTGCCGGCGGACGGTCATCGTGGGGAACAACGCCAGATCCTGGGGGACGTAGCCGACGTTCCGCTCGGCGGGGTCGAGCGACGTGACGTCCCGGTCTCCCAGTCGAATCGTTCCCTTCGTCACGCGGCGAAGTCCGCAGACCGCCTCGAGCAGGGTCGACTTCCCGGTCCCCGTGCGTCCCATCAGGATCGCGTACTCGCCCGCCGCGACCTCGAAGGAGATCCCGGAGAGCCGGAACGGCCCCGACTCGACCTCCACGCCGGACAACGCGATCACGAGACGACCTGCACGCCGAGGAACCGGACGAGCACCAACACAACGAACGCCGTGGCGACCAGCAGGATCGAGACCGCGACCGCGGCGTCGAGGTTGCCGACGCTGAGTTCCAGCCAGACGGTCGTCGGCAGAACCTCCGTCCGCATCCGCATCGCACCGGCGAAGACGAGGATGGGCCCGAACTCGCCCAGCCCCCGTGCCCACGCGACCGACCCCCCCGCGACGACGCCCCGCAGCGCCGACGGCAGCGCGATCCGCAGGAACGCCCCCCACGGCGAGCAGCCGAGCGTGCGGGCGACCTGCTCGGGACGCGACGAGAGATGCCCGAACGTGCCCCGCAGGGTCCGCGTGGCGAACGCCGTCCCGATGACCCACTGGGCGAGCACGATGCCCGCGACCGTGTAGGTGAACCGGGCGCCGAGGCTCTCGACGGCCCGACCGAGCGTCGACTGGAAGAAGATCAGCAGGGCGAGCCCGACGACCATCGGCGGCAACACGATCGGGATGTCGAGCATCGCCTCGACCAGCTGCAGAACCGGGTGTCGTCCGCGGGCGAGCAGATACCCGGCGGGAATCGCCACCACCAGCGACAACAGCGCGGCCAACGTGCAGGTGCCGAAGCTGAGCACGACGGCGTGCTGAATCTCGCGGGACTGCATCGCCGCCCACAAGTCCGCGGGCGAGGAGTGACCGGCCATCACGCCCAACAACACCAGCACGAAGGCGAGGTAGGCCAACGTGACCGACACGAAGACCGGCCAGAACGAACTCGGGCGGGACGCGGGGCTCACGGCGTGCCGGTCCCCTCCCAGGGGTCGCCGGCCAGCACGTCGAACCCCCGTTCCGCGAACGTGCGAGCCCCCTTGTTCGGAGCCACCACGAATCGCGCGAGGTCGAGTGCGGCCGCTGGCTGCTCGCTCGCGGCGAGAACGCAGACGCTCGCGTTCTCCGACTGCTCCTCGAGCTCCGCCACGCGAACGGTCTCGAGCCCGTCGAACATCGGGACCACGGCGTTCCAGACGACGCCCGCGTCGACGCTGCCGATCGAGACGTCGAGCGCGACCT
The DNA here is from genome assembly GCA_028284885.1 of Planctomycetaceae bacterium. Lineage (GTDB taxonomy): Bacteria > Planctomycetota > Planctomycetia > Planctomycetales > Planctomycetaceae > JANQQW01. Next base: position 21,423 of record JANQQW010000180.1, read on the forward strand.
CGGTCACGGTCGGCTTCATCACGGCCAGACGCTCTCGGAGCGTCGGCCAGCGATCGCCGAACGCCGCCTTCGTCGCCTTGCCGATGCTCGCCGCCTCCGGGTTCCCGATCGCGACACGCACGTCGTCCCGCAGCAGGTCGTCGAGCGTGCGAATCGCCTTCGGGTTCCCCGCCTTCACGGCGACGACCGGGTACTGGCGGGCGATCGGGACGACGTCGGTGACGAGTTCCCGAGAGCGGACGATCGCGACCGCCTCGGCGTCGGCCGCGATGAACAGGTCCCCCTGCTTCGCGATCGCGATCTGGGACATCAGCGAGCCGGTCCCTCCGAACTGCAGCTGGACCTCGACCCCCGTGTCGCGGCGATACGCCTCGGCGATCGCCGTCACCGGTTCCTTCATGCCGGCGGCGCAGAAGACGAGCAGCGGCCTCGCGTCCGAACGGGACGAGTCGCCGGTGCCGCAGCCGAGAACGGCGACCATCAACACGCAACTCGACCGCGTCACGGCCCGCAGCAGGGACCGGAGTCGGAGACGTTCGGGTTGCCGAGCACTTGGGAGTCGCACGTCACGAGGCCGTTCGTTCGGGTCGTCGTGCGGTCCATCATGACAGAACGCGTCCGAAAGTCGTACGCACCCGAACCCGGTCGACTCGCAAACGGGGAACGGACCCAGCCTCACTCACTCTCGGTTTGAACGGGATCGATCGCCAGCCACGGCCGCATCTTCTCGACGGTCTTCGCACCGATCCCCGAGACGCGCTGCATGTCGTCGACCGACGCGAACGGTCCGTTTGCCTCCCGGTCCTCGACGATGCGTCTCGCGAGCACCTCACCGATGCCCTCGAGCTGCATCAGTTCGACCCACGTCGCCTCGTTCGGGTCGAGCTTGAACTCGAAGAACAACGGGGTCTGGCGTTCGATCTCGACCGGCTCGTTGCCCCAGCCGCTCAGTCGGGCCCACTGCCAGGCGGCCAGCAGGAGGGCGACCGTCACCAGCGTGCCCAGCACGACGCGGTCGCGGGTCGTCGTGCCGAGGACTTCGGCGTCCTCGGCGGACTCCTCGACCGGAGACGGCTCGCCGTGGTCGTCAGCGGACGCCGTCCCCGACGACTCGGAGTCCCCCTCGGGCGACTCCGCGGTCGGTGCATCGACGGGCGACGGCGTTTCTTCGAGCGACATCCTGGCGGACCGCTGGTGAGGGAGCGTTCACCAGCGTAGCCACCCGTTTCGACGCCCTTCAAGACCCGACGGTCCGAGCGGCGTCAGTCCTCGTCGGCCGACTTCGGATCGACGTACAGTGTGACCTGCACGATCTGGCCGGGACGGAGGGGCGTCTCGGCGGAGGGGCTCTGCTTGTAGGCCCGGTGGACGAGCTTCTCGTTCGCCGCGGGAACGCCACGGTAGAGCTTCGGCTCGACCTGGAGCTTCTTGCACAGTTGGACGACGTCGCGTCCGTGCAGTCCGACGAACGAGGGCATCTTTCGGCCCGCGGGGGGAGCCCCTGCCTTGGGCGGCTCGGGCCGTGCGGCGACCGCGGGGTCGTGCCGCTTCAGGGTGACGCCGCCCGTCTCGGGTTGGAACGGCTTGGCGAACGAGAACGGCCGGTTCACCGTCACGTCCTCGAAGGTGTAGACGGTGTCCGTGTTGCCGCCGGGTCCCTTCAGCATCACCGCGCTGGGGAGGAAGTTCTTCTTCAGCAGGATGATCTGGGCGTACTGGTAGTTCTGGCGGTCGGCCGCCCACTTGGGGTACGCGACGATCTGCGCCGTCGTGGCGGTCTGCTTCTTGAGGAACAGCCAGTACCGCTGCTTGGCGACGTTCGGCGGCATGCCGAAGAGGAACGGCAGCGGGCCGTGCATGATGTTGGCCCCCTGGGCGTCCTTCGGAATGGGGAACACGTCCCCCTGCTTCAGTTCCCGGTCGATCTGGTAGATCTCGCGGCCCGTGCAGATCCACTCGTCGGAGTCGCCCGGGGCGAGAGCGAACCTGCCGCCCCTCGCACCGGGTGCGAACGTGAGTCCCTTGAGGGCGAGCTTGCCCTTGTCCGGGGCCTCGAACCAGAACTTGCCCTCGGAGTGCTTCTCGGCCCGGAAGACGTTCTCGTACTCGATGCGGCGGACCTTGCCGTCCATCTTCTTCACCTGAGCGGTCGCGTTCGCCCAGGCCTGCAGCACCTTGTCCGGCACCTCGGGCAGGTTCGGCAGCTTGAGGGCCTCACCCTCCGGGCGCTGCTCGCGCGGGAGCCGCTGCGCGGTCGGGGTCCGCCGTTCCGTACGCGGGGCCGACTGCGCCCGAACGGAGTGGACGGGAAGTACGAGGAGCACGCTCGTGGTGAGCGCAAGGGACATGCGGAGCTTCATGCTCGTTGGCCCTCGTCCTGGATGGCGGGTCGTGAATCGGCGGGGATCGCCGGGAAGGGTCGCGAGGCCGGCGGATGCCGGGGGCGGGGAGTCTAGCAGTCGCCGGAAGGCTCAACCAGACCGATTCGAGCGGCGGACGCCGCCGCAGAATTGTCATCGGCACGTTGCACGCCGCGCATGCACGGGATCGACCTCGGGGCAAGAGATTCGCCCGAAACCGCCGCTGCTGCAGTCGTTGCGGCCGTCAGTCGATGCGGTGCGGCACGTGGAGCGCCGCGTTCAGCGTGACGACGTAGGTTTCCCCGTCTTTCCGTTTGACGTGGTTCACGCAGGTGTTCTCCTGCCGAATCCCCTTCGACGCCGTCAGCGGCAAGCCCAGCAGATCCGTCAACCAGACGCGGTTGACGACGTTGTGGGCGACCACGATCAGGGTCTCCCCGGCATGGCGGTCGAGCAGCGACTCGAACACCGGCTTCACCCGCTCCAGCACGTCCCGGCACGACTCTCCCTCCGGGTAGCCGTCCTCGACCGGGTCGTTCATGAAGGCCCGGTACTCGTCCGGCTCCTCGGACTGGATCGTCCCCCAGTCCATTCCCTCCCAACGGCCCACGTCGATCTCGTGAATCGTCTCGACGAGTTCCGGCTGCATCCCGTGGTGCCCGCCGATCGCCTCGGCCGTCTCGACGGCTCGCTTGAGCGGGCTCGCGTAGAGGGCGTCGAACGACCGGCTGGCGAAGACCTCGCCGACCGCCTTCGCCTGCGCCCGGCCGTTCTGCGACAGCGAGTGGTTCACCCCCCGCCCCTGCAGCACGTGCGGCCGGGCCTCGTTGGCGATCGTCGCCCCGTGCCGGACGAGGTAGAGATGCGTCGCGGATCCCATGAGTGTTTCGTCGTGTTCGAGTTCCGGTCTCAGTTCGCCGTGTCGGCGACGTCCTCGCCGCGGCTGCGACGGTCCTCCGGGCTGCCCGGCATGAACTCCTGGTACTTCATGCCCAGAAGCTTCTTCACCAGCACGACCTCCCCGGCGTCGTTCCCCTCGATCGCGTGCCCGACGAACTGCAGCACGTACCCACCGACGAAGCAGCCGAGCGCCCACCAGCCGTGCCCGAGGACGAGCACGATCAACGAGACGACGAACGTCAGCGGCACGCCGAACAGGTGCAGCAACCGGTTGACCGGGTGCTGATGCCGTTCCACGTAGTTCACGACGAATCGGCGGAGCATCCGAATCTCGGCAACGAACGAGGGAAGGCCATGGGACTGGGGGGACGCGGGCGGGGCGGTATCGTAGTATGGAGTTCGGGTGGGCACCACGTTCTCTCCGTGTTCTTCGGACGAACCGCACGTGAAACGCGTACTCAGCATCGGACAGTGTGGCGTCGACCACGCGTCCATCTCCCGATTCCTCCGCGACCGGTTCGACGCCGAGGTGCAGTCGGCCGACGACGGCGACGAGGCGGTCGAACAGCTGTCCGCCGGGGCGTTCGACCTCGTGCTCGTCAACCGCGTGCTGGACCGCACGGGCGGCGACGGCCTCGCGGTCGTCGAGAACCTGATGGCCGACCCGGGGCGGGGGAACACGCCCGTGATGCTCGTCACGAACTTCCCGGACTGGCAGCAACGGGCCGTGGCACTCGGGGCGGTCGCGGGGTTCGGGAAAGCCGACCTGCACTCGCCCGCGGCTGCGGACCGAGTCGCCCCCTATCTCACCGCGAATCCTGCGGAAGAGGACTGACCATGTCGCAATCCAACCTCGTGCCCGTCTACTCGGTCGGCGAGCCGACCCACGCCGAACTCGTCAAGGACGCCCTCGAGCTCGAGGGGATCCCGTGCTTCGTCGAGGGCGAGAACCAAGGCAGCTTCGTCGGCGTGCTGGAGATCCGGCTGCTGGTCCCCGCCGACCGCGCCGTGGCCGCCCGCGAGTTCATCCTCGAGCACGAGGACCGCTACCACGACGAGGAAGAGTAGGGCTCAAGGCAGCTCGCGGATCCGCAGGCCCTTGAACTCGATCGGTGCTCCCTCGGCCTCGAGGCACAGGTAGCCGCTCGCCGGCATGCAGTCCTTGCCGCCGGAGACCTCCTCGCCGTTCACGCTCAGCCGCACCTCGCCGTCCACCGCCCGCACGTGGTAGTGGTTCCACTCGCCGGCCGGCTTCACCAGCCGCTTCGTGGGGAAGCTCCGCCGCTTGTTCGGGGCCGTCGGCGGGAAGGGCGTCATCTTCGACGACCCGACCGGGAACACGTCGCCGTGCCCGGTGAACCAGTCCGGCTTCTTCCCCGTCCGCTTCTCCCAGTTCGTCTCGTAGGCCGGGTCGAGCACCTGCACCTCGATCCCCCCCGGCGGCAGCTTCCCCTTCGGCAGGTCCTTCAGCACCTCGTCGGTCGCCCACAGGAACACGCCCGAGTTCCCGGCCGGCTTCTCGTGCTTCCACCACACGACCAGTTCCAGGTTCGTGTACTTCTTCGCCGTGCGGATCACGCCGACCGGCCGACCAGTGCAGCGGATGATCTCGCCGTCGAAGGTCCACGTGTTCTCGTCGCCGTTCACGTCGACGAAGTCCTTCTCTCCGAGGGCCCGCCAACCCTCTCCCTTCCCCTCGACCAGCTTGGGGGCGTCCTCGGCAACTGCGAGAACTGGGAAGAGGACGATAACGGCGAACGCGAGATGGTGCTTGTTCATGCGATTCACGCTACCCGCGTGACGACGTGCGGACAAGCATCGCCCCGCGAGCACGACAGTTCGGTCGTGTTGGACCACAGAGACACAGAGGGGCACAGAGAAGTCCGAATGCGTTGTTCGGTTCTACTGGGACACTCACGCTGCTCGCCACGCCTCGACGACGGATGGCCAACGATGAGTCCAGCTCCCGGTGATCACGTGAAAGCGGCCTCCCTGCCTTCCTCTGTGCCCCTCTGTGTCTCTGTGGTTCAATCAGAACCGCCGCAGCGGCTCGACCGACTCCAGCCCGCTCACCGTCCCGGCCACGAGATCGACGATCCGCCGCACGTCGCGCACGTCGAACATCTCGACGGCCGAGTGCGAGTACCGGCGGGCCAGCCCGACGACCATCGCGGCCACGTCGCCAGAGGCCTGTTGGGCCGAGGTCGCGTCCGTCACGCCGGCCGTGTCGACGATCAACTGGTACGGAATGCCCAGTCGGTCGGCCGTCTCGCGGACGAACCGCCGCAACGGCCCGTGCGTGCTGAGCCCCCGCGTCTCCCGCACCTTCAGCAGCGGCCCCTTGCCGATCTCCCACGGCAGTTCGTCCGGCCGCAGGTCGGGCGTGCCGCCGGCGGGGACGGTGTCGATCGCCAGCATGACGTCCGGCTCGATCCGCTTCGCCGCGACCGCCGCCCCGCGAAGCCCGATCTCCTCCTCGACCACGATCGCGTAGACCACGTTCGCCGCGACCGACTCCTTCGCCAACCGCTCGGCCACTTCGAGCACCGAGACCACGCCGATCCGGTCGTCGACCGCCTTCCCAAAGAAGACGTTCGGGTTTCGCGTGGCCGTCATCTCGCCGACGAACGTGATCGGCGTCCCGACTTCGACACCCCACGCGGCCACCTCGTCCGCCGAACCGGCCCCGACGTCGACGTAGAGCTGGTTGACCGCCGGAACCCGTCGCGCCTCGTCACCGCTGAGCACGTGCCCCGGCTTCACGCCGACCACGCCTTCGAGTGGTCCGTCCGCCCCGTGCACCCGCACCCGCTGGCCGGGCAGCACCATGTCCGTCGGGTGCCCCAGCTTCGCGAACCGCAGGAACCCGCCCGGCAACAACGACGTGACGAGAAACCCGATCTCGTCCGCGTGAGCCGTCACCATCACGACCGGCCCGTCCTCCGCCCCCACCTGCCGCCCGTAGACGTTGCCCCGAACGTCCACTTCGACGGCATCGCAAACCGCCGCCAACCCGTCCCGCACGGCCCGCAACACGGTCTCCTCGAACCCCACGGGAGCGTCGATCGACGCGAACTCGCGAATGCGATCGGCGATTCGTTCAAGCGACATTGGATTCGCTGGTCCTCTACTCGAAGTCCTCTGGGACGCGTCCCCGGTAACGGGGCAACTCCTCGGTCCGGAGTTCGACACCGGACTTCATCGCCTGACGCAGTTTGCGAAGAACACGATCCGGGTCGAACTTCGGTCGGACACGGAACCTTGCCAGCGGAATCCCGGCGGCGGCGAGAGTCACCTCGAACGTCGCGTCTCGCTTGACCCGTTTCGGACGGTCGTGCGTCCGATCGTCCAGTTCGATCGCAAGCACCGGCCGAAACGTCCCACGGTCGCAGAGAACGAAGTCGACGTGGTACTGCGTCACTCGATTGAGCAACGACCTGTGACGCGCACCGACCGCTCGAATGTCGACCAGGTCGGCGAGCCGCACCATCGGCCAGACGTGGTAGACGTCACCCACGACGCGAGACAGCACTCCGAAGAAGTCGCTCTCCGCACCACTCAACAAAGACTCCTTCGCCTCGTAGGAGAGTTCCTCGAGTTCGAGTTCGGAGTCGCCGTCGTCCACGGTCAGCTCACTCCTTCGGAGCCTTGCTCTCCAGGTACAGCTCCCGCAGCTGCAGCTTGTCGACCTCGCCGGGGGCGCCGCTCAAGAGGTCGCTGGCCTTCTGGGTCTTCGGGAAGGCGATCACGTCGCGGATGTTGTCGAGGCCGCTGAACAGCATCACCCAGCGGTCGAGGCCGAGGGCGATGCCGCCGTGCGGCGGGGCCCCGTACCGGAGGGCCTCCAGCAGGAACCCGAACCGGCTCTCCGCCTCCTCCCGCGAGAAGCCGACGAGGTCGAAGATCTGCTCCTGCAGCTTGGAGTCGTGGATACGAATGCTGCCCGAGGCGGCCTCGTAGCCGTTGCACACGAGGTCGTAGCTCGCGGCTCGCACCCGGCCGGGGTCGCTCTCCACGTACTCGGTGTCCTCGGGATTGATGCTGCAGAACATATGGTGCTCCGCCTCCCAACGGTCCTCCTCCTCGTTCCGCGTGACGAGCGGGAAGTCGACAACCCACGCCGTGTGCATCTCGTTCGGGTCGTACAGTTCGAGTTCCTTCCCGAGACGGTTCCGCAGCGCCGCGAGCGCGGCCGACGTCACGCTCGGCTTGTCGGCCACGAACAGCAAGAGATCCCCCTCCTCGCCCTCCATCAGCTCGACGATTCGACGCTGCTCGTCGTCGGTAAATCGCTTGGCGATCGAACTGTCGAGCTTGCCGTCCGCGACCTTGAAGTACGCGAGCCCCTTCGCCCCGTACTCGGCCACGTGGTCCTTCAAGTCCTTGTCGAGGTATCGCCGACTGAAACGCTCGTCGTTACCCGCTCCCTTCGCATTCACGCCTCGCACCCGCCCGCCCGACTTGATCGTCCCGGAGAAGACGTTGAAATCGCAGTCCTTGGCCACCTCCTCGACGTCGACGAGCGGCATGTCGAACCGGAGGTCCGGCTTGTCGGTCCCGTACTTCTCCATCACGTCGGCGTACTTCAGCCGGGGCAGCGGGAGTTCGATCTCCTCGCCGCGGATCTCCTTCATCATGCGGGCCACGAGCCCGTCGATCATGCCGAGCACGTCGTCCATCTCGACGAACGACATCTCGACGTCGATCTGCGTGAACTCTGGTTGCCGGTCGGCCCGCAGGTCCTCGTCCCGGAAGCAGCGGGCGATCTGGTAGTAGCGGTCGAACCCGCCGACCATCAGGATCTGCTTGAAGATCTGCGGCGACTGCGGCAGCGCGTAGAAGCTGCCCGGATGGACGCGGCTCGGCACGAGGTAGTCCCGGGCCCCCTCCGGCGTGCTCTTCCCCAGGATGGGCGTCTCGATCTCGAGGAACTGGTTCTCGTTGAAGTAGTCCCGCGTCACGCGGCAGACGTCGTGCCGCAGCCGCATCGCAGTCTGCAACTCCTCGCGGCGGAGGTCGAGGAAGCGGTACCGCAGCCGGAGTTCCTCGTTCGGCAGTTCCTCCTGCCACGGGCGGAAGGGGACCTGCTGCGTCTGGTTCAGCACGTCGAAGGTCGAGGCGACGACCTCGATGTCGCCCGTCGCGAGCCTGGGGTTCTCGACCCCCTCGCCACGGTAGGTGACGACGCCGGTCGCCGAGATGACGTCTTCGGCCCTGAGCTTCTCGGCCTCGTGGTAAAGGTCACTCGCGGCGGCCGCCTCGTCGCTCTCGAAGCGGAACACGACCTGCGTCACGCCGTAGCGGTCGCGGAGGTCGATGAAGACGGCGTTCGAGTGGATGCGGTAGTTCTGCACCCAGCCGGCGAGCGTGACGGTCTCGCCCTCGTGGTCGCGACGGAGTTGGCCACAGGTGTGCGTTCGGAGCACGGTCTCGGTCCGTAGGTCGGCGTCGTGGGGAACGGAGCCCCGGCACGGTCGTCGGCCGGGTGCGTTCACCGGAAGCGGAGACGTCGCCGCCCTCTCCGGGCCGGCGACTGGCCACACACGGTAGCCCGCAGCCCGACTCGCTGGCAACGGCGAACGCCCGACGCGAACCGCGGTGTACCGAAATCCCGCGCGATGTTGCTATCCTCTTCGTCAACTCGCGGGGCGAGCTCGCCGGGCTCTCCGACCGAACGGACACCGGACCACACGGAATGGCACGACCGAAGGCACTCAAGCTCCTCGCCGACGCCGAGAAGCAACTGCTCAAGGCGTTGGCCCGTGCGGAACAAGCGCACGACGTGTGCGCCGAGCACGGGCTCGAGGAAACCTCCCTGCGCACCGTGGAACTCGTCGTCGAGACGCTACGCGAGTCGCGCGACAAGCTGGAGCACGGCCGGACGCTGATCGCCCAGGCGATCGCCACGCAGAAGCTCAACGGCGGCGGCTGACCCGTCCGTCAGGCCGGCGGACGGTCGAGCTTCTCGATCCGTGCGACGTGCCGACCGGCCTCGAAGTCGCTCGTCAGCCACGTGTCCACGATCGCCTTCGCCGTCGGCTCGTCGATCAGTCGGGCCCCCAGCGAGATGCAGTTCGCATCGTTGTGCTCGCGGCCGAGTCGGGCCGTCTCGACGGTCCAGCAGAGCGCACACCGCACGCCGACGACGCGGTTGGCCGCCATCGCCTCGCCGTTCCCGGACCCGCCCAGCACGATCGCCCGGTCGCACTCGCCGTCCGCGACGGCCTTGGCCGCCGGGAAGACGAAGTCCGGGTAGTCACAGCGGTCCGGCGAGTCCGTGCCGAAGTCCACGACCTCGTGTCCGGACTCGACGAGGTGCGACTTCAGCACCTCCTTGAGGTCGTAGCCGGCGTGGTCCGTGCCGAGAGCGATTTTCATGAGCGGTGAGCCTGCGGCGGTCGGCAGTCAGCGGTCAGCTTCGGAAACCGGGGAACTCACTCGCCCTTGGCCCACGCGGCGTGGACGCCGGCGACGTTGGCCTTCTGGGTGTCCCCGGCGTGGACGAACGCGGCGTAGCGGAGCCGCAGGGACTCCCCCTTCGCCAGGTGCACCGGCTTCGCCGGCTGCTTCCCCTTGCTGTAGATCTTCTCGCCGAACGGGCTGACGGCGAACAGCCCGTAGGCTCGCACGTGGTACCGGGACTTGCGGAAGTTGCCCGGGTGGTCGAACAACGCGACGCCGACGCTCTTCCCCTCGACCTCGCCGTGGTAGTCCAGCCAGGCGTTCGTCTTGCCCCAGGACGGAGGCTCGCCGGTCTCGCCGGCCGGGTTGACGATCTGCCCGCTCCCCTTCTTCACGGTGAGTTCCTCCGGCAGCCGGACGGCAAAGAAGCCCTCCTTGGTGTCGTCGAAGGTCACCTTCTCCGCAACCGCCGCGAGCGTGACGTCGAACGCCATCAGCCGGTTGGCGTGAATCGCGACGTTCGTCGTCTCGCTGAGGACCGGCTTCCCGTCCTTGCCGATCCAGTGGTTCACGATCCGCAGCTTCGCCGGGTCCCCCTTCGCCTCGACGATCTCGACCGACTTGTTGACGACCTTGCCCGGCACGTCCCCTGCCGGCACCGACTCCGCCTGCATGACCTTCCTCGAGCCCCAGTAGTCGACGCCGTTGACGTGCTCCACGCCGATGTAGAGCCCCGTGTGGTGCAGGTGGTCGGACGGCCGCGTGTCGGTGACGACGACGTCGCCCGGAGCGTGCAGCGGGTGCCAGTACGGCCGGCCCTTGGTCGGAGCGAGGTTGAGCGTCGCGAACGGCGACCCGTCGACGAGGACGTTCACCACGTTCTCGCCCTTGGCGATGCTCACCTCGCCGGACCGGGCGGACGACGCACCGGTCGTGCCGATCACGAGGGCCAGGAGAACAGGGGCGGCTTGGCGGAATCCGGGCACGGCGGCCTCCTCCGAAATCGAGCAGGAAGTGCGAAACGCTGCCGTTGCATCCTAACCGGAACCACGCTTGGCCGGGAGCGTTCGAGAGGAGCGGCCTGTCGAACCGGAATGTCGAGCGGGACGAGAATCCAAGCGAAACGACCGCACTTCCGGACGCCGGCTGCCGATAGAGGGACTCGTCAGCGAGTTCCGACGAACTGATCGGCTCGTCTCCGCCAGACGAGCCACGCGACCACGAGTTTCGTCATCCGAACCGGCGGAGGACCAAATACCGCGTAGGCCGCTGCCCTTTCCCGCACGCGGGGTGATCCACTGAAGTGGCACGGGCGGCCGTCTTTCTCGCAGCGACTCCTGATCGTCGCCTTCACCGACGAGACTCGACACTCGCGGCCGCGGAACCCCCCAACGGGTTCCGCGGCCGCTCTTTGTTCGTGGTTCGCCGGTTCTCGGTTCCCCACGCTCGCGTTCCGCCGTCCTCCTGACGGCCGAACGCGGCTCGGCTCGCGAGCTCCGTTCGTGGCCTTCCGTGGCCACTCACTGCGCTGCCTGCATTGCTCCCTGATCCCTGCCTACTGACTCCTGCTTCCTGTCTCCCGACTCCCGCCCCCTACTTCGCCAGTTCCTTCACGTCCCGCTTCGTCGTCCACGCGACCGCGTTCACCAGCATCCGCCGGAAGTCCTCGTCCTCGAAGTCCTCCGGCACGCCCAGCGACGTGTAGAACATCCGGCCGCCGGCGTACTCGTGGACCAGCGTCACCGGGTGCGTCCCCTTGCCGATGCTGCCGTTCTGCAGGACGACCGTCTTCTCGGCGAGTTCGCCCGCCTTGTAGAGCCGCTTCGACCCGATCGCCCCGACCCCCGCGAGCACCGGGTGCTTCGCGCCCGCCTCGGTCGCCGTCACCGTCACCGGCTCGTTGCCGTAGTGGCCGCTGTAGTGGTTCCCCAGTACCTGCTTGTCGAAGACCTCGTTCTCCTCCCGACTGAAGGCGTGGCTCGCCGTGCGGATGCCGATTACCGGCTTCCCCGCCTTCCAGTGGTCGCGGAAGACCTGCATCTGCTCGCCGGTCAGCTTCATCCGCCGGGCGAACAGGATCAGCAGGTCCGCCCTCCTCAGCGCGTCGAGGTTCTCCAGTTCCTTGATCCCGTCGTGCCCCCACGACGCGGTGCACGTCACGTCGTAGTGCTCCTCGAGGTGCGCCTTGAACGCCTTCAGCGACGGCTCCGACTTGTACTCCCTCGCCCCGGAGACGAGGTGAATCCGAAGCGGCTCGGCCGCGACGGCGGGAGCGGCGAGGACGAACGCGGTGATGCAAGCGAGCGCGAGGCGAAGCATGTCGGTCCTTTCGGAGCGGACGGTCGGCGGAGTGCGGGTCGCGACAGAATGGGTTCCCGTCGAGAACCCGCTACACTGAAATTCGCCGCACGTTCTTGGAGAACACCATGACCATTGAACAGGAACTGGACGCGTTCGTCACGTTTGCGCGCGGGCAACTTGCCGACGACACCGATGCCGGATCGCTCGACGCGTTGTTCGACCGCTGGCGGCTGGAGAACCCTCCGCCCGAGTCGCGGGACGAGGACGTCGCCGCGATCGCAGCCTCACTGGAGGACTTCCGTCGCGGCGAGCGCGGCGTCCCGGCTCGCGACACGAGCGCAGCGTTGCATTCGGAACTGGATGAAAGAGGGTGACCTTCGACATCCGCGAACTGCCGTTGGCGCAGGCCGACAAGCGAGCCATCGTCGAGTGGATCGCGGATCGGTCCCGCGTTGGCGCCAAAGCCTGGCTCGAAGCCTACGACCAGTTGATCGACCGGCTCGAGACTGGCGCGGATTCGTTTGGCTGGGCTGACGAGAACGACCGGCTCGACCAAGACGTGCGGCAGGGCTTCTTTCGAACTCGACGCGGCCGAACCTACAGGGTCGTGTTCTTGATCGAGGATCACACGACCTACGTCCTCCGAATTCGTGGCCCGGGACAGGCTCCACTCAAGACCGACGACCTTTGAAACGGAATCTCGCATGCGCTCACTCGCTCTGCTGCTCGCCATGACCGCCACCGCGTTCGCCCAGCCCCGAGGGTTCAACTACGACGAGTCGAAGGTGCCGGAGTACACGCTGCCGGACCCGCTCGTCATGCAGGACGGCACCAAGGTCACCACGGCCGAGCAGTGGAGGACGAAGCGGCGGCCGGAACTGGTGAAGCTGTTCGGGGAGCACGTCTACGGACGGGCACCCGCCGGGCGGCTCGCGAAGGTCGAGGTCGAACGGGCCTCGGCCCTCGACGGCCTCGCCGACCGCTACCAGGTTCGCCTCTTCGTGAAGGAGGACGCCCCGCCGATCGACCTGCTCGTCTACCTCCCCGCCAAGGCGCCCAAGCCGGTGCCGGTCTTCCTCGGCCTCAACTTCCGCGGCAACCACACCGTCCACGCCGACCCCGAGATCCGCATCACCGAGAGCTGGGTCCCCAACGACAACGGCGCGAAGAACCACCGGGCCACCGAGGCCGGCCGGGGCGTTCGCTCCAGCCGTTGGCCGGTCGAGTCGCTGCTGGAGCGCGGGTTCGGCCTCGCGACGATCTACTGTGGCGACATCGACCCCGACACCCACGACGGCTTCCAGAACGGCGTGCACGCCGCAGTCGACGGGAAGGACGCCGACCGCGGCCCCGACTCCTGGGGTTCCATCGCCGCCTGGGCCTGGGGACTGAGCCGGGCGCTCGACTACTTCGAGACGAACGAGGCCATCGACCACCACCGCGTCGCCGTCGTCGGCCACTCGCGACTCGGCAAGACGGCTCTCTGGGCCGGAGCGGCGGACGAACGGTTCGCGATGGTCGTCTCCAACAACTCCGGCTGCGGCGGCGCCGCCCTCTCCCGCCGGGCGTTCGGCGAAACGGTGAAGCGGATCAACACGTCGTTCCCCCACTGGTTCTGCGACCAGTTCAAGACCTACAACGACAACGAGTCCGCCTGCCCGGTCGACCAGCACCAGCTCGTCGCCCTCGCCGCCCCCCGCCCCTGCTACGTCGCGAGCGCCACCGGCGACCAGTGGGCCGACCCCAACGGCGAGTTCCTCAGCGGCCTGCACGCCTCCCCGGTCTACGAACTGCTCGGCAAGCAGGGCCTCACCGCCGACACCCAACCCGCCCCCGACACCCCCGTCCAGGACGGCCACGTCGCCTACCACCTCCGCACCGGCAAACACGACATCACCGAGTACGACTGGCAACGCTACATGGACTTCTTCGAGAAGCGGGTGCCGAAGAAGTAGCCAACATGGAAGCACTCAAGGCACTGAACTGGATACTCCTCGTCATCATCGCACTTGTGGCGATGCTGACGGCATTCCTCTTGCCGGCGGAGATCCCTGCTGCACTGCTCGCCCTCAGCTACCCGTCGCTGACCTACCACATCTTCAATGCTTCCGGAGATGACGACGGCGACTACGGCTCAGTCCTTGGATTCGTGTTGCTGGTCCTGACTTGGATCATCGTGGTATTCGCGGTCATCTATTGGCGATACGGACTTGTCTCGTCAGCGACGGGACAACTTGCGCCAATCACCTTTCCAACCGCCTGCTACTTCAGCGTGACGACATGGACCACTCTGGGCTACGGAGATTTCGCACCTCCTCCGCGCATACGTCACATTACTTCGATCCAAGCACTCTTGGGGTTCATCGGCATGGGCATCTGGATGGCGACGCTTTCACATTGGATTGCGTTCCGCACCGAGCAACGACGAACCATCAGAGAGAGGAATGCCGCACTCGGCGGGTCCGTTCGCATCACGACTTCGACCGAAGAGGACGAGGCGACTTCCGACTGACGCGGTTGACGGGGGCGTTTGCTGTGCCCCTTCGCGGTCTTGCGTCAGAGAGGTCCATCACACGACGAGTTACCGACTGGCTAAGGTCTAGTCCCCTTGCACGGTATCCGCTTCGAGATCGCAACGGCTGCTGACGTGTCGGACTTGGCTCGGCTGCTGGCCGACGACGATCTCGGTGCGACGCGGGAGGTCGCCGATGCGGACGCCGGTTACACGGAGGCGTTCGCGGCCGTCGACGCCGATCCGAACAACGAAGTGGTCGTCGCCCGCGAGGACGGCGTCGTCATCGGCATGCTACAGCTCACCTACACGCCGACGTTGACGCAACGCGGCATTCTGCGGGGAACCATCGAGGGCGTTCGCGTGTCGAGTTCGCATCGCTCGCAGGGCGTGGGTACGCAGATGATGCAGTGGGCAATCGAACGCTGCCGCACCCGCGGCTGCGGCCTCGTCCAACTCACCTCCGACCTCCGCCGCGACCGCGCCATCGCCTTCTACGAATCCCTCGGCTTCGAACACACGCACGCGGGAATGAAGCTCAGGATCGAAGGGAGCGATCGGTGACCGCGACGACGAACGTCTTCGACTGGCTGGACCAAGTTCGCGAACGACGATCGATGTACGCCCACTCGCTCGCGGAGTTGGAGAGTATGGTCCGTGGTTACTACACGGCACTGGAGACCCACGACGTAGTGGAACTTGGCCCACAGCTCACGCAGGGCCACTTTGGTGTTTGGTTGCGAGTGAGGACCGGGTGGGCGACGGAGTGTGGCTTTGCCCATGCCATCGTCCAGCACAGTGGCCCCGACGTAGACCGGCACTTCGAGACGTTCTTCTCGCTCGTCGACGAGTACCGAGCGATTGAGCCGACGGTGATCGCACGGGTCACACTCGACCGGCGGCACCAACCGACAGGGAAGCGGGTCACGATTGGCTTCGACGGACGTGTGCCCCGCCCTGATGAAGTGCTGGTGGTCCAGTACTCACCAACGTCCTTGCATCACCTCCGCCATCGATACGGCAATCGGACGGTCGACGATTCGATGCTGTACCTCAGCGATGGCTCACACGAGACCTCTCTGAGTGATGCAATGGAATGGGTGGCCGACGAGTTTGGCGTGCACCAACGAGACTGGTCCCGCACAGGGTGATGGTAGCGTAGCCTTTGCGCACCAGCCCCGACGTTTGGCGTCCGACCTTCGGCGTGGTGGACACAGCCCACCCTGCTTGACTGGGACGACCCCCACGGACGCACCGGCTTCCCGCCCGACGTCTTCAACGTCGAGGGGACCGACGGCTACGGCTGGCCCGACGACCAGCACTACCGAGA
>JANQQW010000182.1 GCA_028284885.1 Planctomycetaceae bacterium
GCCGACTGCGACTCCCAGTGGATGCGGACGTTTGCGACGTTCTTCGGCTCGCCGAGATCGACCTGCCACCACTCGCCGGACCGTCCTCCCTGGGCACACCACCGCGTGCCGAGGTTGCCGTCGACGGCACGCGGGGCGAGGTTGTTCTTGCCTTTCTCCTCACTGCTCGCCTTCGTGGGGCGGCCGGCGGCGAGGTTCCCCTCGCCACAGCACTTGCCGGCGAGGACGGGAGCCTTGCCGGCCGACTTGGCCACCGGGGCGGTCGCGAGGGCGAGGATCGCCTCGTTCGTCTCCTGGTCCGGCTTCGTGATCTCGCTCTCGTCGAGCCGGTCGACGGCCCACAACAGGCCGCGGGTGACCATGTCGAGGTACCGGGGGTCGGCCATCGTCTCGTTGTAGTGTCCGACGGTCGTGGCGAAGACGCGGGTCTTGCCGTACTGGTTGGTCCAGACGCAGGTCTGCGGCTCGTCGTCTCCCTTCCGCTTCGCCTTGCCGAGCGGCGTGGCAGTCGGGAACACCTGCATCGAGTGGTACAACTCACCCTTCGGTGCCGTCCACGCCTCGCCGAAACCGGCCATGACGGGGTGTTTCGGGGCGACGTTCTCGACCGCGAACGAGTAGTGGGGCCCGTGGCCGGGCGACCGGACTCCGCAGAACTCGAACCAGTCCGGCGTCCCGGTGCGGTAGCAGTGCATGCTGCAGTGGATGAGGACGGCGGGCGTCCCCTCGCGGTGGGGCTTCAGCACCCGGTCCAGCCACCGCGGCTCGCGGACGTTGGCGAAGCACTCGTTGTGGACGACGACGTCGAAGCCCTTCGCCCAGTCCTCGTCCTCGTAGAGCGGGATCTTCGAGTCGGTCTTCGTGCCGCCTTGGTGAGCGATCGTCCAGACGACGTTCGCCCGGGCCGAGATGCCCTTCGTGAGGATCGCCTTCTGGCGTTCGTAGTCGTGGCAGCAGCCGCCCGTAACGAGCAGCGCTTTGACCGGTGGATTCGCGGCCGGCTTCTTCTCGGCGTCGTCCGCACGGGAGACGGATGGGGCCGTGGCCGCGAAGGCGACGAACAGGACGACGGCGAAGAAGCGGGACATCACGGTATCCAGTGGGTGTCGATGACGGTCGAACCGCACATTCTCGCGGCGCCAGGCCGCTGGCATCAAGGATGCGACGGGACTTCGACAGCGAACGTCGTCCGGCTGCGCCCGTTCTTCCGGCTGGGCAGTCGGCACGGTCGGGGGCGGTTGGTTTCGCTCGATGCGGTGCGTCCGAGCCGGTCGCTGGTTGAAGGGCGAACACCGATCGGGGTACACTCACGGGTTGTTCGCCCGGAGGAATCCGCGTGTGCGAACGTCGTGCCCCGCCCTTTCAGAGGAGTTCTCCATGCCGAACACCAGTCAGTCCCGCCGTGAGTTCCTCGGGAACTCGACTCTCGCCGCCGCGTCGGCCATCGCCGTCGGGAACGCCTTGGGCGTCAGTCGCGAGGTGAAGGCAGCCGGGCCGAACGACAAGCTCCGCGTGGCGGTCGTCGGCGTGAAGAGCCGCGGCAAGTCGCACCTCGGCGGGTTCGCCCGCAAGGCGGACAGCGACGTGACGGTCGTCTGCGACTGCGACGAGGCCTTCGGTGCCCCGACCGCCCAGAAGTACGGGGCGAAGTTCGAGAAGGACGTCCGCAAGGTCGTCGAGGACCCGAACATCGACGTCGTCTCCATCGCCACGCCGAACCACTGGCACGCCCTGATGGCGATCTGGGCGATCCAGAACGGCAAGGACGTGTACGTCGAGAAGCCGGTCAGCCACAACGTCAGCGAAGGCCGTCGCATCGTCGAGGCTGCCCGCAAGTACAACCGCATCTGCCAGACCGGCACCCAGAGCCGCTCGAACCCCGGCACCCGGGACGCCATGGAGTTCCTGCACTCCGGCGGCATCGGCGAGATCTCCGTCGCGCGTGGCCTCTGCTACAAGCCGCGTGGTTCGATCGGCGCCCCCGGCACCTACGCCAGCGCCGTTCCGGGCACCTGCGACTTCGACCTGTGGAGCGGCCCGGCCGAGGTCGAGGACCCGCTCAAGCGGCCCAAGCTGCACTACGACTGGCACTGGGTCTGGAACACCGGCAACGGCGACCTGGGCAACCAGGGCATTCACCAGATGGACCTCGCCCGCTGGGGCCTCGGCGTCGAGGGCCTCGGCGACTCCGTCATGGCCTACGGTGGCCGCGTCGGCTACGTCGATGCCGGTGAGACCGCCAACACGCAGGTCTCCATCCACCAGTACGGCGACAAGCGACTCGTCTTCGAGGTCCGCGGCCTGAAGACCGACCCGCTCCGCAACGCGAAGATCGGCGTCATCTTCGAGGGCAGCGAAGGCGTGCTCGTCCTCACCAGCTACGCGGGCGGCTACGCCCTCGGCCCGGACGGCAAGATCATCAAGAAGTTCGGCGGTGGTGCGAACCACTTCGACAACTTCAAGAAGGCCGTCAAGAGCCGCAGCGTCGCGGACCTCAACGCCGACATCGAGGAAGGACACCTCTCGAGCGCCCTCTGCCACCTCGGCAACATCTCCTACCGACTCGGTTCGGAGACCACCCCCGAGGACCTCGAAGGGAGCTTCAGCGGCGACGACGAGGCGACCGCCACGCTGGGCCGCGTGATGTCCCACCTCGACAAGAACGGCGTCTCCACCAAGAAGTACCCGCTCACGATGGGCAAGAAGCTGATGCTCGACGGCGAGACCTTCAAGGGGAACGACGTCTCCGAGGCGAACGCGATGCTCACGCGTCCGTACCGCGCCGGATTCGAGGTCCCGACCGCCGAGAAGGTCTGACCGACCGAGCGACAACCCGAAGCCGACCACGGCGAGTCACCCCACGGGTGGCTCGCCGTTTCTCTTTCTCGTCAGCGAGTTGGGCCGTTCGTGACCAAGGCCTGATAGGCTCCGTCGGCGGGGCGGCCGGGGTGGTGGTGGACCTCCTCGGCGACGGTGAACTCCGGGCGTTCGGCGAGCACCGACCCGAGGAGTTCCGCGTTCTCCTCCGGCTCGATGCTGCAGGTCGAGTAGACGAGGCGGCCGTTCGGGGCGAGGCGGTCGAGGCTCGCTGTCAGCAGGCCTCGTTGCACGGCCGTCAGCTCGACGAGGTCGTTCGGGCGGAGTCGCCATCGCGCTTCCGGCCGTTTGCCGAGCACGCCGGTGTTCGAGCAGGGGACGTCGAGGAGGATCGCGTCGAACGGTCCGGTCGGCAGCGAGGCCGGGTCCTCGTCGACGACGCATGCCTCCACGCACGTCAGTCCCAACCGGTCGACGTTCTCGGCGAGTCGGGCCAGCCGGTCGGCCGAGACGTCGCAGGCGACGAGCGTGCCCCGGTCCTCGAGGAGCTCCGCGAGGTGCGTCGTCTTCGTCCCGGGAGCGGCACAGACGTCGAGCACACGGTCGCCCGGCCGAGGGGCGAGCAGCGTCGAAGCCCGCATCGCCGACTCGTCCTGAACGGTGAAGTGGCCTTCCTCGAAGCCCGGCAGCGACGGGACGTGCGCCACTTCGGCGAGATGGATCGCCGCCGGGTGGGCTCCCTCCACGCAGTCGTGCCCGGCAGAACGGAGTCGCTCGGCCAGTGCGTCACGCGTCGTGCGGAGCAGGTTCGTCCGCAGCGAGAGTCCGGGAACGCCGGCGAACCAGAATCCGATGTCGACGAGTTTGTCGAACGGGAACCGGTCCGCCCACCGCTCGACGAGCCACCCGGGCAACCCGAACGCGTCCGCCAGCCAGCTTGCCGGTTCGGTCGTCGGATCGGGCAGCATGGTGTCGTTCAGTCGGCGATGACGGCCCGGTGCGATCGGGACAGCCGAACCGGACGGCGACTCGACGAAGCCGTCGCCGAGCGACCGGTCGACCGACCGCAGCACGCCGTTCAGGAACCCCTTCCAGCGAGTCCGGCCGAGCCGCTCGGCGAGTCCGACCGTCTCGTGCACGGCCGCCCGGCTCGGAACCGAGTCGAGGAAGACGAGTTGGTACGCACCGATTCGCAGCAGCGTCCAGAGTTCGTGTTCCACCCGCTCCCGCGGCCGCGAGACGTGCGGCCCGACGACCGCGTCGACCGTCGAGCGTCGCCGCAGGACGCCCGTTGCGATCTGCCGCGCGAGCCGTCGCTCGACGACCGGCACGTCGTGCTCGCGGCAGAGTCGGTCGATCTCGTCGGCGACGAACGTCTCCCGCCGCCGGTGCTCCTCCAGAACGGCGAACGCGAGACCACGGGCCGTCCGCAGCAGCTCCGGCTCGACTCTCGGGCCCGGTTCCGCCGCCATCAGTTCGACTGGCCGCAGAGGGCCTCGAGGTCGTCGAAGAACCGCGGGTAGGTCTTCCGTGTGCAGCCCGGGTCGAGGATCGTCACGCCGTCCGCACGCAGCCCGACGAGGGCGAAGCTCATCGCCATGCGGTGGTCGTCGTACGTCTCGACGGAGGCCGGCGTGACGGGCCGCGGGTAGATGACGAGACCGTCGTCGAACTCCTCGACCTCCTGACCGAGCCGGCGGAGTTCGGCGACCATGGCCGCCACGCGGTCCGTCTCCTTCACCCGGGAGTGGGCGATGTTGCGGATTCGCGTCGGTCCCTCGGCGAAGACGGCGACGGCGGCCATCGTCTGGGCCGTGTCGCTGATGGCGTTCATGTCGACGTCGACGCCCCGGAGCGGCCCGCCGACGACCTTGATGCCGTCGTCCGGCCACTCGACGCGGCACCCCATCTGCTCGAGGGCGTCGACGAAGGCGACGTCCCCCTGCAGGGCGTACCGCGACAGCCCGCGGACGGTGACCTCGCCCCCCGTGACGGCGGCGACGGCGAAGAAGTAGCTCGCGGCCGTCGCGTCCGGCTCGATGTCGTACTCGATCGCCTTGTAGCTCTGGGGCTGCACGACGAAGTGGCCGTGGTTCGTCGTGTCGACCGCCGCGCCGAAGCGAGCCATCACGCCCATCGTCATGTCGACGTAGGGCTGCGAGACGAGTTCGCCCCGCACCTCGAGATCGACCGCCTCGCGGGCGTACGGGGCGGCCATCAGCAGCCCGCTGAGGTACTGGCTGGAGACGTTTCCGGCGATGGTCGCGTGCCCGCCGGCGAGCCCGGTCGCCTCGACGACGACGGGCGGGCTGTCGGTCCCCAGCTCACAGCTCGCCTTCGCCCCCAGCTGGCCGACGGTCTCGACGAGGTCCACGATGGGCCGTTTCCGCATGCGGTCGTTGCCGTCCAGCCGGAAGGTGCCGTGGCCGAGGCTGCAGAGGGCCGTGAGGAACCGGATGCTGGTCCCGCTGTTCTCGAGGAACAGGTTTCCCGAGGCCGCGGGGATGCGGCCGCCGCAGCCGTCCACCTCGGCGGTGCACGCCTCGAAGTCCGCCCGGACGGCGATCCCGAGCTCGCCCAGCCCGCCGATCATCATGCGGGTGTCCTGGGAGTCGAGCACACCGGTCAGCGTGGACGTTCCCTCCGCGAGCGCCGCGACGGCGAGGGCGCGGTTGGTCAACGACTTCGAACCGGGTGGTCTCGCGGAACCCGTGACCGGGCCGGGCACCGGCTTCACTTCGTAGGCGTCGGTCATCGGGAGGGAACAGGGGTGAGGTGGCGATTCGTGGGCCCCCAAGGATACACGCCGCTCCCGAAAACGAAAACGAGCCGACCGGACGAACCCGTACGGTCCGCGCACCCTCGCCACACTTCCTCCGCGACCGACACTTCGCCCCAAGCCCAGTCCCCGCGACACCGATACTCACTGGGAACGCCTCCCCAACCCGTGTCAGCGTGGTCCTCGTGAACGGTCCGGTCGCAGTCCTGATTGCCGTGTCGGTGTTGTTCGCGGCGACGTGGTCCCGTGACGGCGCCGGGCCGCGGCCGGAGCGACTGGTCGCCTCGCGAGGCTACATCGAGACGGACGTGCTCGCCGCTGCCCGCGAGTCGGCACAGGAGACCGCCCACCTCGTGGAGACGCACGGCCGGACGACGGTCGCCCCGCTCGTCGAGCCGGTTGTCGCCGTCGAGCCGACCGACCTCTCGGAACCGGTCGACGTCGAACCCGTCGAGG
>JANQQW010000183.1 GCA_028284885.1 Planctomycetaceae bacterium
CCGCCGTCATCGTGCTCGTCTGCGGAGTCACCTCGGTCTTCGCCGCGGCGGTCGTCCCGAAGCGGACGTTCTGGTCGCTGTTCACGCTCGCGGGCTACCTCGCGGCGGCGACGGCGCTCGCGCTGGGGTTGTCGGGCGGCGAGAACATCGAGCCGTTGCGGACGGCGTTCGACTGGCTGCTGACCGCGACCGGCGTCTGTCTCGTCACGGCGCTCGCCGGCGTGCCGGGCGACGTCGACGCCCGGTCCCGTGCGACGGCCGCCCTCGCCCCCGGGGCCCTCGCCACGGCGGTGGGAGCCGGCATGCTGGTCGCCTGGTCGCAGGATCTGCTCGTCCTGACGATGGGCTTCGCCGTGACGCTGACCGCCGTCTCCGTCCCGCTCGTCCGCTCGGCGGAGGACGACGAGGCTCGCCGAGCGGTGCTGTTGCACGTCGTCTCGTCGACGGCCGGGTTCGTCGTGTTCGCCCTCGGGGTCGTCGCGCTCGTCGCGTACGCGGGAACGCTCGAGTTGGCGGGACTGACGTCGAACTCGGTGTCGGGAGCCGAGTCGGTCCGGCCGGTCTCGACGACGGCCGGCACGTCCACCGTGACGCTTCTCCTCGCCGGGCTCGCCGTCGTCGCCCGCGTGCCGCCGTTCGCGACGGGTAGCGAACTCGTGCAGAAGGGAACGAACCCGTGGTCGGCGGTGCTCGTCACGGTGCTCCCCCGGCTGACGGCGACGCTGATCCTGTTGCGTCTGCTGCCGGCGCTCTGCCACCTCGGCTCCGGTTCCACGCGGACGCTCTGCCTGCTGATCGCCGGGCTCGCCGCCGTGCTGTCGGGAACGCGGGCCGTCCGTGACCGGAACCCGCGGACGGCCGTCGCCGCCGCGCTCACCTGCCACTTCGCGGGCGTGTTCGCCGCGGTCGCCGTCGCCGCGTGGGACCTCTCGACCCCGACTCAGAGCGTCGCCGGCACGAACCAGTGGCCCGGCGGCGTCGCCGCCTGCCTGCTGCACCTGGTCACGCACGTCCTCGTCGGCGTCGGGCTCTCCGCGTTGCTCGTTCACGTGGCTCGCCCCGAACGGCCGATCGACTTCGACGAGGACCTGGAAGGACTCGGCCGCACGCAGCCGGTCGCGGGCCTCTGCCTCGCCACGCACGCCGTCGCCGTCGCCGGTCTCCCCCCGACGGTCGGATTCTGGTCGCGGGCGTTCCTGACCGGGTCGCTTGTCTCGGTCCCCGGCATGCCACGCCCGCTGTTCGTGACGGTCGCGGTGCTGCAGGGAGTCGCCAGCGTGCTGCTCGTGGTCGCGGCCGGGCGGTGGACGGCCGCGGCCTGGTTCGCCCGCTCCAGAACGAACGTCGGCCCGCGTGGCGGCGAACCGGCCCTCGCCGTCAGCGTGCTGCTCGCCGTCCTCGTCCTCGGCGTCGGCCTCGTCCCGGCACCACTGCTGGAGTGGCTTCGACTCGCCGCGGGGCCGACCGGCTGACCCGCCCGGTCACCCGGCCGCCACACGTTCCGCGTACAACCGCTCGATGTCGGCCAGCGTCACGGTGATCTCCCGCGTGAAGCCGGTGTGAGCCCGTTCGTACGCGATCTTCGTGGCATGCTGCGGTGACGCGTGGACCGCCGCGGCCAGCCACTGCCGGTCGACGTCGGAGAGTTCACCCACCTCCGGGTCCCAGAACGTGCGGGTCTCCACGACGAGTTGATCGACGCGAGGATCGTACTTCTTGTGCGCGGGCATCTTCGGCGGCTCGGTCGAGGGCGTCTTTCGGATCAGACGCTCAACATACCAGTCCGCCCGCCGACGTCCCACCAACCGGCCCCACCAACCGGCCCGCCCGGCGGCGTTCGTCTGTGAACTCGACATTCGATACGATCCCCGACGGCCACGGCCGATCCCTCCACCACCCCCACCAGCGGTGCCCGCCCGCGCACGGGAGAACGCTTCGTGAGCGACCACGTTCAAATCGAGATCCGCGACGGCATTGCCCGAGTCGTCCTCGACCGACCCGACCGCGACAACGCCCTCACCCGGGAGATGCTGACGGCCGTGCGGGACGCGGCCGACTCCCTCTCCAAGGACGCGACGGTCCGTGCCGTGCAGCTTCGTGCGACCGGCCCCGTCTTCTGCCCCGGCATGGAGGTCC
>JANQQW010000238.1 GCA_028284885.1 Planctomycetaceae bacterium
GCCGACGACCCGCATCCGGAGCGGGTACTCGCCGGCGATGTCGAACACGTCCTCGTCGTCGGTGAGCAGCTTGTCGCCGGGGCCGAGGCCGAGCGCGCCGGCGGCCCGGGCGCCGAGGGCGCAGTCGCCGAGCCGCACGAGTCCGGTCCCCTCGGCGACCTTCAGTCCGCGGAACTCGAAGTAGGCGGGCGACGTGCCGACGAGCGGGCGTCGCCGTGCGGTGTAGCCGACGTGGAGCGGGATCGCCTCGGCCCAGCCGGTGTCGCGGACCCGTTCGACCTCGGCCATCGACGTCACCCGGTCGACTCGCGCCTCGAAGTACAGGGCGTGCAGCGCGAGGTCGAACCGGCTGCCCGGCGCGCCGAGCAGGGCGGGCGTGCTGCGGGCCCGTTCGGTCAGGCGGGTCTCGAACTCGCGGAGCAGGACGTGCGTCGCCACCGGGACGACGGCCGTCAGCACGAGGCCGAGGACGAGCACCGTCGTCTTGAAGCGGTTGCGGGCGACGTAGCGCCAGGCGAGCAGCCAGGTGGACATGGTTCGTGATCGGGCCGGGTGGCCGAACGGCGTTCGGCCCCCTCCCTAGTCGTCTCCAGCCGAGAGGAGGGGGGACTGGGGGGTGGCGGTGTAGAAGTCGGCGAAGTCGACCAGTTCGTCGAAGGAGTCCAGCAGGGTGTGGTCGTGGGTGACGCAGACGAGGGTCGTCCCGTGCTCGCGGGAACGCCCGACGAGGAGATCGACGATGCGGCGGCTCGTCTCCGGATCGAGGTTCCCGGTCGGCTCGTCCGCGAGCAGGACCCGGGGCGAGGGGAGCAGGGCTCGGCAGACGGCCACACGCTGCCGCTCTCCCTGCGACAACGCCGTGATCCGCCGACGGCGCTTGTCGCGGAGGCCGAGTTCTGCGAGCAGGTCGTCGGCCCTAGAGCGGACGCCCGCGTCGAGCCGTAGGGCCGGGTTCAGCAGGTAGGGCAGCAGCACGTTCTCGCGGACGTCGAGGTAGTCGAGCAGCTCGAAGTCCTGGAAGACGAAGCCGACGCTGGTGATGCGGAAGGCGCGGCGGGCCGCGTCGGAGAGTTCGTTGACGGCCGTCTCCCCGACGCGGACGGAGCCGGTCTCGGGGACGTACACGCCGGCGACGAGGTGCAGCAGCGTCGTCTTGCCGCTGCCGCTCGGCCCGACAACGGCCGTCCGCGTCCCCCGCTCGAAGTGGAGCTCGGGCACGTCGAGCGCGAACTCGCCGCCTGGGTAGGCGAACCGGACGCCCCGGAGCTCGATCGACGAGGCCTTGGCAGGGGCCGACGCGTTCATGGGGCCGGGGGCTCGATGCTGCGCACGTTGGTGCTCGTGCCGACGCGTTCCTCGTCGAGGACCTCGAGGTCGGTGATCTTCCACTCGCCGCCGACGGAGCGGACGGTGAACAGGCCGGCGTAGCGGTTGGTGCGGGAGTGCAGGTGGCCCCAGTGCTCGACGGTCCCCTCGACCGTCCAGGTGCTGCGGTAGAGGAAGCCGGGGGCGTCGGTCTCGTCGTCGGGCGGCAGCGACTCGCGGTCGCCGTCGAGCACGCGGACCTCGTCGACGACGGCGATCGCGCCCCCCTGGTCCCGCATCCGCAGCCCGTCGTTCACGCGGAGGTACGTCTCACGGAGCAGCGGCCCGTCGATGCTCTGGGCCAACGCGTCGTAGACGTTCTCCTCCTCGGTGTAGTCGAAGGCGCGGTAGGTGTTGGCGAGTAGCGTGCGGAACACGTCGTCGGCCGGGATCGGCGGCGGGCTCTCGAACGGGTGGTCGACCACGACGTTCGTCGAGGGCGGGAGCAGGAACCAGCCGGCTGCACCGAGGGCGGCCGCGGCCGCGGCGGCCCCGGCCGCGAACGACTTCGCCCCCCGCGCCAGCCAGAAGAGGGCCGCGGCGAGTCCGAGGACGACGCAGGTCAGCGAGACGACCGGAACCGCGAGCTTCGGGTGCACGTAGGCGGAGGCGTCGGCCGCGCGGATCGGCGGGATCTCCGGCCAACCCGGGCTGGTCCACTCGAAGAAGTCGGCCCGTTCGTACTTCGAGAAGACCGGCTCGTGCACGCCGTCCGGGCCGAAGAAGAGCGTGTCGATCTCCAGCACGCGGCGGCTGAAGGCGGTCCACTCGATCTCGATCTTCGCCGGGGGCTGCTTGGCCGGGTAGAAGAGGGCGATGCCGACGCGGGAGTTGACCGTGCTGATGCGGGTCCCCTCGGCCGGGCGGCCGAAGTCCCGGACGGAGACGTCGAAGAAGTCGATGCGGTCGATCGTCGGGGCGACCTCGAGCCCGTCGATCCAGACCGTGTTGTGGTCGCGGAGGAACTCCGAGATCTGCTCGCGAGCGGCCGGCTGCTCGTCGACCTCGAGGAAGCCCCGCTTCTCCCGGTCGACGAACTCGCCGAGCAGGCTCTCGAGTCCGACGAACGGGATCAGGAACTCGAGCTTCAGCCCGCGGTTGGTGACGTAGTAGCGGGCGTAGGCGGCGTTCGGGTCGACGATGCCGAGCGTCTTCTCGCGTTGCCGGGCGAACCAGGCCTCTCGTTCGTCGCCGTTCTCGGCCGAGTCGGGTTGCCGGCTCCAGTCGAACGGCAGCGTGAACGGCTCACCCGCCGTGAGGGCGTGTTGGTACTCGACGACCGAGCCGGCCTGCCGGACGACGAGCTGCACCTCGGAGACGAAGCCGGACTCCGGGGCCACGATGTCCTGGGCGAACGTGAGGAACTCGGGCGGCTGGTCGAGGGCGTACGAGAACGTGTAGACGAGTTCGATGCCGAGGAGCTGCTCCTTCTTGTAGCCGGGCTCTGTCAGCTTCGAGTCGTCGATCTTGACGGTCTTCCCCTCGAGCCGTTCGCCGGCGGCGTCGATCAGGCGGAGCCGGTCGAGCAGGAAGTCGGCGTGCTTCTTCGCGGCCGGCTTGACCTGGTCGGTCGAGATGACCTCGAGGTCGTCCGGCCGCAGGTCCTGGAAGACGGTGAGGTCCTCGGCGTAGACCCGCATGCTGATCGTCACTTCGTCGCGGTCGACGAAGACGCTCTCGAGCGCGGTGAGGATCGGATGCGCGGCCGCGGGTCTCGCGAGGGCGAGGAGCAGCGTGGCGAGGACGACCGTGCGAGAGAGGCCACGAGGCGAGGTTCCCGCTCCCGTGTGGGGCGCGGGGTGCGGCCGGGGGAGCGCCGAACAAGTGCGGCCCCCTCTCCCTGGCCCTCTCCCCGCCGGGGGGAGAGGGAACTGGTTCACGAGTCGGTCGGGCATCACTCTTCCGGGCCGGCGACGGCGACAACGGGCACGTCGAGATACTCGCGGGCGACCCGCTTGAGGTCGTCCGACGTGATCGCCTCGACGCGCTCGTCGTACCCCGCGTCGAAGTCGTACCCGAGACTGTACAGTTCGTTGAGGGCGGCGTCGAAGGCCTGGGCGGACGGGGTGGTCTTCGACATCGCGTGCCCGGCGATCATCTTCTCCTTCACGCGGGCGAGCTCCTCGTCGGACAGACCCTCGTCGGCGATCCGCTGGATCGCCCGGCGAATCCGCTGGACGACCTCTTCAGCCGTCTCCGGACGGGTCTGGGCCATGAACATCTGATAGCCCGGCGCGAAGCCGGTCTGCTGGAAGCCGAAGACGTAGTAGACGAGTCGGGCGCCGCGAAGTTCCTCGAAGAGCCGGCCGCCCGCGCCGCTGCCGCCGGTGAGGACGGCGTTCAACACGTCGAGCGAGGTCTTGCCCCGTTGGTCACGGATGCTGACGGTCGGGAAGCCGACCATGACCATCGCGGAGCCAGGCAGGTCGGCCGCCTTGAACTCCTTGACCGCCTTCTCCCGCTCGTGGCTGGTGGCGAAGTCCGGGACGGACGGCTTGCCGGGCGGCAGGCTGCCGAGCCGCGACTCGAGCATGCGGATCGTCGCGGCCGGATCGACGTCGCCGTAGACGGCGAGCACCATGTTCGAGGGGACGAACCGTTCGGCGTGCAGTTCCTTCAGGTCGTCGATCGTCAGCCCGGCGACCCCCGCCTTCGTGCCGATCGTCGGAACGGCGTACGGGTCGTTCGGCGGGAGCAGGCCGGACCAGAAGTCCATCATCATGGTCTGCGGGTTGTTGCCGCGGGCGGCGATGCGGCTGCCCTGCAGCTCGCGCACCTTGGCGAACTCGTCCTCCGGGAAGGTCGGGTGGAAGAGGACCTGTTCCAGGCGGTCGAACGCGCCGGCGAAGTCCTCCTTGAGAACAGTCGCGGTTGCGTAGCTGGTGTTCCGCTGGCTGGCGACGGTGAGGGACCCGCCGACGGAGTCGAAGAACTCGGCGATCTCCTCTCCGGAGAACTTCTCGGTTCCCTTCTCGAGCAGGGAGGCCGTCAACGCGGCCCGTCCTGGGGTCTCGCGGGTGTCGCTGAGGGCGCCGGCCCGGACGAAGGCCTGCATGGTGACCATCGGGAGGACGGCGTGCCGCTTGACGAGGACGGTCAGGCCGTTGTCGAGCACCTTGCGGACGACCTCCGACTCGACACCGTCGCCGGACTCGTCGGTACTCTGGCGGCTCGTGCCGGGCGGGCCGACGAGGACCGTGTTCACCCGGTCCGGCCGGAAGTAGCGCCGGGCGACCTCGGCGATCTCGTCGCCGATGACGGCGTTGATCCCCTTGACGTACTGCTCGTCGAAGAGCGGGTCGCCGCTGGAGAGGTAGCTGCGGACGAGGCTCTCGGCCTGGTTCTCGACGGTCTGCTGCCCGAAGACGTGCTCGGCCGCCTTCTGCCGCTTCACCTTTTTCAGCTCGGCCGGGTCAGGGAGTTCCCGCTGCAGCCGGCTGATCTCCTCCAGCACGATCGCCTTGCACTTCTCGACGTTCTCCGGCTCGCACTCGACGGAGATCTGGAACCAGCCCTTCACGAAACCGGGCGTGTAGGAGGCACTGCTGACGCGGACGGCCAGCGGCTGGTCGACCACGAGCCGCTTCTTCAACCGGCTGCTGTCGCCGTTGGTCAGCAGGTAGCTGGCGACGTCGAGCGGGTACAGGTCCTCGTCCTGCAGCGGAACGGTGGGCCAGGAGATCGCGAGGTTGACCGTCTCGCCGGGCATCTCGACGGTGACGGCCCGCGGCGACGCCTGGTCGGGCTCGGCGGCGAGGACGGGGCCGCGCTCCGTCGTACGGCGGAACGTGGCGAAGTTCTCCTTCACGAGTTCGAGGACCTCGTCGGTGTTCACGTCGCCGACGACGCAGAAGACCATGTTCTGCGGCACGTACCGCTTCTGGTAGAAGGCGATCACGTCGTCGCGGGTGAGGTCCTGCAGCACCTGCTGGTAGCCGATGATGGGGTGCCGCATGGGGTGCTGCGTGAAGATCAGCTCCTTCATCGCCTGGTAGGCGACGCGGGCGCGTTCGCTCTCGCCCATCTCCAGTTCGCGCTGCACGACGCCGAGTTCGCGCTCGTACTCGTCCTGCTCGAAGGTGACGTGCTGCATGCTGTCGGCGACGAGTTCGATGGCCGTCGCGACCCGCTTGGCCGGGCTGTCGACGTAGTACGCCGTGATGTCGTTCGAGGTGTAGGCGTTCGTCTTGCCGCCGAGGGAGTCGACGATGGTGCGGATCTCGGCCTCGGTCCGCTTGGTGGTGGTGCCGCCGGAGACGAGGTGCTCGACGAGGTGGCTGATGCCGCTGCCGAGGTACTCCCCCTCGAAGGCGGAGCCGGTGTTCTGCACGTAGCTGCGGACGGTGGCGACCGGGGCGGCGTGGTTCTCGCGGACGACGACGGTCAGCCCGTTGGTCAACCGGGCGATGGTGGCCCCGCCACCGAGCGACTGCCGCGAGCGGTACTCGACGGGTGCCTCGGAGAGGTGCTTGGCGTCGTCGTTCGGCGGGGCGTCCTGTGCCATGGCAGCCATCGTGAAGAGAACGAGGAGAAGGGCGAGGGCCTGGAGTGCAGGCGACTTGCTGGTCATGCGGAATCCTTCAGGGCATGGCGACTGGACGAGGCGACGCCTTACGCGGCGACTGCACGCATTCTAGGGGGATTGGCGAAAGCCGAAAGCCGAAAGCCGAAAGCGGAAAGGCGGAACCGGAACGCCGAATGCCGTCGATCGCGAGCCCGGAAACGACGACGCACGGCTCGATGACGATCGAGCCGTGCGCCTGGTCTCGTTGAAGGTCGGTCGGCTAATCGCCGAGTGGCAGCTCGAACGTGTGCGTGCTGTTCTCCGCCGGCAGGTCGATCGGGATGCTGACCTCGTCGAACAGTTTGGGACCGTACTTCGGCGGCTCCAGCCCCTCGCCGGGCTCGGCGGCCCCGGGTTCACCGTAGCCCCTGACCAAGGCGACGTACTTGCCCGCGGGAACGCCCTTGCCGGACTGCGTCTCGAACTCTCCGTTCGTGATGTCCGCGATGCCGATCGCGCCCCCTTCGCCGCTGGCGGGGGTGAACGTGATCGTTCCGGTGGGCACGTTCTCACCCTGGTAGGTGACTGTTCCGGTGACCTCGTAGCGGGTCGGGCCGCCCGAGCCGCACCCCGTCGCGAGGAGCGGCAGGGCGAACGCCAGGACGTAGCGGGTCGTGGAGGACGGAACCTGCATCACGGCACCTGGTCGACGCCGCCGTCGCCCCGCTGGCCGAGCCGCTGGTAGGTGCCGAGGTCCATGTTCTCGCTGAGGAACTGGACCGAGGCGTCCGCCATCACGACGTGGCAGCCCCCGGTGTGGGCACTGCTCAGTCCGCCGGAGATCGACGGGAAGCCGGTCGTCCCGGTGTTGATGGCGAGGTCGGCGATGGCCATGTTCATCGGCCCGGACGTGCTGGCACCGCCGGACTTGCCAGGGGCTGGCCAGCGAATGCCGGTGAAGCCGGTTTCGCTCGTGGTGCCCGACTGTCGGTATCGCGTCTCGCCGACCATGAAGACGTTGGAGGAGCCGTCCGTGACGTCGCGGAAGCTGATCGCCGAGTTCGGGAACAGCACCCCGTTGTGGCCGAAGGGCCGCGGGCCGCTGGAACCACTGCAGCTGGACGGGCCGCCTCCCATGATGCCGACGTAGCTGCTCGTCGGGCCGACGGCGTTGCTGAGCGGGTCGCTGGGGCAGTTCAGGATGGTGAGCGGCTGGGCGACGTCGCCGTTCACCTGGGCGACGGCGGGCACGTCGTCGCCCGTTCCGGGCGTGAAGAAGTGGGCGTTGCAGAACCAGCCGTTCATGTCGAACAGCTCGTACATGGCCGACTGCTCGAGCATCGGCAGGATCTGGACGATCCAGTTCGGGCCGAGACGTCCGCCACCGGCTCCGCCCCCACCGACGTGGCACCAGGTCGTGCCGCTGCCGACGGAGTTCATGCCGCCGAACACGCCTCCCGGCGGGAAGACCGAGTGGACGTCGTGGTAGTTGTGCAAAGCGACGCCGATCTGCTTCATCTGGCTCTTGCACGAGGAACGGCGGGCGGCCTCGCGGGCCTGCTGGACGGCGGGAAGCAGCAGGGCGATCAGAATCGCGATGATCGCGATCACCACCAGCAGCTCGATCAGGGTGAAACCTCTACGTTGACGCATCGGGGAGCGACTCCAAGGGGGCAGTGGGGAGGGACAGCGAGGAAAGCAACACCGGAGCTTACTGATCCGACCGCACGATTGTCGAGATTCCCCGTGCGGACTTCGCTACTCGACGGTCGCGGACGTGTCGTCGCTCTCGCGGATGGTGACGCGGACGATGCGCAGCCCGAGCGGGTCGAGCAGGGGGGGGCAAATCTCGTGGAACAGGTGGGCCGCCATGTTCTCCGAGGTCGGGTTCGCGTCCATGACGTAGAGCTTGTGGGGCTCCACGGAGCGGAGCGCCTCGACGGCGGCCGTGTCCTCGGACCAGAGCAGGAACCCGTGGTCCCAGTGCTCGTCGATCCAGCCCTTGAAGAGCTGCTTCAGCACCGAGAAATCGACGATGCGGCCCAAGTCGTCGAGCGTGTCCGGCTCGGCCGGGGCCACGGTGAACTCCGCCACGAAGGAGTGTCCGTGGAACTGCGCACACTTCCCCTCGTGGCCCAGCAGGCGGTGGCCGGCGCAGAAGTGGATGCGGCGAGTGATGGAGAGGGGCACGGCGTTTCGGGCGAGGGACGAGGACGTTCGCCCAATCCTAGAAGATCGCCGTCGGTCGCGTCACGCGACGAGCCTCACTCCTCGGCGTCTCTCGCGGGCCCGGCGGCCCGGGGCTTGTCCTTCTGCACCTCCTCGACGACGAGTTCCGGGGGCTCGGCGTTCTCGGGGGCTTCGTCGGTCCGCTTGGCGTCGCCGTCGTCGCCGGTTGGTATCGGCTTCGACGGGGCCGGTGCGGTCGACGACGTCGGTTGAATCTTCGAGTCGCCGGTCAGCAGCCGGGGCGGGGGAAGCACGATCCGTTTCGGCTTCGGGCCCGTCTTCGGCGGCGTCTTCGGCTCCTCGTCCGTCGGCACGTCCGGGATGGGGAGCCGGAACTCCGGTTCGACCGCCTCGACCGGGTCGTCCTCGATGACGTTGCGGACCGGCTTCGGCAACTCCGGCAGCGGTTCCGGCTCGGTGCTCGGTCGGTTGGGCTTCGGTGTGTCGGACGACTCCGAGCCGGTCGGCCGGGTCTCGGACGGCTCGGGCACGAGGATCGGCCGGCTCTCCTTGGGTGGCGGGGGCAGCCGGTTCGGCTCGGGCTTGTTCGGACCGGTCGGCTTGGTGGCGACTCGCTCTGGAACGACCGGCTGCGGTTCCGTCTTGGGCGTTTCGGGCTTCGAGGGTTCCGGCTTCGAGGGTTCCGCCTTCGAGGGTTCCGGCTTCGGCTCGGTGCGGGCGACGGTCGGGGCCTTCGCGCTCGGCTTGGTCTCCGTCGGCTCGCTCTCGGCGACCTTCTTCTCACTGCCGGCGATCGGCGGCGGGGCCTGCGGCGTGCGGAAGGCCGGGCGGGTCCGCTCACGGTAGATCACGAGGGCGTCGCACGCGTGGTACATGCCGCCCGGCTCCATTGGCGACGACCGGTAGTTGACCAAGTCGCTCGCGAGCTTGTTCACGGCCCGCTGCACCCACGGGGCGTCGAGCTCCGAGTCGGGGAGGGCGTTCATCAGGAACTCGAGGGTGTGCCCGGTCGTCGAGACGCGGCGGTCGACGTCCTTCGTCCACTGCGGCCCCTTCAGGTAGTTGGACGAGAACGACCCGTCGCGGTTCTGCGTCGCCTTGATCGCAGCGACGAATCCCTTGACGTGCATGTCCGCCTGCAGCCAGACGCCACGGAGCGGCTCGCCGGTGCGGCGTTTCGCCTTCAACGCCTCGGCGATGGCGAACAAACCGTGCATGCCGCCGCAGGCGGACTTCGTGGGGTGCTTCGCCATCTGCATCCGGAGCAGCTTCTCCATGCTGTAGCCCTGGTTGTACTGGTTGACCCAGCGGGCGTCCGGTTCGAGGTAGATCGCGAAGGCCCACAGGGTCCAGGTGATCTCCTCGCGGGAGTTCATCTCCTTGCGGGCGTTGTCCACCCAGTCCTGCAGCGTGAAGGACTCCGGGCCCTCGCCGATGCGGAAGTCGAGCGGCAGGCCGGCGGTGGCGAAGAAGGCGAGGAACTGGTTGGGGTGTCCCTCGAAGGCGTAGGGCTGGGTGAAGGGCTGCCCCTTGCCGCCCCAGCGGGTCTTCAGGAACCACTTCTGGCCGTCGAACGTGGGGTTGGTGGCGACCCAGTCGATCGCGTTGACCCGCTTCCCATCGACCATGATCTCGTACTCCTCGCGGAGGCCGAGGATGCCGTGGGCGATCTGCCAGGGGGTGTGGGACTGGTACCGGCGCTTGTACTGGTCGGGCCACTCGGCGACGAGCATCCGTTGCTTCGTCGCCTCGATCGCCTGGTCGACCAGTTGGTCGAGCTTGTTCCTCGGGGCGGCCGCGAGTCCGGTCGGGCGGACGTACCGCTGCCGGGTCCGCGGGGCGCGGGGGACCCGGACGTCCGAGGGCTTCAGCGTGCTCTGGGCGCGGACGTCCGTCTCGCCGAGCCCCGTGTGGAGCAGCAGGCAGACGAGGCCGAGGAGGAGGGGGCGACGGGTCACGGTGCGACGTCCAACGATCGTGGTCGGTCGGGGGCCGCCGGGGTGTGGACGGATCGACACCAGCCCGGCGTCGAAGACAGCTCCCTCAGTCGAAGTATCGACCGCACTGGCGTTTGGGCTGAACCGTGGGACGGGAGAGTCGCGCAGGCGGTCTGGGGGAGGTCGGGCCGTCTTGGCGAACTTTGCGGGCCTCGCGGTGGTGTCTTGGGGTTTGCCACCTGCCTACACTGGGAGGTCTGCGCAAGGTTCGACGTCTTCAACCGCACGGATCCCCATGCGAACGCCCACCAAGTTCCTGCTGCTCCTGCTGCTGCCTGCCCTTCTTCACGCCGACGACTCCGCGAAGGAGGACTCGAAGAAGTCGCCGAAGAAGGACTCGCCGGTCCAGCTGCAGGCGATCGAGGCGGACCACTCCATCGAGGCGATCGAGACGCACGGCCGCGTGAAGGTCGGCGGCAAGGCGATCGACTACACCGCCCGGGCCGGCACGCTGGAGATCGACGGCGAGGACGGCAAGACGAAGGCGAACGTCTTCTTCGTCGCCTACACGAAGGACGGGGCCGACCCCGCCACGCGGCCGATAACCTTCACCTTCAACGGCGGGCCCGGCTCGTCGTCGGTCTGGCTGCACCTCGGGCTCGTCGGGCCGAAACGGGTCGAGCTGAACGACCCGCACGTGACGCCGCCGCCGAACCGGCTCGTGCCGAACGAGTTCTCGGCCCTCGAGTACACGGACATCGTGCTGATCGACCCGGTCAGCACGGGCTTCAGCCGCCCGGAAGACCCCAAGAACAAGTCGAAGTTCCACGGCTACGACGAGGACATTCGGTCGGTCGGCGAGTTCGTGCACGACTTCGTCACCCGCGACGGCCGCTGGGGTTCGCCGAAGTACCTGATGGGCGAGAGCTACGGCACGCTGCGGGCGGCCGGGCTGGCCGGGCACCTGCGGGACCGCTACCGCATGGAGCTCAACGGCATCGTGCTCGTGTCGTCCGTGCTCGACTTCCGAACGCTGCGGTTCGGCGACGACGAGATCCCCTACGTCGGCTTCCTGCCGGCCTACACGGCGACCGCGTGGTACCACGGTCAACTGTCGAAGGAACTGCAGGACCAGCCGCTGCGGAAGGTCCTCGACGAGGCCGAGGCGTTCGCGACCGGCGACTACGCCCGCGCCCTGCTGTACGGCGACGCCCTCAAGGAGAAGACGCGGCGGCAGGTGGTCCGCGAGTACGCCCGACTGACCGGCTTGAGTGCCGACTACGTCGAGCGTGCGAACCTGCGGGTCTCGATGTCCCGCTTCGGCAAGGCATTGCTGGCGAAGAAGGGGGAGACCGTCGGGCGGTTCGACAGCCGGTACGCGGGGCCGTCGATGAACGAGGTCGAGGCCTCGACGTGGTACGACCCGAGCGGGGCGGCGTTGTTCGGCCCCTTCACCAGTGCGATGAACCAGTACCTTCGGGACGACTTGGAGGTTCGCCGCGACGACGTCTACGAGATCCTGACCGGCAAGGTGCACCCGTGGAACTACAGCCGGTTCGAGAACGCCCACGTCTCGTCCACCGGTTCGCTGCGGAAGGCGATGATCTCGAACCCGCATCTGCAGGTGTTCGTCGCCAACGGGTACTACGACCTCGCGACGCCGTACTTCGCGACGGAGTACACCTTCGACCACCTGAACCTGCCGAAGCCGCTGCGAAAGAACGTGACGATGGGCTACTACGAGGCGGGGCACATGATGTACGTGCACCCGCCGTCGCTGAAGGCGATGCACGGCGACCTGGTGCGGTTCTACGGGCGTTCGGACGGTGTCGGCGGCGAAGGCGGGAAGCGAAACGAGAAAACCCGGTGAAGTTCTGCGGGACGTCGGTGGGATCGGGCATAATCCGCGTTCGACTCGTCCGTGACGCTTCTCGACCGGTCCGATGGCCCCACCGACCACCGACGCCTCTCGCGACTGGCCCGACGTCGGTGTGTCCGCGTCGCTCCGGCGAGGTCTGATCTGTGCGCTGACTTTCTACACCCTCGCGGTCGCCGTCGATGCCTGGCCGACGAGTTGGGAGGCGGGGGCCCCGGCGACGGCGGCCGTCCCGGCCGACGGGCTGACGTGGGCCGGACTGATCGGCGAGGCCCCGACGGTCTGGCCGGTCGGGACGTTTCTGCTCGTGGTGCTGCTGGTGGGGACGAAGTCCGACTGGGTGTTCCTCGTTCCACTCGTTTCGATCGCCGGGGTCGTGGCGAACCTGTCCGGTCACCGCGAGCCGCTGCTCGCCGGCTTCTACGCCGTGGTGGGGCTGCTCGTCGCCGGCGGGGGGCTCGGGCTGGTCCTGAGTCGTGCGAGGTCGCACCCGCTGCGGGCGCCGGGCGACGTCGTCCGGCTCGTCCCGGCGGCCTGCGTCGTCGGACTACTGGCGTCCACGTTGCTGGGGACCGGACTCCGTTTCGTCGAGGTGGTCGGCTTCCCCGACGAGAAGGTGGCCTGGAGCACGCGGGGCCTGGTCTTGTTGGACTGGCCGTTGCGGGCGGCGGTCGTCTCGCTCGTCACGGTCCCGCTGGCGATCGCACTCGGATCGACGGCTGCCCCGTGGTGGACGCGCCGGAACCGCGACCTCGCAGCGACACTCGGGCTCGTCCTCGTCGCCGGCCTGTTCGCGATTCTCGTCGTCCTCTACGTCACCGGCGAGGTCACGGCTCGCGATCCCCTCGTGGCACCGTTGGCCGCGAGTGGGGTCCTCCTTGTGTTCGCGACGTGGCAGGCGCTCGAGACCGGCGCCGTCCGTCTGGCCCCCACGCTCGGTCGGAACCGCGAGTCGGCTACCGCGACCGCTCAATCGGCGACGGGCGACGGACATCAACTCGAGGCGTTCCTCGCCGCGCTGCGGTCGGTCGAACCGAGCGACGAAGCGGTCGTCCGGCGACTCGCCGAGCAGCTCGGCTCCGTTCGCGTCGGGGTCTGGGCGGTCGACGCGTCCGGGGCGACCTTCGCCTGCCGTCGGGTCGTCAACGGGAGCACGGCGTCCTCGCGGAACGGCGTCCCGTTGCCGGTCGCCGAGGTCGAGGTGTCG
>JANQQW010000248.1 GCA_028284885.1 Planctomycetaceae bacterium
CTCGGCGGGGATCGTCTTGCCCCAGTCGAGCGCCCCGCCACCGGCGTCCGGCTCGGCCGGCGTGTCGCCTCCGCCGTTCGGGTTGACCGCGGCCACGGGGCTGCCTTCGCCGGCCGGCGCGCCGCCGCCCGAGGTCGCCGTGGCATCGGTCGCGACGCCCAGCGGGTTCGAGTACCAGACGTCGTTCGGAATGCCGTCGAACCACTGTCCGTCCGGCTTCGTGGAGGCGACCTCGGTCGAGCCCCCGTTCTCGCCGGTGTTCGTGCTCTCCTCGCCCGACTCGCCGCCGTTCTCGGTCGAGTCGCTCTCGGCACCGCTGCCGCAGCCGACCATGCCCAGCATGGCGCAGAAGAGGATTGGGAAGAACAGGTTGGGGGTCGTCGTCGTTCCGTTCGGCGTGCGCATCCGTCGGCCTCTCGCGATCCGTGGTGCTCGGGAGAAGAACGGACGCGTCCGCGCGGTCGTTCGTTCCCGCTGGTCGATTATGCGGTGCGAAACAGGGGGATGGCAAGCACGTGTCTCTCGGCTTGCCGCGGCCCGCAGAGGTGTTGAAATCGGCCCAATGGGCAAATCCGGGAAAGTGCGGGATGTTCCCGGGTGGTTCGTTGCTTGCACCGAGCCGGCGCAGTATGAATCATCAAGACAACCCACGTGGCTTGCGAAGGAAACGCGGTTTGGGCCGTGTCTCACTCAAGTCGCCCCCTCCGACGTTGGGTACACTTTCCGCAACGACCGTTGGTGCAAGCGTGCCTCGGTCGGCCGTCGCCTCGACGGCGACGATGTTCGAACGAAGTGACTCCAGACGGGGTCGCAGGAAGGAACAACCCAGATGAGCAAGATCACGAGTTTCTGCGTCTTCGGCATCCTGCTGGGTGCCACCGCGATCGCCCCGGCGGGTGAGCGTGGCCTGTTCCGCTTCGTCCGTTTCGACGACGCTCCGGCCTTCGCCGCCCCGCTGCCGGCCCCGGCTCCCATGCCGTACGAGGTCGGACCGCCCGGACAGGTCGTGCCGCACGGTCACGCGATGCCGGTCTACCCCGGTGGTCACGTCGCCTACCAGGCTCCGCGGATCCGCATCAAGGACCCGGATCACATCCACCCGTGTGCCGTCCACAAGACGATCATGGTGCCCAACCCGTGCAGCGACTGCTGCAACCGTTGCGACATGGTTCCGGTCACCATCTGCGTGCCGCCCTGTGCCTGTGAGGACTACAAGTGCAAGCGGGACGGCTGCTACCAGAAGTTCGACTACGGCAAGTTCGAGGTCGAGGTCCGCGTGAAGCGGGGCTACGTCGAGGTCGACTACGACGACTGACCCGACCGACCGACTTCCACGAGTCTCAGGCCGGCCGAGCACTCCGCTCGGCCGGCCTTTTCGCTGCGCGGGAACGGGCGTGGCTTCGGGCGCTGTGGCCGGGTAACGTGCAGACGCGATCCGGAACTCCGACCTGACCCACGCGAGTCTCGTTGATGCCGAGCGGCGGGGACGAACCACTGCGACTCGCCCGGCCCAGCCGCGTGCCGGCCGTCCTGCCGGCCGTGTCGCTCGCGGTCGGAATCGCCGTGGACCGCCACGTCGCCGTCGCAGGGACGAGTTGGACGTTGGCCGGGCTGGTAGCGGTCGGTCTGTTCTGGCTCGCCGTCGGCTTGCGGACGCGACTCGGCTCCGCGGTGGCCTTGGTGCTGGCGACGGTCTGCCTCGGCGGCGTGCTGCACCACCGCGTGTGGTCTTGGGTCGAGCCGACCGACGTGGCCCGGTACGCCGAATCGGAACCGCGACTCGTCCGGCTCCGCGGCGAGCTGCGGTCCGCCCCCGGTCTCCGTCGTAAGCCGGCCGTCTCACGGACGTCGTTCACGGAGTTCGACCGCACGATTCTCGACCTGCAGGTCCACGAGATCGTCGAGCGGACGTCGGGAGGCGAACGTCCGATCGCCGTGTCCGGGCGGTGTCGGGTCAGCGTGACCGGTCACCTCCCGACGCTCGACTCCGGCGACCGGGTCGAAGTCGTCTGCTGGATGGCGCGTCCGCGACCGCCGTCGAACCCCGGCGAGTTCGACTTCGCGGCTTGGCTGCGCGGACGCGGGGCCCGTGTGACCTGTTGGACGAACCACCCGGAGGCGGTCGTTCGCACCGGCGAAGGACGGGGGTGGACGGTCGCTCGCGCTTCGTCCCGGTTGCGCGCGTCCGTCGAGCGACTGCTGCACCAGAGTCTGAGCGAGCGAACCGCCCCGCTGGCGGCCGCGTTGATCGTGGGGTCGCGGCAGACGGTCCCCGACGACGTGCGGGCCGACTTCGCCGAGAGCGGAACGCTGCACCTGCTCGCGATCTCCGGCCTCCACGTCGGGATTCTGGCGACCTTCGTCTGGTTCGGCTGCCGGCTGGCGGGTTGCGGCAACGGAACGACGGTGGCCGTGCTGCTCGTCGTCCTGGCCGGTTACGCGATGGTGACCGGCGCGCGGCCGTCGGTGTTGCGGGCGTCGCTGTTCGTCGCGATCGCCGTCGTCGGGCGACTGGGTCACCGCGCCGCGAGTCCGTTCCAGGTCTTGTCCCTCGCCGCCGCTGTTCTCCTGGCCTGGCGGCCGACCGACCTGTTCGACCCGGGTGCACAGCTCTCGTTTCTCGCCGCCGCAGCGATCGCCTTCACGCTCGAGGCACACTCTCGACTGCGGCGGAAGCCCGCGTCGGTCGACGACCTCGTCGAACGGGGCGTCGTCGGCCGCGTGCTGTTCGGTTGCCGCGAGTTCTTGTGGGCCTCGACCTCGACGATGGCCGTGATCTGGCTGTTCGCGGCCCCGCTGGTCGCCCACCGGTTTCACGTGGTCTCGCCGGTCGGGCTGGTGGTGAACGTGTTCTTGGTCCCGGCGATCGTGCCGGTGATGTGGTGCGGCTACGCGTTCGTGATTCTGGCGACGACGGTCGGGGCGGGAGCCGAGCCGTTCGCGTGGGCGTTCGACGTCGGGCTCCGCGGCCTGCTCGAGGTGGTTCGTGTGGCCGGCGAGTGGGAACTGGGGCACCGCTACCTGGCCGGGCCGTCGTGGTTGTGGACGGCCGGCTTCTACGTGGGGGTGGCCGCGCTGTTGATCGCCGCCCGGCGACCTGGTGGGCCCGTGCGTGTCGGCGCAGCGCTCGCCTTCTGGGCGGTCGTGGGACTCACCGCGATGCAGCCGCAGCCCGAACGAGAGTTGCGGTGCACGTTCCTCTCCGTAGGGCACGGGTCGGCCGTGTACCTGGAACTGCCGAACGGCCGAAACCTGCTCTTCGACGCCGGTTCGTTGACCGCCCCGGAGTACGCCGACCGCGTGGTCCGGTCGGCCGTCTGGCAGTCGGGGGCGGACCGGATCGACGTGGCCGTCGCCTCCCACGCCGACGTCGACCACTTCAACGCCCTCGTGGACGTCTCGGAGTCCGTGCCGGTCGACGTGCTCGTCGTCACGCCGGCGTTCCTCGACTTCGAGCAGGGGTTCGTCGCCGAGTTGTGCGAGGTGGCGGCCGGGCGGGGGACGCGGATCGAGCTGTTGAACGCCGGGGACCGGGTTCGTCTCGACGAGGACGTGCGGGTCGAGGTGCTGCACCCGCTGGCGGGCGAGACGTACGAGAGCGACAACGCCGCGAGCATCGTGTTGCTCGTCGAGTACCGAGGTCGGCGGATCCTGCTGACGGGGGACGTGGAGGAGGACGGACTGGACCGGCTGCTCGCCCGGCCGCCGGTCGACGTCGACGTGTTGGCCGCACCGCACCACGGGAGCCCGAAGGCGAACCCGCCGGAACTGGCGGAGTGGTGCCGTCCGGAGCACGTCGTCGTCAGTGCGGGCTCGCGAACCCGGCTCGACCCCGTTCGTGAGGTCTACGAAGGGGCACGCGTTCTCGCGACGGCCAGCGAAGGGGCGATCTCCGTCGTCGTTCGAGAGGACGGAAGCTTGGTGTGCGAACCGTTCGGGGCTCCACCCTCCGCCGGTGACTCGCCCCGTTGAATCGGCAGGTGTTGATGCGTCTGGCCGAGGCGGGTACAAAGGGAGCTGCGTAACGAAGACGCCTCGGGCGACAACTCGAAGTGCGGGTGTTCCCCCGCGCTCTCGCCGCGGTCGCGGCCCGAGTCGACGTCCCGATGGGGAAGAGCCGATGCTCACGTTTCTCAGCGGAAGAGAGTCGAGCAACTGCGACGGAGTCGCCCGGCGGGACTTCCTGTCGGCCGGCACGCTCGGCCTGGGCTCGCTGTCGCTGCCGTGGCTGTTGGAGAGCCGGGCGAACGCCGGGAGCACTTCGTTCCTCCGCGACAGGTCGGTCGTGCTGTTGTTCCTCTCGGGCGGTGCGAGCCACATCGAGACGTTCAACCCGAACATGACGGCCCCGTCGCCTTACTGCAGCGTGACGGGCGAGGTGCAGACGACGATCCCCGGTGTCACCTTCGGCGGGACGTTCCCGTTGCTGGCGAAGCAGGCCGACGACTTCTCCGTCGTGCGGTCGTTCCAGCACCCGGTCGGCAGCCACGGGCAGGCGATCAAGCACGTTCTCAACGGCGGGACCGACCCCAACGGCAGCGGGGCGACCGGCTCCAGCATCGGTTCCATGTACGCACGGCTCCGCGGCGCGAACCACGAGCGGACCGGCATGCCGACGTACTGCCTGCTCAACTCCGAGGAGGTCGACAGCC
>JANQQW010000256.1 GCA_028284885.1 Planctomycetaceae bacterium
AGACGGTCGTCGTGCGGTTCCCGAGCGGATCGACGGAGGCGATCGTGCGGCCCGCGGCGTCGTAGACGGTCGAGGACCGGTTGCCGAGCGGATCGACGGTGGCGATCGTCCGCCCGACGAGGTCGTAGACAGTGGTCGTGCGGTTCCCGAGCGGATCGACGGAGGCGACGACCCGGCTGTCGGCGTCGTAGACGCTGGTGGTCCGCTCGCCGAGCGGGTCGATCGAGGCGACGACGCGCCCGTCGACGTCGTAGACGCTGGTGGTCCGTTCGCCCAGCGGGTCGATCGAGGCGACCTGGCGACCGGCCGCGTCGTAGACGCTGGTCGTGCGGTTCCCCAGCGGGTCGATCGTCGCCACGAGGCGGCCGAGGGCGTCGTAGTCGGAGTCGCTCGAGTCGCCGAGGGGGTTCTCGGTTCCCGTCTGGCGGCCCTCGACGTCGTACACGTTCGTCGTACGGTTCCCCAGCGGGTCGACCGTGGCGACCACACGGCCCTGGGCGTCGTAGACGGTGGAGTTCCGGTTGCCGAGCGGGTCGATCGTCGCGACCTGCCGTCCGCCGTCGTCGTAGACGTTCGTGCTGCGGTTGCCGAGCGGCGAGACGGTCGCCAACACCTGGTCGAGGTCGTCGTAGATCGTGGTCGTCGTGCGGCCGAGCGGGTCGACCGTGCGAATCCGGTTTCCGCATCCGTCGTAGACGTAGTCCGTCTGGTTGCCGAGTGGGTCGATCGACGCCGTCTGTCGGCCTGCAACGTCGTAGACGTTGGTGGTGCGGTTTCCGAGCGGATCGACCGTGGCGACCAGTCGGCCGTCGGCATCGTACCGGTAGCTCGTCGTCTCGTTGAGCGCGTTCGTCTCGGCGGTCGTTCGCCCGAGGTCGTCGCGGGAGTAGGTCGTCTGTCCGCCGAGCGGGAGGATCTGGGCCGTGACGTAGTTGGAGGAGTCGTAGACGAAACTGGTGCGATGGCCGGAGGGGCTGATCGAGGCGAGTCGGTTGCCGGCCGTGTCGAAGGCGTTGTCCCACGCGTCGCCGAGCTCGTTGTCGAGAGCGGTTGCCTGGCCGTTGGAGTCGCGGGTGTACGTGACCCGACCGCCGAGGGCGTTCACGAGCTGGG
This sequence comes from Planctomycetaceae bacterium, assembly GCA_028284885.1. Classification (GTDB taxonomy): domain Bacteria; phylum Planctomycetota; class Planctomycetia; order Planctomycetales; family Planctomycetaceae; genus JANQQW01. The sequence goes on from JANQQW010000256.1 coordinate 1,114, forward strand.
TCCGCTGACCGCTGGAGTCCCAGCCGAGCGTCGTGACGTTGCCGCCGCGGTCGACGGTCGTGGCGACGCGGTCCTCGCTGTCGTAGGTGTAGTCGAAGGTGTTGCCGGAGGCGTCCTGGACGGACGCGATCTGCTTGGCCCCGCCGGTCGCCGTGCGATAGGAGTAGCTGATGCCGTTGCCGTTGGGGTCGGACATCGACGTCGGGTAGCCGTCGGACCAGCCGTAGCTCCAGGTCTTGCCGCCCTTCTCGATCGACTGGATCTGGGCGAGGTTCGTGCCGTCGTAGGTCGCCGTGGTGACGCGGCTGCAGGGGTCGGTGACGCGAGTCGTCGTGTCGTCGACGTAGTCGTACGTGGTCGTGTCGCCCAGTGGGTTCTGCCAGCTGGTGACACGTCCCTCGGAGTCGTAGGCGTAGGTGTGGGTGCCGCCGCCGGGCAGCGAGATGGAGGTCAGCCGGCTCGACGTGTCGTAGCCGAGCGAGATCGCCCCCTGACCGGGCTGGGTCACGCTGGTGAGGTTCGCACCGGTGTAGCCGAGGGAGAAGTTGCGGCCCCCCGGCATGGCGACGTTCGAGAGTCGCGGAACGGCCTCGTCCGTGTACGTCAGCTGCACCGACTGCCCGGCGGCCGAGATGGTCGAGGGAAGCGTGACGCCGTTGACCTCGGTCGTCGTGTAGGTGATCTGGTTGGCGCCCTGTGTCGTGCCGGTGAGTACGCCGTCCCCGTTGTACGTCCAGGTGCGGTCGTCGATCGTGCTTCGTTCGATCCACCCGCCGCCGGTCTTGGTCACGCTCGCCCGCGCCCCGGCGGGTGACTCGTAGAGGCCCCCGGAGTCCGGGTTCCGGTAGATCAGGGCCGTACCGGTGCCGGAGAGGACGAGAATCTCGTCGTCGCTGCAGGGCATCTCGATGACGCGCTGGTCGAAGGAGCCCGTCCACCCGTAGCCGGCCGCGCTGTCGATCTGCTGCGAGGAGTGGTAGGTGCCGAAGACCGGCTGGCCGAGTCCGCTCGGCATGGGCGCGGAGTAGGAGTACTCGAGCGCACCGTTGGCGTGGACCTGTGCCGGCCCGGCCGAACTGAAGGTCGCCTGCGGGTTGGCGGCCCCCGTGCCGATCGAAGGAGGCGACGTCTCACCCGGGGCCCCGGCTCCGGCGGGCGACTCGCTGGGACCGAGGTTGCCCTCGAAAGACAGCGTCGCGCACGGCGGGCAGAACTCGCCCACCTCGTAGACGTCGACGGCACCGGCGTCGTAGTCCTCCGGCCAGAGCTTCTCGCTCGCACCGGAACTCGAGCTTCCGTCGTCGCACACGATCCGGATGCAGACGCGCTCGACGTTCCCTGCGTCGACCTCGACGATGCTCGGGTCGGTCGGGTCTGGCGTGATGGTCGCGGTGTCGCTGCACGTCTCCCCCGTGACCACCTCCCACTTGATCTTGTGGGCATCCGAGGGTGGATTGACGATCGCCTTGAGGAAGACGTTTCCGTGGCAGCCCGTGGAGACGCTGCCGCCGGACGAACTGCTGGAGGACGAAGCACTCGAGTCGACCGGCGCGATGAAGAGATAGTCGCCGATCTTCGCGGCACGTTTCTCGTGGGCCGGATCGACGATGACCTCGACCACCTCCGGGCATCCGCCCGAACTCGACGAAGAACTGCTGCTCGACGACGAGGGGGAGCTGCTCGACGACGACGTGCTGCTGCTCGAGGAGGGACTGCTCGACGACGACGACGTACTGCTGCTCGAGGAGGGGCTGCTCGACGACGACGACGTGCTGCTGCTCGAGGAGGGACTGCTCGACGACGACGACGTGCTGCTCGTCGAGGACGTACTGCTCGTCGACGACGTGCTGCCGGTCGAGGACGTGCTGCTCGTCGAGGACGTGCTGCTGGTCGAGGACGTGCTCGAATCCGAACTCGAGGTCATGACCACTCCTTCGGCAACGGGGATAGGGCAACCTCGCTATGTGGGCATGTTCACCTTTGCGAGTCAACAAGAAAACGGCCCGTTCCGCGAAAACTCGCACTCCGTGCCGTCGAACGGGACCGAGACGCGGGCGATCCACGACCACTACGAGTCGAACTGGTACCCGAGCAACTCAAGGTCTCGTTCGTAGAGGGTTTCCGCGATCTCGCGGGCGCATGGCGTGAAGTACTCGCGATAGTCCGTGTAGCGGCGCTGCTTCAACGGACTGGGATGCTGGTCGTGGGCGTTTCGACGTGGAAGGGGGCGGTGAGACATCCCGACGTGTTCGCAGAACGACCTCCAGTCCGCTGCCAGGGACTCGACTCGCAGAAGCCGTTCGACGTGGAGTTCACCGCGCTTGTTGCACAGCGTGTTCGTCTGCGGACGCCAGTGGGGGTCGTTCACCCGACTCGCCTCCAGGACGAAGTTCTCGAGATGCTCCCGCTCGATCCCCCAGATGTCACGCTCGAAGCGGCCACTCCGACCGGCCTGTCCCGGTTTGTAGGTGCACTTCGCACGTCCCCAGGAGGAGATCAGCCGCTCGAACGGGTTCCGGACGATTGCCGCACGCACGTATCCGTCGAGTCTCCGTGCCCTGCGGCGACCGATGCCCGTCACGATCAGAGGACTCTCGCGAATCCACGCCTTGACCGACTGCGTTGCGCACTTGCGAATCGTCCAGAGCAGGAATCGGTGTTCGTGACACACGTACCGAGGCATCGCGTTGGGCTCCTCTCGCTGGATCGTTGCCGACCCGAGCAGGGTACCGAGTCGGCAGACGTTGCGTCCGGCCGACTCGCACGAGTCGATCGGATTGGACCCGACGGTACGGATTCAGGCTTGCGAGGCGCGGCCCGATGGTGCCTAATCGTCCGTCGACCTGCGACGGAGAGGGGACGTGGCTCACAAGCCCACATCACGCGACCTACCCGGCGGCCCGGAGCGTGACACCAACGATCACCGCCGACTGCGCCATGGACGGGACCGGCGGGTCGGATTCGCCGTCGGGGAGTACCGGCAACCCGCGCCGATGCTGTTCACGCGAGACGGACACAACGTCTTCCTCGGGGACACGTTTCGAGGACGGTCGGCGTTCCTCGTGTGTGGTGGTCCGTCTCTCAACGACCACGATCTGCGTGCGCTCGACGAGCGAGGATTCTTGACGCTTGCGGTCAACAACGCGGCCACCGTCGTCCGACCCCGGTTGTGGTGTTCCGTGGACGACCCGGGCAATTTCTGCGACGTGATCTGGCGTGATCCCGGTGTTTGGAAGTTCGTCCCACTCGATCACATGGAGAAGACGTTCAAGGTCCGTGACGAGGTCGATGCACTCGTGGACTCGGACGAACGAGTTGGTGACATGCCGGCCGTGTTCGGGTTTCGTCGCAACGAGGCCTTCCAACCGGACCAGTGGCTCACAGAGGACTCGTTCAACTGGGGAAACCACTCGAAACGCGTCGACGAATTGGGCCACAAGGGCTCCCGATCCGTGATGTACGTAGCGCTGCGTCTGCTGTACTTCCTGGGCGTGCGAACGGTCTACCTGCTCGGCTGCGACTTTCGCATGCGGGAGGGCGCCGCGAACTATGCCTTCGACCAAGATCGTTCGCGGAGTTCCGTCCGCAACAACAACTCAAGCTATGCGATTCTCAACGCACGGCTCGAGCGGCTCCGCCCACACTTCGAGGAGGACGGGTTCGACGTCTACAACTGCACTCCGGACAGCGGACTCACCGCATTCCCGTACGTCCCCTACGAGGAGGCGGTGGAGTCGGTGCGTTCGGCGATGCCGGCGAAGATCGTCACGGCGGGGATGTACGATCGCGCTGCCCGGGAACGAGTCGCATCGCAGGCAAAGCCGACGACCGGTGACTCGGCCGGTCGACTGCCCAACACCGTCATCGTGCCGACGCCACTGGAACACCGTCCCGCTCTGGCCGGGTCGATCGCCACCTGGCGCCGCCACCGCCCCGACCTTGCGGGCTCGTCAACGATCGTCCTGACGAGTGCGGACGGCGATTTGCCGAGTCTGCCGAGCAACTTCGACGTCTCGTTCGTGCGGACCCGAAACGGGGAGGCGATTGGCCAGCGCCTCCGAACCGTGATTGGAGAACAGGACGCCGGGCGGGTGTTCGTCGTCGATCCCCGAGCCGTTGCGGACTCCTCGACCCCGCTGCCGGACTCCGCCTTCGAAGCCCCGCTGTCCGGGGCCAAGTGGGGCTATGCGAAGCCGAGCGACCTGATCTCGCAACTCGACGAGTGGGCAGGCCACGTCCCCGGACTTCGCGACCGCCCTCCGCTCGCCTTTCCGTTCGACGCGACGTCCGATCGGATTCGCGTTCCCGCTCTGGCGACCTGGTGGTGGTCGGTCGACGTGGAGTGGTTTCGGGATCTTCAGGGGATTCTGGCCAGTGCCCCCGACACCGTCGAACTCGTGACGCTCTTGTGGTACGTCGCTCGACGGCGGGAAGAGGCAGTCGCACGGCTCGGACTGAAGAAGATGGGCTGGATGCACTCGTACAACTGGACCGCACGGACGACCATCCGCCGGGCGAAACGTGTCCTCAACGATCGCGGGAGCTGAGGCTTCGATGAAGGTCTACGTCGTCCGTTCGGGAAACGCTCCCTACGCGAGATACACCGTTCCGTTCATCGAGGAGTACTGTCGTCGTCACGGTTACGACCTGGTCTTCCGCGAGCACGTCTCCGACCCGTCACGATCTCCCGCATGGGAGAAGCTCCTCGTTCACTCGCACGTCGACGCCGAGATCGCGCTCGTCCTCGACCTCGACGCCGTGCCGTTGCCGGGCGCACCTCCGATCGCTCCCGAACTGAGCTCGGACAGACTCAGTCTCGCCCGCAACCAGACGAGCCGTGGAGGCGTACGATTTCTTCGTCGCAAGGGGTACGACCCCGCGTGGATGCGTTTCAACACCGGCGTCGTCGGCGTCCCGCGGCCCCTCGGAAGCGCCTTGGCGCGGGTACACCGGACGGCACGACCGGAGGACGAGATCTGGATGGACCAGGGGGACGTCAACCGGGCGATCGTGCAGGGTGAGATCCCGGTGCAGGAACTCGACCAGCGGTGGAACACGTGGATTCGTCGAGACGAACATCCCGAGTCGATGTTGGACCGGGCCTGGATCGCGCACTTCGCCGGAAACCGTGCGCGACGGGTCCGCAACGCACGGCGTCTCTGGGAACACGTCTACGGGACCGCTCGAGTGCAGGCCCCGTCCGCCAGCAGGGACGCCCCGACGAAGAGTTGCGGGGTTCCCGAGTTCACGACCATCGTCGCGGTCGACGAGACGCATCTCCCGGAACTCCGCCTCGTCTGGCCCACGTGGCGCCGGCACCGACCGGGTCTCCTCGAACGGCCCCTGTTGATCGTTTGTGACCAGTCACGTTCGCGGAGCTGGTGGCGCCGAGAGCTCGGATTCGTCGACCACCCGGATCGCAGGATCGAGGTCTACCGGCACGACGGGGTCGATCCGCGGACCAGGATGTTGACCGCATTCGTGGACGCGCCGGGACGATGGGTCGAAACGGCCTGGCACCTGAAGATCGACGTCGACGCGGTGGCCGAGGAGCCAGCGGACTGGCCGCTCCCCGAGTGGTTCGCCCCCGACCGGGAGGGTCGAGAGCCGGTGTTCGTCTCGCAGCCCTGGGGCTTCACGAAGCCGCCGGACGCAATCGCCCGCCTGGACGACTGGGCCGACGGTGTACCGTCCCTCGCGGACTCCGAACGGCTCGACCTCGTCCCCGCTCCCGACGCCGACCGCCTCAAGCATCCACGGATCACGTCGTGGCTGTTCTTCGGACGCACCGACTGGGTCCGGGAGATGGCGGCGTTGCGCGAGGGTCCACTGCCCGTCCCCTCGCACGACACGTACCTCTGGTACTGCGCCGCACGTCGTGGAGACCCGTTCCGCAGGGTCCGGATGAACCGGGGATGGCGTCACTGTGGCCGCAGGCGGCGTCTGGAACGTGCCTGTCGACGCGCCCTCGAACCAAGAGTCGAGAGCGGGGGCGACGTCCGGGGTGGGGCCGCGGACAGGGACGCCCCAGCTCGCACCAGCCGGACCGCGGAGCCCCCACCGTCACGGGGGGTCGTCTACCTGCTCACCGGCACGCCCCATGCTGCTCGACTCGTCGTCTCGCTGCGCTCGCTCCGCGATCACTACGCGGGACCGGTGACCGTCGTCACGTCGCGACCGGAGTCGCACGACGTCGGAGAGCGGATCGCGGGGGAGTCCCGGCTCGCGGCCCAACACGTCCGAACAGACGAGGTGGACGTTGTGAAGAACTCCTCGTTCATCACGAAGGTGGCCGTGATGAACGATCCGCCCTACGACGTCACCGCCTACCTCGACTGCGACACGTTCGTGGTGGGGCCGATCTGGGAACTCTTCGACGAAGCGGAACGCTCGCAGTTCTGTGCGACGCGGTTCGCCCGTTGGCACACCGGGAAGCGAATCATGCGGAAGCGGATCGAACGCTGGCACTCGGTCGATCCGGTCGGTGATCCGGACGAGTTCGGCCGCATGGTGGACGATGCCCTGAAACCTCGCGAGGCCGTCAACTGCGGTGTGTTCGCATCCCGCTCCGACGCGGAGATTCTGGCCCCCTGGCTGGAGATGTCGCTCGCCGGACGCGACACCTTCATCTGTGACGAGGTCGCTCTGCAGATTCTCCTGTCTCGGTACCCGTACGGACTACTCGACTGCCGCTGGAACTGTTCCCCGATCCACGCTGCCGGGACCGAGGACGTTCGAGTGTGGCACATGCACGGCGAGAAGCACGTTCGCGAACCGGCGAGAACCTTCTGGTGGCCCGCCTACCAGGCATGCCTCGCCGAGGAACTCGCCGGAATCGAGGAGTGGGCGCCGGCCGGCGACCGCCGACTCGTCCGCGAACTCCGGCGCCGCGCACGCGAACGGTGGCGGGAGGCCGATCGCGCCGACGAGGACGAACCGGTTCGGCAGCCGAGTCTCTCGCGAGAATTCGACTCGGACGCGTGGCAAACCACCTGGGAGTTGTCGTGAGCAGGCGACTCGCGGCCGTCGTGCCGTACTTCAACCCCTGCGCCTACCGTCGCGTCGTCGAGAAGTACGAGCGGTTCCGCGCGGCCTTCCACGGTTGCGACCTGTTCGTCGTCGAGGCCGGTTACGGCGGTCGGTTCGACACGGACGCCGACTTCCGGATCGAGGCGACCGAGGAGCAGGTCCTCTGGCAGAAAGAGCGGATGATCCGGCTCGCGACGTCGTGGCTTCCCGATCGGTACGACCGGGTGGTCTGGATCGACGCCGATCTGCTTTTCCTGAGTGCCGACTGGGCGGGGAGCACGGCGGAACTGCTCGACGACTGCGTGTTCGTGCAGCCGTTCCAGCGCGTCCACCTCACGGACCGACGAGGCCGTTTGGCACATGCGCAGCCGTCGGCCGTCCAGTCACTGGCCGACTCCGGTTCGCTGGACGGTGTCGCCTTTGCCCCGGGCTTCGCCTGGGCCGGGCGCCGGGAGGTCGTCGAACGGCACGGAATCGCCGAGTTCGACGTCATCGGCGGAGGCGACAACGAGCTGCTCAACGCCCTGATCGGACGCTGGAACACGTTGCAGGCACGGCGGATGAACCGCACTTGGCGACGGCACTGGCTGGAGTGGGGCCGCCAACTCTGGGAGGACGTCCGTGGTCGCGTCGGGGTCGTCGCGGGAGACCTCGTCCACCTCTGGCACGGCACACGGCAGGACCGACGGTACGTGGGTCGCTACCGCTTCCTCTCCGGCCACGACTACGATCCCTCCATCGACGTGCGTGTGGCCGAGAACGGTTTGCTCGAGTGGGCCAGTGACAAGCCGGGAATGCACGCGGACGTACGCAGGTACTTCGGCCTCCGCCGCGAAGACGAGGCCGCGAACGTGACCACGACGACCGACGCTCACAGGCTGCCGGCACTCGACGGAGTGCACTCGGATCAGGGGTGAAGTGGTGTTCCCTCCCGAGGCAGACCAGGCGTCGGCCGTGTCAGGAATAGTGCCTGCGGACGACTTCCCAAGTCTCGGCCATGTCCGACTCCTTGCGATTCTCGTTGAAGTGCCAGACGTGGGCGACGTCGACGTAGCGTCGCTCCTCCCACAGCCCACGTTGGCGGATCTTCGTGAGATTGAAGTCGAGGGGCAGGTAGTGGACCAGCGTGCCCAGCTCCCGAAGTACGTAGTTCAGCACCGTCTGGTCGTACGATCTCCAGTTGTTGCCGAATCGGATCGGCTCGGGGTGCTCGCGTGCCCAAGTGAGGACCCCTTCGGCTACACGCTGATGTGCACGGGACATGACGAGAACGCCCGAGTTGACGTAGTCCCACCACGGAACGTTCACGCAAGGGAAGAACGGTTCGTGTGCCTGCAGTGACTGGACGATCCAACCGACATGACCGAGGTCGACGCAGGCACCGAACGACGTGCCCACGCCTTCCGCAAAGTCGGGACAGTCCCAGCGAACCATCGTGTCGGCGTCGACCACGGTGAAGCGGTCAACGTCCGGAAAGAGCTCGAAGACCCGGTACTTCGAGAAGGTGGGGTGCAGTCCCCCGTCGTGGTCGATCAAGTGGAAGGAGATGCTGCGTCGCGTGCACCAGTCGCGCCAGGTGCGGATGCCGTACTCGGCGTACGGCAAGTCTCCCACGGCGACCATGCAGACGGCACGCCCTCCCATCTCGACCTCCTTGGTCAGTCGTTCCGATCCACGTTCAACTCCACACGTCCAGTTCCAGCGCCTCCGGTTCCTCGTTGACCATCCCGATCAAGGTCATCGCGTCCGCGAACGTGCCGCCTTCGACGTTCTGCAGCCAGTTCGGAATCCGTGGCGACCACTGAACACCACCCACTCGGCGTCCGCACCACGGGCGGCACCCGGCTGCGTCGAGGAACACCGAGCCCGCGTTGGGATGCTCCCGGTCCTGGGATCGGCGGACAAGGCGGAGCCGTTCCCGGATCCGCGCACGGCACAGGGAGCGGGGGCGACGCGGCAACCTGAGCACGACGGACACGACAGCCCACCCGGGGTTGTCGAGTAGAGTCGAGTGGCGGTGTCCGAAGTCCATCTCCCGCGCGGACAGGAACCGTGTCCTCTCGCCGTCGAACAACTCCACGCGTTCAACGTGTTGTCCGATCCAGAGGTCGTGTTCGCGACCGCGTCCTGCGTTTCGGCAGACGGCTCCGCCGGCCGTCCCCGGGACGGAGACGAGGTACTCGAGGCCTCCGAGGCCCCTGTCGGCAAGTCGACGGACGAGTCCCGGCAGCCGAACGCCTGCTCCGACCCGAACGCGTTCACCGTCGAACTCCAGCCGCCGTAACCGGCGCACGTCGACCGCCACGAACTCCAGCCCCTCGTCGGAAGCGAGGACGTTCGAGCCGGCCCCCAGGAGTCGATAGGGCACGTTCGACGCCCGGAGTTCACGCAACGCCCGTCGAAGCCCCTCCTCGTCCCCCGGTGTCACGATCGTGGCGGGTCCGCCTATTCGAAGTGTCGTCATCTCCGACAACGGGGCCACCCGCAGCGTGCAGCCGGCGATCCGCGGAACCGGGA
>JANQQW010000261.1 GCA_028284885.1 Planctomycetaceae bacterium
CAGCTCGACGTCAACGGCAACCAGCTGACGGCGCTGCCGCCGGAGATCGGCCAACTCGAACGACTCCAGCTGCTCGACGTCCGCGGCAACGAGCTGACCGCGCTGCCGCCGGAGATCGGCCAGCTCGCACGACTCCAACAACTCTCCGTCAGCGGCAACGAGCTGACGGCGCTTCCGCCGGACGTCGGCCAACTCGAACGACTCCAACAGCTCGACGTCAACGGCAACCAGCTGACGGCGCTGCCGCCGGAGATCGGCCAACTCGAACGACTCCAGCTGCTCGAAGTCCGCCACAACCAAATGACCGCGCTGCCGCCGGAGATCGGCCAACTCGCACAACTCCAACAGCTCGACGTCGGCGACAACCAGCTGACGGCGCTGCCGCCGGAGATCGGCCAACTCGCACAACTTCAACAGCTCTACGCCAGCGGCAACGACCTGACGGCGCTGCCGCCAGAGATCGGCCAGCTAGCACAACTCCAACAGCTCTACGTCAGCTACAACGAGCTGACGACGCTGCCGCCGGAGATCGGCCAACTCGCACAACTCCAACAGCTCGCCGTCAGCCACAACCAGCTGACGACGCTGCTGCCGGAGATTGGCCAGCTCGCATCGCTGACTCATCTCGACCTCTTTCGGACGAACTTGGCAACACTTCCATCGGAGGTTGGCCAGCTCGCATCGCTGAGCCGGCTCGACCTGAGCGAGAGTCCGCTTGAGAGTCTCCCGGCCACGCTGCGGCAGCTCGAACGTCTCGAGAGACTGAACGTGGTTGGCTGTGCGGCGCTCGGCCTCCCGAGAGAGATCACCGGGACGGAGACAAATGACTGGGGTGTCGATCCGAAACCGATCCTCGACTACTACTTTTCCCGTCAGGAGCACGGCGAACGTCCGCTCAACGAGGTCAAGTTGCTTCTCGTGGGCCGCGGCGAGGCAGGGAAGACGTGTGTCTCACGAGCACTGCGGGGTCTCCCGTTCGAGAAGGAGCAAGGGGAGACGCCGGGGATCGAGATTCATCCGTGGCAGCTGGCGTGCCCGGACAACGATGACGTCAAGGTATGGTTGTGGGACTTCGCCGGGCAGGAGATCGTGCACGAGACGCACCGCTTCTTCCTGACCGAGCGCAGTCTCTATCTCGTGGTGCTCGACGGCCGGACGGGGCAGCAGATGCAGGAGGCGGAGTACTGGCTGGGTCACGTCGATCGCTACGGCAGCCACCGCGAGGGCAACGAGGTCAAGCGGAGCCCGGTGATCGTGGTGCTCAACAAGTGGGAGAGTCCCGGCCCCTACGAGGTCGAACGCCGCCGACTGCTCCGCGAGCATCCGAACGTCGTCGCGTTCGTGGAGACGGACTGCGAGTCGAACCTCGGCATCAGCGAGTTGACGGCGACGATTCGAGACGTGCTAGAGCAGATGCCGAGCGTTCGCCGGACGTGGCCGACTTCGTACTTCAACGTCCGCCAACGCCTGAGCGAGATGACGGACGAGGACCAGCACTTCCTGACATGGGCCGACTTCCGGGAGGTTTGTTCGCAAGAGGGGGAGAAGGACGAGGGACGCCAGCAGAGCATGGCGGAGAACCTGAACGCCTTGGGCGTGGCCCTGTACTACGGCCAGAACGAACGCCTGCGGGACACCCGCGTGCTGAACCCGAACTGGGCCGCCAACGGCCTGTACGGCCTGATCCGTGGCGTGAACAAGCGGCCGCACAAGAAGAAGCAGGGGACCCTGTGGGCGGGCGACGTCGTCGACGTGCTGACCGCGGGACTGCAGGGGATGGAGTCGGAACGGCACGCGAGCATCGACGACTACCCGGAGGAGAAGAACGGCGTCCGCGTGCACGACTTCCTTCTGGAGTTGATGCTCGACCGGGAACTCGGCTTCCGCGCCGGCACGCACGAGGGGCAACCGGTCTACCTGCTGCCGGGTCTCCTGCCGATCGACGAGCCGCCTGCGGACGAGTTCGACGTCGCGGAGCACGTGGCGGAGTCCGAACTGCGGTTCCGGTACCGGTACGAGTTGCTGCCCGCGGGCCTGATGAGCCGCTTCATCGTGCGAACGCATCCGCTGAGCGACGGGCTGCCTCGTTGGAAACGTGGGGTGGTCCTCGGATGGAACAAGTCCCGTGCACTCGTTCTCAGCGAACGACACCGCAACCCACGCATCGACGTGCTCATCCGAGGTGGGGACGACGAGAGCCGACTGGAACTGGCTGGAATCGTCCGCACCAACTTCGACGCCATCCACGCCGGCCTCCCGGGGGGCCTGCGAGGCGATGAAGAGCTGGATCTCTCCCTACCGGGAGATCAGTTCGAGAGCGTGACCAAACTCAAGAAGCTGGAAGAGGACGGGCACCGCGTCCAGATCATGACCGCGGAGGGGGCCAAGGACCTCGACGTCACACCGGAACTCGACCGCGTCCAGCCAGCCGCTGCCCGCAAGGGCGGTGCACGCAGAGTGAGGGTCTTCGTCAGCTACAGCCACGAGGACTACAAGCTCTGGAACGCGCTGAAGATGCACTTGGACATCCTCATCAACGCAGGCCTCGTGGAGTACTGGTACGACGGGAAGCTGCGGGTGGGAGTCAACTGGGACGAGGTCATCCGCGATGAGCTCAACAGGTCGGACATCGTCATCCTGATGCTGAGCAATGGATTCTACCACTCTCAGTACATCCAAGGCGTTGAGTGCGAGCGGGCCAGGGAGCGCCTGAAGCTGGGCGAGGCCGAGATCATGCCGGTCCTGTACGAGGAGACCCCGGCGTTCGACGACGTCCCCTGGATCAAGGATCTTCAGGTCGTACCGACGGAGAACGGCGCGCTCAAAGCGGTGAAGCGACACAGCCCACACCGCCGTGGATGGAACGCAGTGCAGTTGGCGCTCCGCGAACTGATCGCCGACTTCCGCGCGAAGAAGGACGGCGGCCGACCTTCGTGAACGGAGTTGCTCCCGCGGCGAGGCACGGGCGGGCCGACTCAGTAAGAGCGCACGGCGGCGAAGTCGACGACGTCGTCGAGGAGGCGGCGGGCCGGGCTGTCGGGGAGGTCGACGAGGGCGGCTCTCGCGGCGGTGGCGTACTCCCGGGCCCGGGTCGTCGCGAAGTCGATCGCGTCGGACGCCTCGAGCAGTTCGTGCATCCGCGGCCAACCCTCGGGGGTCGGCTCGGCGAGCAGCGTGAGGGCCTCGCGTCTCGTCGCGTCGTCGGCCGTCTCGAGCAGGCGGATCGCCGGGAGGGTCATCTTCTGTTCGAGGAAGTCGCGACCCAGCGTCTTGCCGACCTGGTTCTCCGTGCCGGTCACGTCGAGGACGTCGTCGGCGATCTGGAAGGCGATGCCGAGGTTGCGGCCGTAACGGTCGAGGGCGGCGACCGTCTCCTCGTCCGCTCCGGCGTAACGGGCACCGAGGTGGCAGCTGACGGCACACAGCTCGGCCGTCTTCCCCTCGATGATGGCGAGGTAGCCCGCCTCGTCGAGTTCCAGGTTGCCCCGCTCGTGGACCTGGGCCATCTCCCCCTCGCAGACGACGTTCGTCGCCCGGCCGATCAACCGGCAGGCGTCGGTCGTCTCCAGCGTGGCGGCGAGGTGGAAGGCGTGCGTGAAGAGGTAGTCACCGAAGAGCACGCTCGTCTCGACGTTCCAGCGGCCGTTGACGGTGGCGACGTGCCGGCGGGTGTCGGCCTCGTCGAGCACGTCGTCGTGGACGAGCGTGGCGGTGTGGATCATCTCCACGACGGCGGCCAGCACGTGGTGCACCTCGGTCGTCTCGCCGACCGCCTTGCCGGCGAGGAAGACGAGCATCGGCCGCAGCCGCTTCCCCTGCATGCGGCTGACATGGCCGAGCACGTCGTTGACGTAGCGGTGCGAGGCCTGCAACTCCTTCTGGAAGACGCGGTCGGCTTCGGCCAACTCGTCGCCGAGCAGTTCGTGCACCCGCTCCAGCAGGATTCGCCCGGTGGTGTTGCTCGACATGATCGCCTCTCGATGGGGTGGACTCTTCGTGGCCCACGCCGGCCGGGTGATGAGCGCCGCGGAGTTCAGGGTCTCGGGTACGGTTCGACGGTCTGCTGGAAGTGGCCGCTCTTGCCGCCGGACTTCTCGGCGAGCCCGATCGGCCCGATCTCGACGGCCCGGTCGACCGCCTTCAGCATGTCGTAGACGGTGAGCGCGGCGACGCTGACGGCCGTCATCGCCTCCATCTCCACGCCCGTCTTGCCGACCAGTCCGGCCGTCGCCTCGATCCGGATGCGTCGGTCGTCGACGGTCGCGAACTCGACCTGCACGCGGTCGAGACCGAGCGGGTGGCAGAGCGGGATCAGGTCGCCGGTCTTCTTGGCCGCCATGATGCCGGCGAGCCGGGCGACTTCGAGCACGTCTCCCTTCGCGGCCGTCCGGTCGGTGACGACGGCGAGTGTCTCGGGCTGCATGGTGACGTAGCCGACCGCCTTCGCCGTCCGTTCGGTCGGGGGCTTGCCACCGACGTCCACCATGCGGGCGGCACCGGAGTCGTCGAAGTGGGTGAGCTTGGCCACGGTCGGGTCGCCGCCGGGTTCGGGAGTCGAGGCACTATAGTCCTGCCCCATCACCTGGACAACCCGCTGGAACGGACGAAGCTCGACACCGCCGATGCGCGCAAGCCGCAGCGATTCTGCGGGTTGCGACGGCGTGCGCGGGCTGCTCAGCGGCGGACTTCGGCGGGGGCGGCCCACTTGGCGGTCCGCTCGGAGACGTCTACTCCGGAAGCCTCCTCGGCCGGCTGGCTCGGTTCGACGGCACACGTCGATTGCGGAGCCGCGCCGATCGCCAAGGCAACCCAGCCGACCAGGAATGCCACGCCGCCGATCGGCGTGATCGCCCCCATCCACGTCTCCCCGGTCAGCACGAGCAGGTACAGGCTGCCGGAGAAGAGGAGGATGCCGAGCACGAACGACGTGCCGGCGACGGCGAGCGAGCGGTTGTACCGTCGTTCGGAGACCGCCCCCAGCAGCATCAACCCCAGGGCGTGGTACATGTGGTACTCCGCGCCCGTCTTGAAGTCCCGGAGGTACTTGGCCGGCCCTGGCAGCCGTTCGCCCGCGACCACCTTCTCCACCCCGGCGAAGTTCGTCGCCAGCACGTTCTCCAGCCCGTGGGCACCGAACGCCCCGAAGACGACGGCGAGGCAGGCCATCACGGCCCCGATGCTGAACCACCACTTCGACGTGCACATGTCTCGGCTCCCCCGGTCGAACTCAGATCTCGATCTTCGCCCCGAGCACCTCGAGGAACGCCTGCAGCCACTTCGGATGGGCGGGCCAGGCCGGGGCCGTCACCAGCTGGTCGTCCACGATCGCCTCGGTGACGTCGACCTCGACGAACTCGCCGCCGGCCAGTGTCACCTCCGGCCCGCACGCCGGGTAGGCCGTGCACACCCGCTCGTTCAGCACGCCCGCGGCCGCCAGCAGCTGCAGTCCGTGGCAGATGGCGGCCACCGGCTTGTTCGCCTCGAAGAAGTGCTTCGTCAACCCGATCACCCGCCGGTTCAGCCGCAGGTACTCCGGGGCCCGGCCGCCGGGGACGACGAGGGCGTCGTAGTCGGCCGCGTCCACGTCGTCGAACGACGCGTTCAGAGCGAACCGGTGCCCCGGCTTCTCGGAGTAGGTCTGGTCCCCCTCGAAGTCGTGGACGGCCGTCGCGACCGTGTCGCCCGCCTTCTTCCCCGGGCAGACCGCGTCCACCCGGTACCCGAGCATCTGCAGCGCCTGGAACGGCACCATCAACTCGTAGTCCTCGACGAAGTCCCCCGCGAGAACGAGAATCCGCTTGCCCGGCATGTCGTGGTTCCGTGAGAGGTCCGCGTCCTGATGAGCCCCGATTCTACGGCTCGAAAGCAGCGGGTTGAAGCGGTCGAGAGGTCGCGGCTCGAGAATCTAGTTGACAGCGTGATCCTCGGCTGCTCCAGTCCCGTGGTAGTGCTGGGAGAACATGTGAGCGAGTCACTCGAATCCGCACTGAAGGTGCTTCACCGCCGCGCTATCGCTGCATTCGCAACACGGTGTGCGATGCGAGGCCTGTTCCTGTTTCAACTGCCTCCGGACTGGAAGGACCGTGTCGGAGCGTACCGACTCCTAGCTGATGCGCTCGAAGAAGCCGCCGCGGCGTGCATCTCAGCTCAACCTGTCGCGAGAAAGAGGAGCTTGGCCCGCCAGGTAGCTACGCTGGCAGATGCTGCATTCACTGCATACGAAGAGATCACGGGGCCAACTGTCGCGGCTGCGAACGCTAAGGTGGCGCGGGCGGTTTCGTATGCGTCGCAGGCATCCAGCGCAAAGAAGCCAACTACAGCAAGCAGGTATGCAGCGCGCGCTCATTCAGCGGTTCTAGCTGCTACCGATGCGAGACCGAGCAGTTCTCTCCCCGGCTTGGGGGCAGAGTTGCAGTCATCGGCGCGTCGGGCGGCAATGAGTGATCTCCATTGGCTCTCTACCAAGGCGCCTAAAGACGCGATCGACGTCAGCGACGGAGGGCCGATGGGGCCGCTTTGGCCGGAAGGAGAACCCACGGCAATCACTGAGTGCCAGCAACAGTGGCGAGAGACCTTAGGAGATGATTGGGCGAAAGAGATCAAGACGGGACCAACGGTACCGGGCACCGGACCTGTGGTCACGGGGGACGTGGACTGCAGCGACGACTTGAGGCTGGTCGTTGATGTCGAAGTGCCGCCCGATCTCTCCGACGAGGAGATCGCCCAGTGGGTCGCCCGGATGACCCACGAACTGGACGCCGCCCACCGCGCCCAAGGCGGCCACGGTTTGGAACTGGAGTCCGCCGAGTCCTACCAAGAGGCCCGCGTGCCCGTACCGCAAGGAGGCCCCGGTGGCTAGACGCCGCAAGGTGCGCGTGGTGCTAAAGGCACGCGAGGGCGCCGACCCGGCGTCCATTCTGCGTGCCATCGAGGACGTAGTGCGTCCGGAGCAGATCGAGATCGAGTTGTCGCCCGACTTCCCGGACGAGCAACTGGAAACGGCCGTCCACGAGAAGGTCGTCGAGGCCGTCGAGAATCCCGAGAAGGTGCCGGAGCTTCCGAAGAGCGCGGAACCCGAAGAGGCCCCTGAGGACGCCAAGCCAAAGAAGACGTGGATCGGGAAGCTCTGGAGCTTCACGCGAGGCATGGGCGAAGCGGGCTTCAAGGTCGTCGTGCAGGTGCTCGTTCGAGACGCCATGACGAAGTGAGCCTCGGCCACCGCGTGGACCGGGATTCGGAAGTGCCCTTCGATGTGGTAGTCTTGGGAACCGATTGGTCGTTCGTGCGTCCAAGAACGGGCGTTTCGTCTTCGAACACGATTTCCGGGCGGGCAGAGATGATGACCACGAGACTGCTGATCGTCGCCGTTGCCGTGTTGCTGGCCCTGCCGGGCTGCGGGGGGTCGTCGGCCGAGGTGCAGGTGGCCGCCACGCAGTACCGCCCTGCCCCGCAGACGGCCAGCGCCTACGCGTCGCGGCAGGGCTGGAAGAAGGGTGACGAACCGGCGGGACCGGGCGGGCAGGAGTCCCCGGTCGACGAGCCGTCCGACCCCGGGACGACCTCGCCGGGCGAAACCATCGGCGAGACGACCGACGATCCGTCGACCGAGCC